>JAPLJZ010000003.1 GCA_026388335.1 Deltaproteobacteria bacterium
TCGATGAGCTTGCCCCCCTCGGGCATAAAGTTGTTTTTCGGATCCTCGGCGTTAATGCGAACCTCAACGGCAATACCGTTCAAGCGGACATCCTCCTGGCGAATCTGTAGGGGTCTGCCCTCGGCGATCCGAATCTGCTCCTGGACGAGGTCTTCGCCGGTAATCATCTCCGTGACCGTATGTTCCACCTGGAGGCGGGTGTTTACCTCCATGAACCAGAATTCATTAGTCCGGGAATCGACAAGAAACTCGACGGTTCCCGCATTGACATATTCTGCCGCCCGGGCCGCCTTGACCGCCGCCTGATGGAGAGCTTCTATAATAGGTTCGGGAAGATCCGCCGGAGCTATCTCCAGCAATTTCTGGTGACGCCTCTGAATCGAACAATCCCTGGTTCCCAGATGCACGACATGGCCATATTTATCGGCCAGGATCTGGACCTCGATGTGGCGAGGGGATTCGATATATTTTTCCGCGTAAATGCGGTCATCGTGAAAGGCGGCAATCGCCTCCGCCCGCGCCGAAGAAATATTGAGTTTTAACTCCTGATCGCTGTTGACCCTTCTCACCCCCCGACCGCCGCCGCCCGCCGTCGCCTTAAGGATGATGGGATAACCGGCCTCTTTGGCAAAGGCCGTCGCCGCAGTTAAACCCTCCGGTCCCACGGGCAGGCTTTCCGTACCCGGAACCACGGGGATTCCCGCCTTTACCATCATCTCCCGGGCTAAAACCTTGTTCCCCAGATCACGAATGACGGAAGTAAAAATAATCCCTTCCCGCAGGCAGGCCTCTGCAAAATCGGCGTTTTCGGATAAAAAACCGTATCCGGGGTGAATCGCATCCGATCCCGTATTTACGGCCGCCTGAATGATCCTTTCAATATCAAGGTATCCCCGGTTCGGTTCGATCCCGATCTGGATGACCCGGTCGGCAAAACGATGGAAATAAGCGTCGCTGTCCGGCTTTTCATAGACGGCGATGGCTTCGATATTCATGTCCCGGACCGTCCGGATGATCCGGAGGGCGATCTCGCCCCGGTTGGCAATCAAGATACGTTGGATTTTCTTCATGGCAGTAGGCTTCCTCAGAGAGTCATTTAAGGCGATGTTGCATAACCCAGATTCCCTTTGCTGTCAACAAACTCTCCAAGAGATATATCGAAGGAACGACGACCAGGCATTTCTGGGACAAAAGCCCGACATACCCGACCAGCGTTCAACGGCTGAAAAGACAAAATAATTGAAAATATTCATAAATGCTGGTAAACTTTTTTTTAGGCAGGAAGTGAAAGTATTGCATGCAGAGGCGCTTCTTGAAAAAGTATGACTTACTACCGAAAGGGGGGAGGTAACTGGGATGAGCAAGAGTCTATCAGGCTCGACAGAGTCTATCGAGAGGATTCACATCATCGGCGCCGGGGCCGTCGGGGCTGCTTACGCAAGCATTTTTTACGATATGGACCCGAGCTGTGTTTCTTTTATCGCCGACGGCGAGCGTTGTGAGCGACTCCGCAGGGAAGGCGTCATCGTCAACGGCAAGACCTATCCCATTCCGGTACTGAACAGTAAAGAGTCTTTCCCCGCCGCTGATCTGCTTATAGTTACGGTAAAGCATCATCACCTTGATCAGGCCATCGAGGAAATGAAAAGCGGCGTCGGAAAGAATACGATCATTATTTCTTTGATGAACGGCATCGACAGCGAAGAGCGCATCGGCGCCATCTATGGTGCGGAGAAGATCCTTTACGCCACCGTCGTGGGTATCGACGCCCTGCGGGAGGGAAATAATGTCATCTATACCACCCAGGGAAAGATCTTTTTTGGGGAGAAGCGGAACCCTGTCCTCTCCGATCGGGTCAGGCGGGTCCGAGATATTTTCAATAGCGCCGGAATTATTCACGAAATACCAGCAGATATGATTCGTATTCTCTGGTGGAAATTTATGATCAATGTGGGCATCAATCAGGCATCGGCGGCACTGAAGGGACCCTATGGCGTCTTTCAGACATCCGTCGAGGCGCAGAGCCTCATGGAGGCATCCATGAGGGAGGTCATCGCCTTGGCGCAGAAACTGGCCATTGACCTTTCCGATCAGGATATTGAAAAATGGTATGCGGTCCTCGCAAGTCTCAGCCCCACCGGGAAAACCTCCATGCTCCAGGACGTGGAGGCAGGAAGGAAGACGGAGGTGGAGATGCTGGCCGGTAAAATCACCGAATTAGGCAGGAAGCATGGGGTCCCGACGCCTGTAAATGAACATCTCTTGGATACGATCAAAAAGATTGAATCCATCAATCAGAAGTGAGGTTTTTTTATGAGATTTGAGAGAAATATTCACTATCTCTTTTTTATTTTTGTTATTATGATTTTGAACTCCTGTGGACCTGCACAGCAGTTCACTATGTGGGAGGATCAGCAGCAGAGCGCTCCGCAAAGTTCCCCGGGGCTACCGGGCAATCTGCACGTTTCCGACGAATTCATCGATATCACCTTTACGGTAATCAGCGAACAGGAGATCAATTTCCGCCTTCAGAATAAGACCAGCGGCCGCATCACGATCCATTGGGATGAAGTATTGTGCAAATTCCCGACCGGCGCCGTCATGCAACTGATCAATAGCGGCAATGGTACAGATACGGATGTTCAACCCATGTCGGTGCTCACAGATAGCCTCTCACCACTTGGTCCCATCCCATATCTCGCCGACGAGGATGACTGGCGTGATGCAGATGATTCCATCGATTTCGAGCAGGAATTCAGCATCGAAATGCCTCTTTATATTGACGCGTCGGGCGGAAAAAAAGATTATACATTCACTTTTGTCCTTTCATGATCTTAAAGGCTGTTCCCGTGTGAATTGTGGCCACTTTTCCTTGACATACAACTCACTTTTACCTATACTTTTCCAGCAAAAAAGCAGGTATTTATTAAAGAATGACGAGATAAACCCGGGGAGGCAAAAATGAACAGCCGAGATGAAGAAAAACGTTATGAAGGTCTGAGTCCGTTTGAGCTGAAGGACAAGCAGATTGAGATGGCCAGCTCGAATCGGGAGCGGATGATGTTGAATGCGGGGAGGGGAAACCCGAACTGGGTTGCGACAACCCCGAGATATGCCTTTTTCCTGCTTGGAAACTTCGCCCTTGCGGAAGCGCATCGGATTCTAAGCCGCCCCGGAATCGCCGGCGCTCCAGAATCAAAAGGCATGGGAGGACGTCTGCTCGACTTCTGTCGCATTCATTCTGAATCGCTAGGCTCCCAGTTCCTTGCCGATTCATACAAGTATGCGACGGAGAATCTTGGTCTTGACGGAGACTCCTTTACCGGGGAACTGATCGATGGAATACTCGGCGACCACTATCCTACGCCTGATCGCATGCTGATAAGCTGCGAAAAGATCGTTCAGGCGTATCTTGATAACACCATGTGCGACTGTCAACCGCCGGCGGGAACCATGGACCTTTTCGCGGTAGAGGGCGGAACAGCGGCGATGACATATATCTTCAACACGCTGAAAGAAAATTTTCTCGTCAATCCCGGAGACAAAATCGCCATCGGCACCCCGATTTTCACCCCCTACCTCGATATTCCCACCCTCAACGATTATGAGCTGGTCGTCGTTGATATCAAGATGGATGAAAAAAGTAATTGGCAGTATCCGGATTCGGAACTCGATAAACTTAGCGACCCCTCCGTGAAGGCCTTTTTCATCGTCAATCCGTCAAATCCGCCGTCTACAAGCGTCGCAAAGGAATCTCTCGATAAAATCGCGAAACTGGTTCAAACCACCAGAAAAGATCTCATCATACTAACGGATGATGTTTACGGAACATTCGTGAACGGATTCAAATCGTTGGCGGCCATCGCCCCGGAAAACACCATTCTGGTCTATTCATTCTCGAAATATTTCGGAGCTACCGGATGGAGGCTGGGAGTCATAGGGATATACAAAGACAATATAATGGACAAGCTTATTGCGGCTCTTCCCAAGGACAAACGCGGTGGGATGCACAAACGCTATGAATCCATCTCGCCCGATCCGGACAGCATCAAACTCATCGACCGCTTAGTCGCCGACAGCCGGGCGGTCGCTTTGAACCATACCGCCGGTCTCTCGACGCCGCAGCAGGTGATGATGGCGCTGTTCTCATTTCAGGAACTCCTCGACTCGGACAGTCACCTTTATAAGAAAGAGGCGCAGGACCTGATAAGAGAGCGCTACGAGGCGCTCTATAAGTCGCTCGGCGTCGAAGCACCCGAACTGCCTTGCTACGCAATGTATTACACGACGATTGATATTCCGCAACTTGCGGAAAAACGATTTGGAACAGACTTTGCGGAGTGGCTCAAATCAACTTACGAACCAATTGACTTCGTTTGGAATCTTGCCGATAAAAAGGGCGTTGTGCTGATGGATGGCGGCGGCTTTGCCGCTCCGGAAATGTCCGTTCGCGTCTCTCTTGCGAACCTGTTCAAGGAAGACTATGTGAAAATCGGCAAGGCGATCAGCGAACTGCTTGCTGAATATCAAGATACCTGGAAGAAGTCCGGCAACTGATGTCAGGAAAAATCTTAACGGGGGTAATTTATGTTCAATGATATTTTGGAAATTTGCCTTAAAAATCCTGAGATCTTGTTGTTTCTGTCGCTGGGCGCCGGTTACTACATCGGTAAGTTCAAATTTAAAGGATTCAGTCTGGGCGCCACCGCATCGGTGCTGCTGGTTGCGCTTGTTCTGGGACAAATCCCGGGAGTGCAAGTTCCCGGACTTTTGAAAACCGTCAGTTTTGCCCTGTTTACATTCTGTATCGGTTACAGCGTCGGACCTCAGTTTTTCGGAGCCTTGAAGAAACAGGGGCTGAGCTATATCTGGATTGCCCTGGTCGTGGCTGTGGCGGCACTGGTCACTGCTCTTGCGCTTGGGAAGCTCTTCGGCTTCAGTCCGGGGACGACAGCGGGGCTTCTGGCCGGAGCACTGACCACATCGGCCGCAATCGGGACCGCGGAAGGGGCCATCACCCATTTGCCCGGGATTTCCGCGGCCGCCAAGACCGCTCTGGAAACGGATGTAGCCATAGCATACGGCATAACTTACATCTTCGGTACCGTCGGCGGAATTCTCATGTTCACTTTGCTACCCGGGATTATGGGGATAAATCTGAAGGCGGAAGCCAAAAAACTTGAAGAAAGCTATTCCGGTGGCGGGGACGACTTGGACAAAAGCCCTGATCTGTTTTCCTGGTCAAAGCAATTGAGTCTGCGCGCATACCGCGTGGAAAACGAAAAAATATTCGGCAAGACGGTCAGTTTTATCGAAGGACTTTTCCCTCAACACGCCGTTGTTGAGGCTGTTCAAAGAGACAAGCAGTCGCTAACGCTTCAGTCTGATCTGACCATTCAATCAGGTGATATCCTCATTATTGGAAGCCCATCACGAAAATGCATGCTTGCCGCGCCGGGACTTGTCGGCCCTGAACAGGACATCGCAGGGCTGACGGATATTGTCGGCGAAGTTATGGAAGTTTGTGTTCTGAACAAGGAAATCGCTGGAAAAACCATCGCCGAACTTGGGAACAGGAATGAGGCACACGGACTCTTCCTCCGCAAGATTACGCGTCAGAGCAATAACGTTCCGATTTTGCCCCAAACCATAATTGAGCGCTGTGATATTCTTCAGTTGATTGGAAGAAAAGAAGACGTGGAACGTGCCGTTCAAATGATCGGATTTGCAGAACGTCCGACGGACGTGACCGATATGGTTGTGGTAGGTTGCGGAGTAGTGCTCGGCACGCTGATAGGTCTTCTTGTCATGAATATTGCCGGTATCCCGATCTCTCTTGGCGTAGGGGGCGGTGTCCTTGTCTCCGGCCTTATTTTCGGATGGGTGCGCACTTTGCATCCGACCTACGGACAGATTCCATCCGCAAGCCGCTGGATACTCCAGAACCTGGGATTGAACCTCTTCATTGCCTGCGTCGGACTTGGTGCAGGCAGTCAGGCGCTGGCTGCTCTGAAAACTACGGGGTTATCGGTCTTCATCGCCGGGGTTCTCCTGACAATCATTCCCGTTCTCGCAGGCCTTCTCTTTGCAAAGCTATTTATGAAATTGAATCCGGTTTTTCTGCTTGGTTCACTCACCGGATCGCGAAACCTTACGGCGGCACTGCTTACACTTGAGGAACAGGCCGAAAGTTCCATGCCTGTCCTAGGCTATGCGGCTCCCTACGCCGTCGCCAACGTGGTGCTGACTATCTGGGGTTCCTTGCTCGTGAATATTATGCATAGGCTTTAGAAAAGCGACAAGGAGCGGCCTTCCTCCTCTTGAGATTCAAAAGAAAAACTCTTATGTCACAAGGCGGAAAAGTCATTGACATACAAACGATTATTTTCTATGCTGGATCATCGGTGTTTGGATGCGTCTCGATCCATTTCATGACATCGATGCTTGGATGTTATTAGTTTTCATCAAGTGGCAATACATGTCAAATCAGAAAGGAAAGGTATTATGAGAAGAAAGTGGTCGGTAATTTTGTCGGTACTGTTTCTATGTGTTGTCTTTGCGGGCTGCGCAACCAAAAAAATGGCCTACACGCCTTATGATCTCAACACCCCGCTGGCATCGGGTCAATTCATTCAAAAAACAGATAATTTTGTTCTCCTCTTCGACAAGTCTTCTTCCATGGACGATCCTTACGCCAGGACAACGCGCATAGAATTAGCGAAAGATGTTGTCAACAGGATGGCGGCAACAATTCCCAACCTCAAGTTGAACGCAGGATTAAGAACCTTCTGGAACGATGAGACCAAGCTTGTTTACGGTATGGCATCTTATGATAAAGGTAATTTCCTTAAGCCATTGTGTAATATCTTTTGGGGAAGCGGTAACACTCCCATGGCAAAGGCGATCCTGGCGGCAGGGAATGACCTGGCGCCATTCACGGGCAACTCAGCCATCATCATTGTCAGCGATTTCGAGCACATAGAAAATGTCGACGACATGAGGCCCAAAAACGTCATGGCAGCGGTGGCTAAACTGAAAGAACAGTATGGAAACAGGCTTTGCATCTATCCTGTCCAGGTGGGGAATGCCCCTAAGGGGAAAATTATTGCCCAGGAGATCGTAAAGGATGCCGGATGCGGAGCAAGCGTAAATGCGGATGAGTTAGGAAGTGCGGCCGCCATGGGCGCTTTTGTGGAAAAAATCTTCCTGGGACCTGCAAAAGGGGAAGTTGTTGCTACCATGAGGGCCGAAGCGGCCGCCGGGCAATCTTCCGTGAAAGGGATGTCGGCAACGATCCATTTCGACTTCGATAAATCAGCAATCAAACCGGCATTTAAAAAGACTATCGCCGATTTCGCTGCCGTGCTTGTTAATAATCCCGACGCCAAGGTAGTAATCGACGGCTATACCGATTACATCGGTACGGATAAGTATAACATCGGCCTTTCCGATCGACGAGCTAAGAGTTTCAAGAAGGCGCTCGTAAAGAAGTACGGAATTGACGCATCTCGCATCCGGATCAAGGGATTCGGCAAAACAGACCCCATCGCCCCGAATAAAACAAGTAAGGGGAGATACGAAAACAGACGGGCGACGGCGATTATAGAGTAATCTTCAATCACCGACGTTTATTCGATTACACAGGGGGCCGCGGCATGCAAATCATGCTGCGGCCTTTCTTGTTTGTATGAAAGGGGTCAGCCCTTAATTATGGTTCCTTATTTGGTTCTTCTTTCCCCGCTTCTTCCGAAACGACTGAGAGCGGGGGCGGGGGATCTTCTCCAATTTCCTCTTTAACTTCATCCACGGGCTCCGGTTCCATTTTAACTTCATCGACAGGCCGCGGTTCCATCTCTTCGATCCACAGGGGATGACGGTGTCGGGCATAATCGAGGCGGACGGTTCCCATGAAGATCCCTCTGATCATGGGTCGGTTCGGCTTCAGAAGGATCGCGCCGATATGGGCCACAAAGGCCATGATAAAGAGAATGAAGAAGACATTGTGTATCCACGTTGCCCAGAGGACCAAGGTCAGGGACATATCCGGGGCATAGAGGTTCTTGTAAGTCTTGACGAGTCCTGACAGGATCAGCATGGCAATAATAAACGCCATCCCCACATAGGCCAGGCGCTGTTCCGGCAGGTATTTATGAAAGGGCGGCTCTTCGCCCTTGCCAAAGAAGCTCTTCATGACCTCTATGGATGATTTCAGATCGCCCCGCCGGGGGATCATTCCCCCTTCGCCGAGGATACCGTGATAGAGGAGATGAAAAACGGCGGCGGTGATAAAGACCACCGAGGCGACATAATGAATGTACAGGGACGTTATGAAATCTCCTGACCAGGACAACCCGGGTAAAGAGGTGAGGTAATACCGGTTGGCCATGGGCAGTTCAAATATCCCTGTAACCAGCAGCAGCAAGCCGGACAGGGCAATGGCCCAATGCTCGACAAGCTCAATGATATTGTGACGGACAACGAGCCCCTTGTCATTCATAATCTTGTCACTCATGGCCATTCTCCCCTCCTTGCACCCGGTCTTTTCTTCGGGAGAGGGCCATGAAGGCCCCGGCCACCCCGGCGGCAATGCCATAAAGCGGCGCCTGGAGAACGGCCTTCCCCATCTTGTCCGTTTTGGCCATCCGCCTTTCTGCGGGCCCCATGTCGGGCCTTCCCGGTTGCTTTTTCATCGTCCCGTTGAGGGCGGTAAAAGAAACGGGAGACACATACAGGGTTGCCGTACCGCCGTTTTCCTTCTTCCCGTAAATAAATCCTTTCATCGCCTTGGCTCGTTCTTCCGCCAGGGCATAGATTTCCTTGCGGTCACCAATGAGCATGGCCTGCTGCGGGCAGGCCTCGATGCACACGGGGAGCTTTCCTTCCTCCAGGCGGTCATTGCAGAGATCGCACTTGTACATGACACCGTTGCCGGCCAAAGACGGCAGGATATGAAGGTAAATCCCCACACCTGACTGGCGCTGGGGGATCTCCCAGGGACAGACAGTCTTACATTTGGCACCTCCGAAACAGAGTTCCTGGTCTATAACCACTGCCCCGTTTTCATATTTATGATTCGCCGAAAAGGGACAGATCGTGGCGCAGGCCGGATTGTCACAGTGCATGCACCGGCGGGGTACAAAAACAATTCGCTTTTGCCCTCCTTCATCTATTTCGGCCTGGTGAACATAAATAAAGTTATAAGGGGTCAGGCGGTTGAAAACCTCCCGCTTTTTCGACCAGTCTTCAATCGTCTTCCGAGGCCACGGTTCCGGGATGGGTTCGTGAATCTTCGGGATCTTGTCCATATTGATGGTCTTGCACGCCCCAACGCAGGCCGGTATATCCTTCCCCGGACATCCATCGCAGCGACTCAGATCGATGAGGGTCGCCAAGCGCTTCCGGCCAGCGGCAAACCCCTCCCTCGGAAGGGATAGACCGGCGCCTGCAGCGGCGACGCCTGTAGATACCTTGAGGAACGCCCGTCGGTTCAATCCGGTTTTCTTATCTGCACTCATAATAAAGTCCTCCCTTAAGCAAGATCGACATAACGGGTCAGGGCTTTCTGGAAATCCGCCATTACCTGCTCCGGATTCTGGATGGGTTTCTGAATAGGCATTAAAAAAGCGGTTGTCAAGACCTTTTTCGTGGCCCTTTTCCTTGGTGGAACCCTTGACAAGATGAGGATCGTGATTATATTGGCAGCGTAATTTTATTTCTAAGATTTCAATAATTTATTCGGAGAGCAATCAAATTAATTTATCTATGGGAGGTATGGCCTATGAAGTTTAGACCGCTGCACGATCAAGTGTTGGTTATCCGGGAGGAAAGCGAACAGAAATCCGCCGGGGGCATCATCATCCCCGATACGGCAAAGGAAAAACCCCAAAAGGGTAAGCTGGTCGCCGTCGGTCCGGGAAAGATGGATCGTGAAGGAAAGCGTATCCCGTTGGAAGTCAAGACAGGGGATCGCGTTTTGTTCGGCCGCTATGGGGGCACGGAAATCAAGATCGATGGTGTGGAACATCTCATGATGAGAGCAGACGACATCCTCGGCGTTTTGGAATCATAACAGGAGGGAATAAAAAATATGTCAGCAAAAGAGATTAAATACGATAGTGTAGCCCGGGAAAGGATTTTGAAGGGCGTGGATGTCCTGGCGAATGCCGTAAAGGTAACCCTGGGCCCCAAGGGACGTAATGTTCTGATCGAGAAGAAGTGGGGGGGCCCGACGATTACCAAAGACGGCGTCACCGTCGCCAAGGAGATCGAACTGGAAGACAAATTTGAAAACATGGGCGCCCAGATGGTTAAGGAAGTAGCATCCCGGACATCAGATCTGGCCGGCGACGGCACCACGACCGCTACCATTCTTGCCCAGGCCATCTACCGGGAAGGATCAAAGCTCGTAGCGGCAGGGATGAATCCCATGTCACTGAAACGGGGCGTGGACAAGGCGGTGGTCCTGGTCACGGAAGAACTGAAGAAAATGTCCAAAGCCGTCAAGGACAAGAAAGAAATCACCCAGGTCGGCGCCATCTCGGCAAACAGCGATTTCAGCATCGGCGAGATCATCTCCGAAGCCATGGACAAGGTCGGCAAGGAAGGCGTCATCACCGTTCAAGACGCGAAAGGCATGGAAACCACCCTTGACATCGTGGAAGGCATGCAGTTCGATCGGGGGTACATCTCTCCCTATTTCATTACCAATCCGGACAAAATGGAAGTCCGCCTCGAAGAACCCTACATCCTCCTCAACGAAAAGAAGATCAGCACGATGCAGGATATGGTCCCCATCCTGGAACAGGTAGCCAAGACGGGAAGACCTCTGCTCATCATCGCCGAGGATCTGGAAGGGGAAGCCATGGCAACCCTCGTGGTCAATAAACTGCGGGGCACCATCAAATGCGCAGCCGTCAAAGCACCTGGCTTCGGAGACCGTCGCAAGGCCATGCTGGAAGACATTGCCATCCTGACAGGAGGCAAATTGGTTTCCGATGATATGGGCGTGAAAATGGAAAACCTGACCCTCGCTGATCTTGGACAGTGCAAGCAGGTCACCATCGACAAGGACAATTCCACCATCGTCGATGGGGCTGGTAAAAGTGCCGACATCCAGGCCCGGGTCAAGCAGATCCGCGCCCAGATGGAGGATACGAGTTCCGATTATGACCGGGAGAAACTACAGGAACGTCTGGCCAAGATCGTGGGCGGAGTAGCCATAATCAAGGTCGGGGCGGCAACGGAAATGGAAATGAAGGAAAAGAAGGCCCGGGTGGAAGACGCCCTCAACGCTACCAGAGCGGCAGTGGAAGAAGGCATCGTTCCCGGCGGCGGCGTGGCCCTTATCCGCAGCCTGAAGGCCTTGGGAAAAACAACTCTCCCCGAAGACGAGCAGTACGGCCTCAACATCGTGAAGCGGGCGCTTGAAGAGCCCCTGCGCCAGATTGCCAACAACGCCGGTTTTGAAGGCTCCGTCGTTGTGGAAAAGGTAAAGGCCGGTAAGGACGATTATGGTTTCGACGCCGATAAGGGCGAATATTGCAATATGATCAAGGCCGGCATTATCGATCCCACTAAGGTGACCCGTCTGGCCCTCCAGAACGCAACATCTGTTTCGTCCCTCCTGCTGACTACCGAGGCGATGGTCGCCGAGGCCCCCAAGAAAAAGGCCCCGCAGATGCTGATGCCTCCTCCCGGCGGTATGGGTGGCATGGGCGGTATGGGAGGCATGGGCGGCGGCATGGATGATTACGACTATTGATAACTCATGTCGGATTGACTTCAAAAGGATAACGCGCCAATGGCGAAATTGATAAAATTATCCACCTAAAAGCGATTCGGCATTACCCATCAGCAACAAATGAAAACGGCTGGAGAGTTTATTCTCCAGCCGTTTTTTTTATTACAACTCCCATAAAATGATAACCGTGGATAGTTCCTCTATAACCTTAAAAAATGTACGAAAAAGCATGAAAATGGAGGAATGTTATGAATACCTGTAACATGACGGAGATAAAACCGGAAGTGATGCTGGGCAAACCCGTAATCAAAGGGACCAGGATTCAGTTTTCCAAAACTTCCCGTATTTTTTGCGAAAGATCATTCATCTTGAAGGGTTTCTGGAGGAATGATTGCACCCCTCTCTCCATGATCCCCTCAGCTTGACCGTCGATACTGTAACCACTGGAGAGGATGACTCTGACATTTGGGTTTATTGATTTCATCCTTTCGAATGTCTCGCCACCGCCCATCCCGGGCATGATCATATCCAAGATCACCAGATCGATCTGCTCTTGATTTTTTCCGTATATATCCAACGCTTCTTGACCGCTGTAAGCGATCAGGACTTGATAACCAAGTCCTTCGAGCATCTCCCCGGTCACTTCCGTGATCGTCCTTTCATCATCGACAATAAGGATTGTTCCGCGCCCGGGCTTAATTTCTCCGGAAGGACTGTCCTCTTGAATAACACTTTTTTGTGAAGCCGGCAGATGAATGTGAAACGATGTTCCCTGTCCCTTTTCGCTTTCCACCGTGATAAATCCGCTATGTCCTTTGATGATTCCGTAGGCGGAGGCCAATCCGAGCCCTGTTCCCCTGCCCATCTCTTTTGTCGTAAAAAAGGGGTCGAATATCCGTTGGCACGTCTTTTCATCCATGCCAACCCCTTTATCGGTGACGGATGCCTTGACATAAGATCCGGGCTTCGTTTCGTAGGGCGTCACATCGGCTGCCTCCAGAAAAACGTTAACCGTTTCCAGAAAAAGGTCGCCGCCCGTCGGCATGGCCTGCCAGGCATTTACAAATAGATTCAGAAAAACCTGACCAATCTGCCCGCGATCCACTTCCACCGGCCAGAGGGGATCGGCATATTTTTCATGGATGCTAATCTCTTTTTTCGTTCTTCCGAACATCGAGGCGGTATTGCCGATCAGCTCGTTCAAGTCTGTTGACTTCACCTCATAGCGGCCGCCGCGGGCGATACCAAGTAACTGCCGTGTCAGCTCCGCGCCGCTCTGTACTTGTTTTTCAATGGCCCTCAGTTTTTCATAATGGGGATGGCTCTTATCTATCCCCATAAGCATCAAGGAAGCATACCCTTGAATTCCCATCAGAATATTGTTGAAATCATGGGCGATACCGCCTGCCAGGGTCCCAATGGATTCCAATTTCTTTGACTGAAGGAGCTGTGATTCAAGATGTCGTCTTTCTTCCGCCGCCTGTTTACGCTCCGTAATGTCACGACAGACATGGACCAGTCCGTAGGGAGATCCGTCTTCATTGCGCAGAACATCACTGTTGATCTCGAAAAGTAGTTTCCGCCCGTCCTTCATGACCATATGATATTCTTGCGGACCGAGGCGCCGTTCGAGCATTAGCACCGTGTTGTTAATCGCCTGCTCCTGATCCTCGGGAGCGATGAATTCGATCATATTTCTGTCTATGATCTCCTCCTTGGCATACTTGCTGATCTTCAGAGCGTAATCGTTTACAAATAGCACTTGTCCGTTCATGTCCGTCCGCACGACAATATCGGGAATTGTGGCAATCAGCTTGGTATACAGCTCCTCGCTAGCCCGCAGTTCCTCCTCCACCTTCGTAAGTTCAGCGACCTGGTGCTGCAGCCCCCGGTAAAGGGTGCGCAACTCCTCCTGCATCTGATTGAAAGCGCCGGCCAGAACCCCAACTTCGTCCCGGCGCCTTACCTCGACGACCTCTGTGTTGAGATTTCCCTTTCCTATGCTTTGAACCGTAAGGGTCAAGGCACGAAGGGGCTGGACCAGGAAGCGGGAAACAACCAACCCGATACCGCCGGCAATGAGGGTGGCCAGGCATAACAACCAAGCCAGGTACCATGTCATACGATTCCGGATAACATATGCTTCCCGGGTAGGCAACTCGACCACAACGGCCCAGTTGGTGCCCTGGATGGGTTCGTAGAGACCAATGACCCTTTCGCCGGTTAAGCCCGTATATTCATGAATACGCCTTAGAGCGCCCGGCGTCGCGGCCATGAAATCCGCTACAGGTTTCATCGCCTTCATGTCCTGGCCGTGCTTTTGAAGTATCGTGGCAAGCTCCTGGTAAGCGATGAAACGCCCCGCCTTGTCTACCAGGTAGGAGTATCCTGTCTTTCCGACCTGAATTTTCGCAATTTCCTGCCACAGCCGGGTGACGTTCACCTCCGCCTCTAGTACGCCGGCCGGTTTTTCAGCCCTGACCGGGATCGCAATCTGGATGGAGAGGAGCCCGCTTTCAGGGGATATATGCACGGGACCGATAAATGTCTGACCACTCAGGGTCGTCTGAAAGACCGGGTCGGCCGCTCTGTTTTTCAGTTCCCCGGGCAGGAAGGTGTGAAACCTTGAAATTCTTGCCTTTTCCGCGCCATCCTGGTTCAAATACGTGATCTGGCTGAACAGCGACCGACTGCCGATAAAAAGTTTTTCCAGCGCGGCCTTTTGCCGGTCCGGGGGCAGGCTGACCAAGGGTTGGACCGCCTCAAAAAGACGCAGACTCTCCACGGCGTTCTGCACGTAATCGGAGATGATCAGTGCCGTTTTTTCCGCCGTTTTCTCTTGCAGACGATGCGTATTGTCTCTTAGCGCCTGATCGGCAATCCAGATCAGCCCCACCCCTACGGCAATCAGCGCCCCGACAACAACCAAGATGGAAGCCCAGCTTAACCGCGTGGCGATACTGTTATGCCAGGAGGTGCGGAACGGATGGCGTAACTTTTTTATATTCATGGCCATATCATTGTTCCAGACGCAATTTGCCGGTTGCGTATTCAAACGGCCAGACGGGAACCAATTCTCCCTTCTGTATCTGGACAATAAAAAGACGAGCGTACTCGTTTTGCCCGGTTACATCAAAACGCAGCCGCTCCGCAGGCAGGATCATATTCGGGCCACGGGGCATGTCAGTTGTGGCCAAGGCTTGGCGCAGCTTTTTTTTATCTACTGATCCGGTTCTTTCCAAGGCGTCCTTAAGCACCCACACCGACTGATAGGCGTGTGCACTGTCCCCGGTGACATCCACCCCGAAACGTTGATGGAAACGGCTGTTCAAGTCCTTACCCCCGGGGATGAACTTGGAGTACTCCGACAAAGTCAACGTGCCTTCCGCCAGCGGACCGAGTCTCTGGATATACTCGGGCGAAACCGCGCCGCCGGCCATATCGATCAACGGTATTTTTGCTCCTGCCTTCACCAAGGCTTGCCGGATAAGAATACTGTCGTTCAGGTAGGTTACCTCCAGGATGGCGTCCGGCTTGGCGGCGATGATCCGCGCTACCTCTCTGCTCAGGTCCGTAACGCCTTCCGCCTTGTAACTCACTTCGGCAACCACTTCCAGACCCAGATCACCGAGAGCTTTTTTCTGCGCCCAAGACGTCGCCGTTCCAAAATCGGTATTTTCATGAATCAAGGCTACTTTCTTTACCGGATACCCCGCCTGTTTGCCGAGATCGGCCAGAAAGCGCGCCTGGTCACGGGCATAAAACTGGGCCTTGGGCTGGATGCGGAAGGTGTAACTAAATCCCCGCTCCGTAATGATATCGGCGATGGAAATACTGACGATGAAAGGCGTTTCCAGGCGCTCGGCAACCTGGGTAGCCATCTTGGTGACACTGCTTTGATAAGCGCCGATCAGGGCGATCACATTTTGCTCTTTAATGAGCCTCTCAGTCTCCCGAATACCGACATCTGGGTTGCCTTGAGTATCGCCGACAATAAGTTCCAGTTTGGCGCCCTTGAATGATGCAATGCCGCCCGCTGCATTGACCTCATCAACAGCCATGGCCACGGCGTTCCGACTATCCCGTCCTTTGTCGGCGAGGTCGCCGCTTAAGGGAAATAGGATGCCGATTTTGATCTTATGGTCGGGTTTTGAGGCCTCGTTTACGCCACAGGCGGCAATGATCATCAGCACAACGGAAACAATCAGTAAACGGTTGGTATTTCTCGCATTATTTCTCATTTACCGATCCTCATGACCAAAACTTTTTTGAACGGTTATGACAATTTAAAGGAGTTGTAAATATCTGTCAAGTTTTTCAACGAATACTAAGGAAAGTAAAAACAAAAAGGCTGGAGATTTGATTCTCCAGCCTTTTTCACTTGAAAATTCACTTTTCTCCCTCCCCTTCAAGGGGAGGGGTGGGAATGGTGTTAATGCCGCCGGTAACTGATCGCAGCCATTGCCGCCTCACTTCCGGGCGTACTGCGCCTCAATCTGCTCCTTGTATTTATCCATTACCACCCGGCGTTTGAGCTTCATCGTCTGGGTCAGCAGGCCGTTCTCCAAGGTGAAGTTGTCCTTCAGAAAGACATACTTCTTGGGAATTTCATAGCCGCCGTATTTCTTCTTCAACTGCTCGGTAATCCCGTTGCTGATCATAAAGGCAATCTCCTCCCGTTCCATGAGCACATTCATGTCCTTCGAAAGATGATTCTTTTCCGCATAGGCCTCGACGGCAACAAAATCCGGCACGACCAGGCAGATCGTGAAGGCCCGGTTTTCGCCATAGACCACGGCATTCTGGACATAGGGATGGAGGCAGATATCCTCCTCCATGGAGGCGGGGAAGACGAATTTCCCGTTTTCCAGCTTGAACTGTTCCTTGATCCGGCCGGTAATGTAAAGAAATCCGTCCTTATCGAGACGTCCCCGGTCGCCCGTACGGATGCCGCCGTCATCCGCTCCCCAGGCGATAAGAGTACGAGGCATTCATGGCGATGGCCGGAGAGGTCTCCGTCATGCCGTAGCAGTCGTAGATCGGGATCCCGATATCGAAGAAAAACTGGGCGATCTCCGGATTCATGGCGGCGCTGCCGCTCATGGCCCCCATCAGCCGTCCCCCCATCTTTTCCCGTACTTTCGAGAATACGACCTTATCGGCGATCCTGAATTTCAGATTCGTCAGCAGGCAGGACTTTCCTTCGGCAGCCAACTCCCGCTTCTTCTTGGCCGCCGCCACACCCATGTCAAACAGGGTCTTTGCCAGACCGCCTGTATCTTCCATTTTCTTATGCAGGCCGTCGTAGATCCTGTTGAAGACCCGGGGCACGGCAATGAGCCAGTTCGGTTTCACCAGGGCCAGGTCATTGGCTATGGTCGCCGGGCTCTCGGCGATGCCCAGGGCGGCCCCGAGTTTGATGATGGCGTGGAGTTCCGCCGTCTGCCCGTAGGAATGGGCCCAGGGTAGAATGGCCAGACTGATGCCTTTCTCCGTGAGTTCCGGATATTTCTTGATCCCGGCGAGGGTATTGCTGGTAAAATTGGCATGGGAAAGGAGCACCCCCTTGGGGTCGCCTGTCGTTCCCGAGGTATAGATCAGCCCGGCAATGTCGTCGGGCGATGGTCGGGTGGAGGGTACCGGATGGGCCGCCCCTGACTTCTCAACCGCCGCCATACTGTCCTCGCCGGCGCCGTCGATAATGAAAATCTTCTCCAGGGCCGGAATGTCCTGCGGAAAATCCTTAACCTTTTCGTAGATGCCGGGGTTGGCGACAAAGAGGAACTTTAACCCGCTGTCCTTGATGATGTACTTCCAGACGTGGAGGAGTTCTGACTCGTACATGGGCACATAGCGGGCGCCGATGCCATACGCGGCAAAGGCGGCGACGGCCCATTCGACGCGGTTATTGGCGATGAGTCCCACGGCGTCGCCTTTTTTTATGCCAAGTTTTGCCAGCCCGCCGCGCAGGTTGTCCACCCGCCGGCCGACTTCCCGGTAGGTTACCCATTCGTAGACGCCCTGACTGTTTTTTGTCCCGAAGAGGCGATTGTTGGGATATTTGGCCACGCTCTCCTCTAACAGCGCCACCAGGTTATCCGGCTTATCCAACTGATACGTGTGCATGATAGTCTCCTTGGAAAAAGAATTTCCCCTCCTTATTCCATCCAGACGGCACGTCCACTACTCCATATGCTTATTTATTTCAAGATATTTTATCAGTTTTTCAGCACTTTGGAATATCAGGCCGTCGCCGGTCAAAGGGCGTTCGACCACGATAATCTTGCATTTCTCCAGTTTGGCTGCCGCGATCTTTGCAGGTACGCCCCCGGCGGCGCCGCTGTCTTTGGTCACCAGGACACCGACCCCGAATTTTCGGATGGTATTTATGTTTTCTTCAACAGAAAAAGGCCCCTTGGCGGCAATAACCGTCTCTGCGGGGATGCCCGCCGCCCGGCAGGCCGCCAGGGAGTTAGGATGGGGGAGAACGCGGACAATCAGCGGCGTGCCCGTCCGTTTTGCCTCCTCGGCATAGGGGCGCAGGTTCCGGGAACCCGTGGTAAGAAGGACCGCCTTGCCGCCGGCGCAGGCCAGGCGGGCGGCTTCGTCGTGATCGGCGGCAAAGGTGATTTCCTGGGTGTTTTCAGCAGTGATCCCCGGCCTGACGAAGGTAAGGTAAGAAATGGAAAGACGGCGGGCCGTCGTAGCCGCCAGGGCGCGGATGGCCGCCGCATAGGGATGGGTTGCATCGACGAGGACGCGAATGGCATTGTCCCGGATCAACGCTTCCAGTCCCGGAGCGTCGAGAGGACCTGATCGTCTCCGGAGCTGTGGATGATCATCCAGTTCCAAAGGAATGTCCGTCGCCGTCGAGACGAGGACGGTAAATCCGGCCTTAACCATACCGGCGGCAAGAGGCGCTGTCTCCGATGTCCCACCCAGCAAAAGAATCACACTCGCTGCTCCCTGAAATTGCTCAACCAGCCCCTGATTTTGAAAACCGGCAGGAGAATCACAGCCGGTAACCCCGGGAGGTGATGAACCAGCCGCGGGCGGTGCGGGACGCCGAATTACCGATGATCACCATGCTCCGCATCCCGATGGGTTCATTCAGGAAATGGTCGAGGTCCGACACGATAATCTGTTCGTCCCTTCTCCCGACGGCGGTGGCAATACCGACCGGAGTAGTTCCCGGCCGGTGGGTGCGGAAGATCTCCGCCGCCTCTTCAATCTGTCTGATCCGTTTCCGGCTCCGGGGGTTATATAGAGCCACGACCAGATCGGCCGCCGCCACGGCCTCCAAGCGGGTGCGAATCGTCGTCCAGGGCACCAGCAGATCACTGAGACTGATCGTCGCATAATCGAGCATCAGGGGAGCCCCCAGTCTGGCCGCGGCGGCATTGGCCGACGGCACCCCGGGGATCACTTCGATGGTTGCCTGAAAATCCTCCCCTGCCGCCATCTCCAGGGCCAGCCCGGCCATCCCGTAAACGCCGGGATCGCCTGACGAGACAAGGGCCACGGTCTTGCCCGCAGCCGCATGACTCAGGGCCACCCGGCACCGTTCCACTTCCTGGGTCATCCCGGAAGCCACGATTTCCTTACCCTTCGTCAGATCCTCTATAAGATCGAGGTATTGCCGATAGCCGACGACCACGTCGCTCCCGATAATTGCTGCTTCGGCCCGGCGCGTCCGGTCTAAGGGGTCTCCCGGTCCGATGCCGACCACGAAAAGCTTTCCCTGGCCAGGGCCACCGTGACGCCGTTGCAGATCGTTCTTGGCCATATCAGTTTCGTCCTCCTTCCTCCCAGCAGGGCCGCCGGTTCGGCGACCGCGGGCAATCCGACCTTCTCCTCCACAAAAGCATGTTGTTGCACCTGTCCCGCCGCCGTCCGGATCGCCTCGGAGGCAATGAAACGCAAAGGGACACCCAGGCTTTCCGCCGCCTGGATCAATCCTTCCTCGTCGGACTTGATATCCGCCGAGGCCAGAAAACGCACTTCTTCAAGATCAATACCCGCCATGAGCAGCACTTCCCGGACGGCGGCGCTGATAGTTTGCCCTTCCGTTCCCCGGCGGCATCCGATGCCGACGATGACGCTCTTCAGGGCCTCCGTCGCCGTCGTGATCACCGGCTCCGCCCCGAGAATATTGCTGACCTTGACACAGAGGTTATTTGCCCCCCCTTCGTGGCCACTCAGAAGGCTGATGACAAAACGCCCGCCGCTGTCCACAACCACCACCGCCGGATCGGTCAGTTTACTACGGAGATTCCCCGCCAGGGACCGGACGACTACCCCGCAGGGAGCAATATAGACAATCTGATCAAAGTCACTGAATATGTTCTTCGTAAGGTCCACAATACCGGCAAATCGCTCCCCCGCAAAAACCACGTTCACCCCCTCATGAAGAAAGATCTGCGCCTCGGGAAATTCTCCAGACAAATGCTGAATGATCAGGGCTCCGGGGTCGGAAAGGGTGACAAAAGCCGTCTTCATGAGGGTTTTCCCTTCCGGTACTGGTGGCTGAAGGCGGCGTCATAGAGCTTTGAGGCGGGAATATCCCGGGCCAAAGCCCTGCCGACGAGGATTAGGGAGGTCTGGCCGAACTCCTCCTGCTCAACTTTTCCGGCGATATCCCCAAGGGTCCCGGCGACGATCTTCTCATCCGGCCAGGAGGCATGGTAAACCACCGCCGCCGGGCAATCCGGGCCATAGTGGGGAACCAGCGCCGCCGTTACTTCTCCGACTTTATGACCCGACAGATAGATGCAGAGGGTGGCATGAGACCGGGCCAGATTATCCAGATCCTGCTCTTCCGGCAGGGGGGTACGACCCGAAGTCCGGGTCAGGATGATGGTCTGGGCAATCTCCGGCGCCGTCAGTTCCACTTTCAGGGCCGCCGCGGAAGCCTGAAAGGCGCTCACCCCGGGAACGACTTCATAGGCGATCCCCAGTTCATCGAGACCGTTCATCTGCTCCCTGATGGCGCCATAAATCGAGGGGTCGCCGGAGTGGAGGCGGATGACGTCGATCTCCCGGTCCCGGGCCGACCGACAGACCGCCAGAATCTCATCGAGATTCATTTCCGCCGAATTGTACCGTTCAGCATTATCAGGAAGGACTGCCACGACGGCAGGGCTGACAA
>JAPLJZ010000125.1 GCA_026388335.1 Deltaproteobacteria bacterium
CATGCCGCGGTTTGGGTGTTTTTCCAGGTACCCTCCGATCTCTTCCTGGCTTCCGGCACAGGTCAGATCGTCGGCTTCAGGCCTGTACTCCCCGACGCTTTTCGGGTTTTTCATCTTGTGGGAAAGCAGCTCGATCATGATGGAGTCGTTCAAACCGCCTGACGCTTTGCTGTCGGTAACGCTGAAAAATTCTTTCTGACGCCACTCCTTGGTCGATTGGGCGTCCGTGAAGAGACGGGTCGGATCCATGGATTTCAGCCGCGTGGCATTGTAAACCGCCCTTTTCGTGGCGCCGCGGTCCGCACCCTCAAAAGAGTCGAGCTTGAGCTGGCAGGGGGAATTGTAACAGGAATGGCATACCACACAGCGGCGGTCGAGCAGTGGTTTTACCTCCTTCAGGTAATCGATATGTCTCGTCGGAATCTGAAAAACCACCGGTGCCGGCGCTTTCGCAGCACATGCGACAAAGAGCCCGACCATTGCCAAAACAAACGCTATCGTATGCCTCATGGATTACTCCTCCTGAAGTCGGAAAGACATCTCCGGGACAGGGTACCTAACCGAAAGATGGTTTTTTTATTTCACCTACCCATACGTAACATAACCCGATACTATTTGTTATTGATTTTAGCGAATAAATGAGGTCTGTCAGGCCGATCCGATATGGGCCTGGTGGGTCACGTGGGATCCTTCGCCCAGCGAGCGGGCCAGGGTCATGAAGTTGTCGGGCAGGGGGATGTCCCGTTCCGCGATCAGAATGCCAAGATCTCTGGCCTGAGTGAGCATGACGGTATTATCCAGACCTTCCTGGCTGTCGCAGAGAAACTGGACACGCAGGGCATCCGTCAGGGGGATTCTCAGTTCGGGGAAGTCATCGGCAATCCTCTTCATTCCCTCGTCGATGAGGGGCCGGTTGGTGATTGCAAAGGACAAAAAAGGTTCTTCCTGATTCGGGGTACAGAACAGCTCATTGATCATGGCGCCGGTCAGTTGATTGATAAAGGTTCGCTCCTGATGGGGATAGCGCTCGGCTAATCCGTTTCTCATGGTTTTGAAGAGGACCATCTTGATGATATGAATTCCTTCTCTCAAGATGGGGATCAGTCTGTTTTCCAGCGTCATCGGGCCGCCTCCCTCAATATTATATGAACAATTCCAATTATTCCCGTCAGACGTTAAAGCGGAAGGAAATAATGTCGCCGTCCTGAACGACATAATCCTTTCCCTCTAAACGCAGCTTCCCGGCGGCCTTGGCAGCGGCCAGGGTTCCTCCGCAGGAGATGAATTCTTCGTAGCCGATTACCTCCGCCTTGATGAATCCTCTTTCAAAATCCTTATGAATGGCGGCGGCTGCCCGCGGCGCCTTTGCCCCCTCGGGGATGACCCATGCCTTGACCTCATCCTCCCCCACGGTGAAATAGGTGATCCTTCCTAACAGACGAAAAGCGGCCTGGATGATGCGCACAAAGGCCGGCTCGGTCATGTTGAGGGAATCCAGGAATTCCTGCTGTTCTTCCGGTGAAAGCCCCGCCATTTCCGCTTCCAGTTCACCGCAGATAGCGATCACATGATCCGTCAGGCCGGTCTCTTTTTGAAATGCCGCCGCTGCTCCGAGACGTTCCTCGGTGACATTGAGGACTACCAGCTCCGGTCGCAGGGACCAGAAAGAGAAGCTCCGCAGGGTGTGGCGTTCTTCGGGGGCCAAGGGAAGGTCTCGCAGGGGCTTGCCCTGTTCAAGCTGGGTCTGGAGGCGGGGCATCAATTCCACCTGGAGAAGCTCCGCAGGTTTCAATACCTTTTGGGGTACTTTCTGGAGGCGCTCCCGGCGGTTTTCCACCACCATGAGGTCGGACAGGATCAGTTCATCCTCAAGGCGGCGCCACCGCTCAACCATTTCCGTCAGGTCGGCGGCGGAAAAACCATCCACCACATGAAGGAGACCGTCGGCCCCGGAGAGGGTCTGGCGAACCGTTTCCCATGCCTTCTCTCCTTCGGCATGGACGTCCACGAAGGGCGCCTTGGCGGGAGAAACTTTCGCGGGATGAAATATCGCCACCAAGCGGTCAAAGCGGTCATCGGGGACGGATGCCTGGCCGCGGACAAAGGCCTCCCCATAAACGTCCCGGCTCCTGATCCCGGTCATTATTTCAAAAAGAGAGCTCTTCCCGCTTTGGGGAAGGCCGATAATTCCCATTTCCATAGTTAATGCCTTTTTCCTGTTGGATTTGCGCCCTATAGCAGCCTGAACGGGCCATATCAAGAAAAAAATATTCTCCTCTGATTTCCTCGGGCCGGTGTAAATAATTCCTGCCCTGTCAAGTAATTACCATGATTTTGCGATTTATTCATTGAATCGATAAGAAGAATATTGTAGAAATACAGGCAGAGGGTGGGGATGATCCGATTTTTAATTAAAGGCAGTTAAATCAATATGTTAGATATGTATAGTCAAACAAAAAGGAGAATCATTAAATGGGGATGACTATTACCGAGAAGATCCTGGCCGAACATGGAGGCCTTAAGGAAGTCCATCCGGGGATGCTGATCAATGCCAGAGTGGATATTGCCCTGGGGCATGACGTGACGGCCCCCATCGCCATTGGGGAATTCAAGAAGGCCGGGGGCCACAAAGTATTCGACCGCAACAAGGTCGTCCTTGTCGCCGATCACTTCACACCGAACAAGGATATCCAGTCAGCACAGCAGGTCAAGATCATGCGGGACTTCGCCAAGGAGCATAAGATAAGCCACTATTACGAGGGGGGCGACGCCGGTGTCTGCCATGTCCTCCTTCCGGAGCAGGGCATCGCCCTTCCTGGAGACCTGATCATCGGGGCCGACAGCCATACCTGTACATATGGGGCTCTGGGGGCCTTTGCCACCGGCGTGGGCAGCTCGGACCTCGCGGCGGCCATGCTGACCGGGGAGCTATGGTTTAAAGTTCCCGAGACCATGAAGATCGTCTTCCACGGCAAGCTCAACAAGTGGGTATCGGGGAAGGATCTCATCCTCTATGTGATCGGGCAGATCGGCGTGGATGGAGCCACTTACCAGGCGATGGAGTTTACCGGCGAGACGCTCGGAGAGCTGACGATGGCAGACCGCTTCACCATGGCCAATATGGTCATTGAGGCGGGGGCCAAGAACGGCATTTTCGTCCCCGACGAGACAACGAAGGAGTACGTTCAATCCCGGGCGGAACGGGAGTACACCTTCCATGAATCCGATGCCAATGCGAACTACGCCTCCGTCCTGGAGATTGATGTCAGCAAGATTGAGCCCCAGATAGCCTTCCCCCCCCTGCCGTCGAACGTCCGGGGACTCAGCAAGGTCGGTTCCATCAAGATTGATCAGGTCATCATCGGCTCATGCACCAACGGCCGGATCGAGGATCTGCGCCTTGCCGCCCAACTCTTGAAAGGCAAGCAGGTAGCGCCCTATGTACGGCTGATCATCATTCCGACGACGCCGGATGTTTACCGGATTGCCATGTCCGAAGGTCTCTTTGATATTTTCCTTGACGCCAAGGCCATCATCAGTCCCCCTACGTGCGGGCCCTGTCTTGGGGGCCACATGGGAATCCTGGCCGACGGCGAGCGGGCCGTTGCGACGACCAACCGTAATTTTACCGGCAGGATGGGGCATCCGGGCAGCGAGGTCTATCTCGCCAATCCCGCGGTGGCGGCGGCTTCAGCCATCCTGGGGCGGATCGCCGGCCCCGACGAACTCAAGGGGGTGCACAAGATATGAAATTCAAAGGAAAAGTCTGGAAATTCGGAGACCATGTCAATACCGATCTGATCATCCCGGCCCGCTATATCAACAGCTCCGATCCGGCATTCCTGGCGGCCCACTGTATGGAGGACGCCGACCCGGATTTTGTGAAAAAGATTCATCCCGGGGACATCATTGTGGCGGGGGAGAACTTCGGGTGTGGCTCTTCCCGGGAGCATGCCCCGATCGCCCTCAAGGCGGCGGGCATTGCCGCCGTTGTGGCCAGTGGCTTTGCCCGGATCTTTTACCGGAGCGCCTTCAATATGGGTCTGCCCATCTTTGAATCCAAGACGATCTATGGGCTGATAAGCGAGGGCGACGAGATCGAGGTGGACGGGGATGCAGGGGTAATCACTATTTCGGGAAGAGAGACCGGACCGATCAAAATTGAACCGGTTCCCCCGTTCATGCAGGAATTGGTCGCGGCGGGAGGATTGTTGCCCTACTTGGTGAAAAAGAGGGCGGGGGGATGAAAAAAAATTACCAAATCGCTGTGTTTCCCGGTGACGGCATCGGGGTCGAGGTTGTCCGGGAGGCGCTGAAGGTTCTTAGCGTGATTTCTGAATCTTCAGGGACAAGCTTCAATATTATCCACGGCCTCATCGGCGGGGCGGCGTATGATGCCCTTGGAACACCTTTCCCAGTTGAAAGCCTGGATCTGGCCCTAGGCAGTGATGCGGTTTTGCTCGGAGCCGTGGGGGGGCCCAAATGGGAAGGTCTCGACTACGGTGTCCGTCCCGAACGGGCGCTATTGGGCTTGCGTGAGAAGCTGGGACTTTTTGCGAATTTGCGGCCGGTGCGGGTCTTTGATGAACTTGTGGCCGCCTCGCCATTGAAACCGGAGGTTGTCCGGGGGATCGATATCATGATCATCAGGGAACTGACGGGGGATCTCTACTTCGGCAAACCCCGGGGCGTCCGGGTGGAAAATGGCCAGCGGATCGGCGTCAACACACTCGTCTATACGGAAGAGGAGATCCGCCGGATCGCCGTGGTAGCTTTTGAAACGGCAATGAAGCGCAAAAAGCGCGTCGTCTCCGTGGATAAGGCCAACGTCCTGGAGAGCACCCAGCTTTGGCGGGACGTGGTCACGGAGGTCAGCAGGGACTATTCCGAGGTGGACCTGCGGCATATGTACGTGGACAACTGTGCCATGCAATTGATCGGGAATCCCGCCCAGTTCGATGTTATTGTCACGACCAACCTGTTCGGAGATATCCTGAGTGACGAAGCAGCCATGATCACCGGTTCCATCGGCATGCTGCCCTCGGCGAGCCTGGGAGCGAAGGGCGGCATGTATGAACCGATCCACGGCTCCGCCCCCGACATTGCGGGACAAGACATCGCCAACCCCCTGGCGACAATCCTGTCTGTGGCCATGATGCTCCGCTATTCCTGCGCTATGGAAGAAGAAGCCTGCCGCATAGAGGTGGCCGTACAGGAGGTTCTTCGCGCCGGTTTCAGGACGAAAGACCTCCACCGGGAAGGGACGATGCTTGTCGGGACAGCGGCGATGGGCGATGAGGTTGTCGACCGGTACAATAATATTCAATAAGCCGGATATCATTGATATCATAACTGTTTGCAATTGGCAGGGGTAGCCTGATGGAAGATCAATCCAAGACAACTGAGGAATTGATTCAGGAACTGGCTTCGCTAAAACAGAGAATTGCGGAACTGGAACAATCGAAATCCGCATCATATCCGGCAGGGCAGTTGGTCAGCGAAGGCGAGGCAAAGTACCGGAGACTCTTTGAGAAGGCAACAATCGGAATCTTCCAGTCTTCGGCGGAGGGAAAGGTGATTACCGCCAATCAGACATTTGCCGATATGTTTGGCTATGAATCTCCGGAAGACGTCATTGCCTCCGTAAAAGATGTCGCCACCGATATGTATGTCGACCGGCAGCGCCGCTCGGAAATTGTGCGACTGATCATTGAAAATCCAAACTTGAGAAGCTTTGAGAACATATACCGCCGTAAGGATGGCAGCACTTTCACGGGCAATCTGCACATCTGGCCGGTCCATGATGCAGATTGCCGCCTGTTGACTATAGAGGGTTTCGTTGAGGACATCACGGAGCGCAAACAGGCGGAGGAGGAATCGCGCAAAAGCCGCCGTTTCCTGTCCGACCTGATTGAGCATAGCGGTGCCCTTATCTGCATCAAGGATCGTGAAGGGCGTTATGACCTGGTCAACCACAAGTGGGAAGAAGTGACGGGATTGAAACGCCGGGATACCATCGGCAGGACGGATGAAGAATTGTTTCCCGGGCCAATAGGCAAACAATTCCAACGGAATGATGGGGAGGTTATGGAATCGGGATTAGTGCTGGAAAAGGAGGAAATTCTCGAAGACGAGCATGGAAAACGATTCTTTATCTCCATTAAATTTCCCTTGCGCGGCGATGACGGTGTGATCATGGGCTTGTGCGGCATGATCACTGAAATCACCGCCCGTAAGCAGGCCGAGCAAAAACTGCGGGATAGCGAGGAGCTTTATCGTACCTTCATAAATGCCACCTCGGACATGGTGTTCCTGAAGGATGAGCAATTTCGAAACAAAATGGTGAATAAATCGCTGGCGGCATTTTTCGGTAAGCCGGAAGGAGAGCTAATCGGTAAAAACGACTTTGAACTGATGCCGCAAACTGTCGCAGAAAAATGCCGGCAAACGGATCTGGAAGCCCTGACAAGCACATCTATTATCACTTCCGAAGAGATTGCCGGAGACCAAGTGTTGGAGACACGCAAGTTCCCCGTAGAACTTGGCCGTAATAAAACAGGCGTGGGCGGCTTTATCCGCAATATCACCGCCCGCAAGCGGGCGGAGGAGGCGCTGTCCGAATCCCGCAGGAGACTGGAAGACATCATCGAGTTTCTTCCCGATGCCACCCTGGTTATCGATCAGGAGGGGAAGGTGATCGCCTGGAACCGGGCCATCGAAGCAATGACCGGTGTCAGGAAGGAAGACATGCTCGGGAAGGGCGACTACGAATATGCGCTGCCCTTTTACGGGAAAAGAAGACCCATTCTTATTGATTATGCCCTGCATCCGGAAAAGGAGATGGAAAAGCAATACACGGCCATTCAAAGGGTGGGAGACGTTATTCTTGGCGAAGCCTTTGCCCCCAACATACCACCCGGCGACATGCATATGTATGCAACGGCGTCCGTTCTTCACGACTCCAAGGGCAACATAATTGCCGCCATAGAGTGCATCCGCGATAATACAGAGCGCAAAAAGTTGGCGGAGCGTTTGAATCGCGCGGAGAAGATGGAGGGTCTGGGAAGACTGGCCGGGGGCGTGGCCCACGATATGAATAATATTTTGGGGGTATTGGTCGGATACTCGGAACTGCTGGGGGAAAGACTTCCGCAAGACAGTCCCTTAAGGATGTACGCCGATAATATCATGCAAGCCGGTTTGAGGGGTGCCGCGATCATTCAGGATCTTTTAACCCTGGCCAGAAGAGGGGTGGCCGTTTCGGAAGTCGTCGATCTGAACATGATTGTTTCCGATTATCTCAAGACGCCGGAATTTGAGAAGCTGAGGTCGGAGCACCAGGAGGTGAAAGTCCATATTGATTTGACGGAAGGACTCTTGAATATCAAGGGGTCGCCCATCCATTTGAGTAAAACGCTCGCGAATCTTGTCGCGAACGCTGCCGAGGCCATATCAGGCCACGGAGAAATAAAGATCAAGACGGAGAATCGTTATTTGGACATCCCCATCCAGGGGTATGATGACATGCGGGAAGGGGATTATGCCGTTTTGACGATTTCCGACACGGGCAAGGGAATCCCCGACAAAGACATGGGAAAGATATTCGAGCCCTTCTATACGAAGAAGGCCATGGGCAGGAGCGGCACGGGGCTGGGCTTGGCCGTCGTCTGGGGAACCGTGAAGGATCATAACGGATACATCGATGTCCGGAGTGAGGAGGGCGAGGGGAGCACTTTTCTCCTCTATTTCCCTGTTACCAGGGAGGAGACGGTAAAAAAGAAAAGTGTCGTCAATACTGCGGTCTATATGGGCAAAGGCGAAGCGATTCTGGTTGTTGATGATGTGCAGGAACAGCGGGAACTGGCCATCAGCATGTTGGAGAGTCTTGGCTATAAGGTCGAGGCTGTTGCCAGCGGGGAAGGGGCGATTGATTACTTGCGTAGCAAGAAAGCCGACCTGATGGTCCTGGATATGATTATGGAGCCCGGGATCGATGGACTGGAGACCTACCAGGGTGTCATTGACAATAACCCCCTTCAGAGAGCGGTTATTGTCAGCGGCTTTTCGGAGACGGACCGCGTACGGAAGGCCCAGGAAATCGGCGCCGGGGTCTTTGTCCGCAAACCATATGTCCTGGAGAAGATCGGTCTCGCTGTCAGGGAGGAACTGGACCGGAAATAAGCAGGAATATTATCATCAGTGCCAAAAGGCTTTATTCATATGACCCCTTTGTTTTTTGAATCCATCCCCGTTACCCTGCCCCGTCCTGCGATCTACAGGCGCCTCGGCTACCGGAAAGAAGCTACCCGGATCAGCACCGGGCAGCGGGAGGAAGTGGAAGGTTATATTGCCGACGCCCTGCCTCTGCTGCAATTGAAGGGAAGCGCCCTGCGCCTGCCGATCGAGCTTGAAAAGCCGTTGCTGATAAGCCTGCCGGGGGGGAACACCTTTGCAAGCCGGAAGCTGGCCCGGTTCCTCAAGGATGCTCGCGAGATAGTCCTTATGGGGGCGACGGCAGGGACGGCCATCATGGAGGCTATCCAGGCCGACATAGGTGGCCGCAATGTGACCCGGGGCGTGGTTCTGGATGCTACGGCCAGTGAGGTTGTGGATGCAGGTCTCGACTGGATCATGGGCTACTTCCGGCAATCCCTCAGGCGGGAGGGGAAAACGCTTTTAAATAGCCGTTTTTCCGCCGGTTATGGTGACTTTGCCCTGGAAAACCAGCAGCTTATGCACCGGCTCCTGCAAATGGACAGATTGAATGTAACGATTACGGAAAGCTGCCTCCTTGTCCCGGAGAAATCCGTAACCGCCGTTACGGGGATAGTTTGAACTGAAAACGCCGGGGCGAGGATTTTTTGTTGTCATTTGATCCCGGCGTGTTATAAGAATTTCCGTCTATGCGACCTTGACGGTTTGAAAATCAACAATATCATCAGGAGAATTACTTTGAATAAAGGCATGATAAAGACATTACTCAAGAAAAGGATCCTCATCCTTGACGGCGCCACGGGAACAGAGCTTCAGAAGCGGGGCATGCCTGCCGGCGTCTGTCCCGAGCGGTGGTGCACGGAGAATCCGGAAATTATCCAGGCGGTCCAGCGGGATTATCGGGAGGCAGGCTCGGATATGGTTTATACCTGCACCTTTGGGGGCAACCGCCTGAAGTTGTCGGAATACGGCATCATCGACGTCAAAGAAATCAACTGCAAACTGGCCGTCCTTTCCCGGCAGGCGGTTGGGCCCGGGGTGCTGGTAGCGGGGGATATCGGTCCTACCGGCCGGTTTGTCGAGCCCTTTGGCGATCTTCCCTTTGAAGAAGCCGTGACGGTCTTCAAGGAACAGGTGGCGGGACTTGTGGCCGGGGGCGTGGACCTCTTTGTCATCGAGACCATGATGGACATCCAGGAAGCAAGGGCGGCACTCCTCGCGATAAAGGAAACAGGCGACTATTTCACCATCGTCACCATGACCTACGAACCGGATGGGCGCACCCTGAACGGTACGGACCCGGTTACGGCCCTCATTACCCTCCAGAGCCTCGGGGCCGACGCCGTGGGCTGCAACTGCTCGGCGGGACCAGAGGCGATGATGGAATGGATCAGGGCGATGAAGCCTTACGCCACCGTTCCCCTGGCGGCCAAGCCAAATGCGGGGATTCCCCGCCTGGTGGGGAAAACCACAACCTTTGACATGGATGCCCGCGCCTTTGGCGCCTTCAGCAAACCTTTTGCCGCTGCCGGCGTAAATCTCCTGGGTGGGTGCTGCGGAACGACGCCGGATCATATCGGCGCGCTGAAACGAGCTCTGGAGGCGACGCCACCGACGCCGCCGCGAAGAAAATCCCTGGCGGCTGTGAGTTCCGCCCGTGGACATGTCATCCTCGATCGTGACAAGCCCCTGTTCGTCATCGGCGAGCGGATCAATCCCACCGGCAAGAAGGCCCTCCAGCAAGAACTACGGGAAGGCAAGACATCACTGGTGCGGCAAATGGCCAGGGAGCAGGAAGATCAGGGTGCCGATCTTCTCGATGTGAATGTCGGCGTTCCCGGCATTGATGAGCCGCTGGCCATGAAATCTCTCCTTAGCGCCCTTGCCGGAACAACGGGTCTGCCGCTGGTGATCGATTCTCCCAAGGTGGATACCATCGAGGCGGCCCTGCGACTCTATCCGGGGCGGGCTCTCCTCAATTCCATCTCCGGAGAACGGGAAAAGATGGATAAACTCCTGCCCCTGGCGGCGCGATACGGGGCCATGTTCATTCTCCTCCCCCTCCTCGACGGAGAGATTCCGGAGACGGCTGCGGGGCGTGGCAAGGTTGTCCGGGACGTTTATCGGGCGGCGCGGCGCCATGGTTTTACCAAGGAAGACATCATTGTTGACGGACTGGTAATGACCGTTGCCGCCAATCCCGACGCCCCGGGCGAGACGTTGAAAACCGTCTCCTGGTGTTCCCGGTCCTTCGGCTGCCGGACGGTGCTGGGGGTTTCCAACGTGTCCTTCGGGATGCCGGAGCGGAAATGGTTGAATGCGGCCTTTCTGACCATGGCCCAAGCCTCGGGGTTGACGGTGGCTATTGTCAATCCGGCCAATCTGGAATTGATGGCGATGAAAAAGGCGGCAGACGTCTTCCTGGGAAAAGACCGAGGGGCGGCGATCTACATAGAATCTTTCCGGGACGGAGAGAAAACCGAAAAGAAACCTGCCGGGGGGGCACCGCTCACCCCTTCCGAGCAGGTTCATCAGGCGATCCTCGCCGGCAATCGCGATGATATCGTCGCTCTCATCGCGGGGCTTCTGAAAAGCGACGCCGGCCTGTCTGCCGCCCGGATTGTCGAGGAATTCATGATCCCGGCCATCCTCAGGGTGGGGGAGCTTTATGAACAGAAAACCTATTTCCTCCCCCAGTTGATTGCCAGCGCCGAGGCTATGAAGAAGGGACTTGACCATCTGGAGCCCCTGCTGCGGGCCGCAAAGTTCCAGGGAACAAGCAAGGGGGTCATCCTCCTGGCGACGGTCCAGGGCGATATTCACGACATTGGGAAAAACATCGTCGCCCTGATGCTGAGAAACTACGGCTATGACGTCATTGACCTGGGGAAGGATGTGGCGACGGAGACCGTCATCGAGCATATGAAAAAATGCAAGCCCGATGTGGTCGGACTGTCGGCCCTGATGACCACGACGATGATCGCCATGAAGGACGTTATGGAACTGGCCCGCCGGGAAGGCTTGAAAACGCCGTTTATCTTAGGCGGCGCCGTCGTAACCGACGCCTATGCGACGTCCCTGGGGGCGGCCTATGCCCGGGACGGTGTCGAGGCGGTGCGGCTAGTAGAAAAGCTGTTGAAAATCTCATGACGGCCTGCCGTCACAAAGGGAAATGAAAATTTGGAGAACTAATACTGTCATGACAATAGATAAAATGAAAGCCCGCCTCATCGAGATTATCATCGACAAGTCCTTTCAATACCGTGATAATCCACCCTTTACCCTTGCCTCGGGGAAAACGAGCAACTTCTACTTCAACTGCAAACCCACGACCCTCGATCCCGAAGGGATGAACCTCATCGGGGGAATCCTCTTTCAGATGCTTGCCGATGCCGATGTCACCGCCGCCGGCGGCCTGACCCTGGGTGCGGATGCCCTGGCCAACGCCCTGGCCGTGATTTCCTATCAACAGGGAAAACCCATCAAGGCATTTATTGTCCGGAAGGATGTGAAAGACCACGGAACAAAGAGCGCTATAGAGGGGGGCGTCCAGACTGGGGAACGGGTGGTGATCCTCGATGACGTCATCACGACCGGAGGCTCCACGATTACGGCCATAGAAAAGGCAAAAGGGGCGGGGCTGGTCATTGATCGGGTGATCGCCCTCATCGATCGGGAAGAAGGGGGAAGGGAGAACATCCTGGCCCAGACCCCCAGGGTGGATGCCGTGGTGACACGATCAGAAATCATGACTGTCTATAAAAAAGATCTTGCGTGACCGTTTGGTCTGAGGTAAAGGCAGCGCCAAAATCTTGATATGAATGCAAGGGAAATGTTCAATAAGCGTTTTTTATCCATAATCTTAGTAGTAGTTGTTATTTTTGTTTCAGCGGGAGATCTCTTTTCCATCATGGAAGAATCCGTCGTGGTGGCTAAATACAGATCAGCCCGGTTGGTCAATGGCGTCCCGGAAGGCTGGACCCTGATGAAGCACAGCGGCACCCCGAATATAAATCTGGTCAGGGTGGGAGAGGCCTATTATGTCAGGATGAAAAGCGATCCCCGCTCGGGATTCGGCATCGAAAGGACCGTGCGGGTTGATCTCAAGGAATATCCTTATCTCAACTGGACATGGTTGGCGACAAAGCTTCCTCAGGGAGGGGACGTCCGCAAATCCGCAACGGATGATCAGGTGTTGCAGATCTATGTGGTTTTCCCGGCCACGGGTTTCCCTGAAAAAATCAATACCCCGATCCTCACCTATATCTGGGACAACGAAGCCCCGAAGGGCCTGTCGACTCGGAGCCCGAAGCCCTTTTTGAAGAAGATACGCTATCTTGTCCTCCGTAACAAAACCGACCATCTGGGGAACTGGTACACCGAGAAGAGAAATGTTTACGAAGACTACAAACGGATTTTTCGGGATGTGCATGGGGGAGAACCCCTGGGGGCGACCCATGGCGTCCGTTTTTACATCAATTCTCAGAATACCAGGAGCAATGCCGAAGGCTACATAGGGGAGATGTCCTTCAGCAAAAACTGATGAAAAAGAGAAACCTCATCCTCTGCGTCACCCTTACTATCATCCTGATAACGGGCGGCCTGTTCGTTTATTTCTATCAACAAATCCAAAATCTTGAGGCATATAGGCCGACCATCGTGGACTACGCGAAAAAGGTCCTGGCTCGGGACATTCAATATGCATCCGGCCGTGTCTCCTTTGGTTTTTGGCCGGCCCTGACCTTTGACAGGGTTGCGATCATGGAGAAAAATGGTCGTGACCCTTTTGCCTCAGCGGCGCGGCTGACCGTTCGTGTCGCACTGCTGCCCTATCTGCTGGAGCGGAAAATCATCTTGAAGGAAATTAATCTGCAACAGCCGTATATTGTGATTGTCCGGGACAAGCAGGGAAAGTGGAATATTGACGATCTGATCGAAACGAAAAAAGAACCGCCCGTGGAATTCGGCGGTTTGACTGTTCAGGAAGGCGCCATAACCTTTCGTGATCAATGGATAAGCCCGAAAGGGATTCAAACCGATTTCAAGGATGTTCGTTTTAAAATCGATCATCTGCAGCGAGGAGAGAGGACCGGTTTTCAGCTTGAAGCGGTCCTCTCGGAAAACGCCCGGAGGGCCAGGCTGGGGATGGAAGGATCTCTTTATCTTCCCCGGCATCCGGAACCACTCATTAATAGCCGGGTCGATTCCCGGCTCCGCATTCAGGAACTCGATCTCGACATTCCCTGGCCCTATTACCGCGGTAAAGTTCCTTTCCAGCAGTTAGCAGGTCTGCTGAATGCCGATATCGTCGTCAAAGGTCAAAAGCAGGATTTCACCTCGTCCGGGGCCATAGAACTTAAAAATGTAAAGTTTCAGTATCCCCGGGTATTCCCGGGTCCGCTGGCGCCAACCTCATTCCGACTGGTCTATGACCTGAAACGCACCTCCGATGAGATTTCCCTGAACAAGGCCGAACTTGCCGTCGATGATATCAGGATTAAAGGGCAGGTTGCGATCAGGGAATTGGGGAAAGAAGATCCGGCCATAGATATAAAGGCCACGCTGGGACCGTTTGATCTGGAAAAATATGGACAATATTTCCCCTATGGCATCATCCCCCCGGAAACGTCCACGTTTATCAAAGAACATATCCGGGCCGGTCTTTTCCATATCCAGGAGAGTTCTTTGAAAGGCCGGTTGAGTCAATTGCGGAAGTGGGGAGCGGCAGATCATGATAATCTCCTCCTTGTGAAGACTTCAGTGGCAAAGGGTGTCGTTGGTTTTGGCGGCTCAACACCAAGTTTTAACGGCGTCACGGGAGAACTGGTGTTTACGGAAAGGGACATTCAATTCAATAAGATGACGGGATATTTCGGGGTCTCACCCGTTACCCTGACCGGAAAAATTGCCGGATATCCCCTCCCTGAACCTGCGACCTATCCCTTCACCGCTACCGTTCAACCAACAAACCGCGAGCTGGCCTGGCTGATCGGGGAAGATCTGTTTAAAAAGCTGTCTTTCAGCGGTAATACAACCTTGAAGTTGAGCGGCGTGGGACCATTGGCCAATTATCGCCTGAACGGAGAATGGAGCCTGACGCCGGCCCGCTACCAGTATGGCGATGTCATGATCAAGCCGGCAGGGCAGGAAAACCATCTGGATTTTGTTGCGGCGATCAGAGACCGGAAGCTGCAAATGGACCCGTTTCATTATTCTTTGGGGTCCCTTGTTTTGTCCGGAACCTTAATGCCCCCACTTAAGGATGCAAATCAGCCATTTTCAATGTCTTTTCGCACGAACACGGTCAATTTGCGGGATCTCCAGGCCTGCTTTCCGGAACTCAAGCGGCACCAGGCAGAAGGTTTGGCTCAGGCCGTAATCACCGGCGAGGGAGGGGGAAAAGCAGGGACTCCCGACCGTTGGCGCGGCGACATTTCCTTGCAGGGGACGTCCTTCCATCTGTCGGAAAATATGAAAATAATTAAGGAGGTAAATGGTTTAATACACCTGGAAGGCGACAAAACAACCTCCTCCGGCCTGTCCGGACGCTATGGCGAGACACCCTTTACCGTGGCCGGTACAGTGGCAGGTTTCAAACCCCCGGATTTTTCCCTGACCTTTTCCCTTCCTATATTCCATCCGGAGGATTTCGGTTATCGAAGCCTACCTACAGGATATCAGATACGGGACATCAGCGGTGATGTTTCCTTCCGGAATGATCTCTGTCAGGTCCGCTCGCTTTCCGCACGGCTCAACGATGCGGTTGTGACGGCCAGGGGGTCTGTTCAGAATGGCCGGGAAAGGGTCATCAAGGGCGACGTTTCTTTCTCTTACCTTAAGGGGGAGGAACTGGCGGCAGTGATGAAATTGGAGAAAACAGGGGATAGGAAAACAAGCGGTCCTCCGATATCCATGCAGGCTACGGTACGGGCGGCGGCAGGCAAGCTCGGAGAGCTGTCTTTTTCAGACCTACGGGCCGACCTCGACTACGATGCAAAAAATGCAGTTTCCTTGCCCTTCCTGAAGGCCACCGTCCGGGCGGCGACGGGTAAAATTGACGATCTTTCCTTTAAGAATCTTCACGCCGATCTTGGCTATAAATCAGATAATCTTGAATTTACGTCCCTTACCTGGGCCATGAAGGATGGCCGGGTTGCCGCCAAAGGATTTACCAAGTTTCCGGGGGCAAGTTCCCCGCGCCATCATTATCAGTTCCAGATAGACCGAGTGCCAGTGGAGTCCCTTCTCTGGACTGGGGAAAAAGACCAACGGGTGAAAGGGATTATGACGGCAAAGGGAGACCTCTCCGCTGCGGGGAAAACCGCTGCCGAGCTGAAAGCGTCCGTTACCGGCACGGTGAATCTGGGCATCGAAAAGGGAATAATCAAAAATGTAAATGCTTTATATAAAATATTCTCTCTCCTCAACATGTCGCAGTTATTGAAGTTTAGGCTTCCCGATGTGAATGCCGACGGGATGCCGTATAATTCCATTACGGCTAACCTCCTGCTGAAGAACGGGATCATTTCGAGCAAAGATTTCTATACCGACAGCGACGTCATGAATATCCTCGGCATGGGCAGTATGGATATCGTTAAGGAGAGCATCGATCTCAAGGTAGGTCTGCAACCCCTGCAAACCGTGGACAAGATCGTCAGCAAGATTCCCGTGATGGGATGGATTCTGACGGATGACGACAGAAGGTTTATTACCGTCTATTTTGCCGTGAAAGGACCGATGAAAGCTCCCGATGTCAAGGCCATCCCTGCCAGGGAATTATCGGCGGAAGGCATCGACATAGTTAAAAGGGTATTCAAGCTTCCCCAAAAGCTTATTACCGATACGGGGGAAGTCCTCTACTAAGCAGATGTCCGCAGCCGGTTAACGGCCAGATGGGCCTGCCGGATCGGTTCGGGCAGGCGATAGCACCGGCAGCACTTCAGGGTGATCTCTCTGGATCTTTCCAGGCTGATCCGATGTCCCGGGGAGACGAAAACCGGACTCACTCCGGTCTTGGTTCTCAAAACGGACCCGATCACTCGTCCCTGATGAAGCAGGTCTTCATGGTCCCCCGGTAAAGGTCCCGGTTCTCGGTGCTCCCCGCAAAGGCGTGATTTGGCGCAACCAATTGCCGGAATATCGAGAAACAGACCCAGATGCGCGGCGAGGCCAAACCCCCGGGGATGGGCGATACCCTGGCCGTCAAACATGACAATATCCGGCGCCCGCTGCATATTTTCAAAAGCCTTCAATAAAACCGGTCCTTCCCGGAAACTCAACAACCCGGGAATATAGGGGAAAAATACCCTTCCGACGGCATGGACCTCTTCGATTGGCTGCATATCAGGATAGGACAGAACCACGACCGCGGCGAAAAACAAATCGCTGTTGCGGCCATAGGAAATATCCGCGCCGGCGATTACATTCACCGGCCCGATTTTGACCCCGTCGTGAAGAATAAGCTCTTTCTTCAAGGTATTCTGGATAGATACGGCTTCCTGATAATCAACGTCCCAGGAATGAAGAAGACGCAAACTGAGGGGTTGCTTTCCGGGTCGTGGTGCCGCCATGATTTCATCTTTGATTTAGAAACGGAATTGCGCGAGCCTGCTCGACATCCTTCCGGATCTGGACGATCAGTTCCGCCGGACCATTGAATTTTTTCTCGTCCCGGAGTTTCTCAATGAAAAGGATCTCCAGGGTTTTCCCGTAAATGTCTCCTTTGAAATCGAGGATATGCACTTCAATGGACATCTGATTGTCATCGAAGGTCGGGTTCATCCCGATGTTAAGAACGCTGCCATAGGTTTGATCATCGATCCTGGCCAGGGCTGCGTAAACGCCGCAGGCAGGGACAAGCTCCTTTTCAGGTTCAATATTGGCGGTGGGGAAGCCAAGGCCGGCGCCGCGATTATGCCCCGCAACAACCCTGCCCACAAGATTATAAGGTCGCCCCAGCCAGGCCGCCGCCGCTTTGACGTCGCCGGCGAGGATGGCGTTGCGCACCCGGGTACTGCTGATAATCGTTTCGTCCACCTGGAAGGCCCTCATTACCTCCACCTCAAAACCCAGTTTCTGCCCCTGAGCTACAAGAAAAGCCTCATTGCCCTCTTTACCTTTACCGAAGGTATAATCATGACCGATCAGGATTTTTTTTATCCGTAATTTTCCCCACAGGAGATCACAGACAAACTCCCGGGCCGTTGTTTTAGCAAAGTCAAGATTAAAGGGAATTATGATCAGCCCATCAACACCCTGGGCCTCAATGAGGCGGATCTTTTCCTCAATCGATGTGATCAGATAGAAAGGACGGCGGTCCGGGTGCAGGACCATCTTCGGATGGGGATCGAAGGTGAGGACTACCGCTTGCCGCTGCGCGTTGCGGGCCTGATTGACAAGATGCTGAAACAGATACTGATGCCCCCTGTGGACGCCGTCGAAATTACCTATGGTCAGGTAAGAACCGGTTAATTCCTCGGGAATATTGTCTATTTGATGGATGGTTTTCATAGGGCGCCACCATAGCACGAATCCGCTAATTTTCAAGATCAATTTTGCTTGACAAGGCAAGGACGACAAGTGTAAAAAGCAGGCGTAAAAAACATGCCGAAGTGGCGGAATTGGTAGACGCGCTAGGTTCAGGGTCTAGTGGGTGTACGCTCGTCCCGGTTCAAGTCCGGGCTTCGGCACCATAAGAAAAACAGGGGGTTAGCTGACTTATCAGTTAACCCCCTGTTTGCTTTATGAGAAAACGGTAAGGGTATCTGTAGTTGCTACAGGGGAGACGTTTTGTACGTAAAGGTAATTTCGACCCTTCTGTTTGCATTTCCCGCGTCTTTCGGGAAAAGCGCCGGTGATGTCCCCGCTCCGGCTGCATCTAAAAACGAAGCATTTATTTTTCCCTTTTCGAGGAGAAGTTTTTTAATCACTATTGCCATAGCCTCCGTTGCCTTGATATCTTCATTTTTTTGCGGTGTGCCATACCCATAGACCTTCAAATCTAATCTGTATTCAGGATATTTCGTCACCACGGCAGCTATATCGCCGGCTATCTTTTCAGCCCCCGGAACAAGCTCAGGCCCCTTCTTTGCCGTCTTGACGAAATAGTTGCGTGGAATAACGACAGTTGCTCCTGCCGTTGAGATCCGCGTCACTTGACCAAGCTTGCTGATATCAACGAGAAAATCCCTGGTCTTTGTAGCTGATGCAAGTTTAGACTGAACCTGCACGAACGCAACACCTTTCTGGGCAACAATGCCGTTCAGATCATCCTTGATCTTCTTATTATCCCCCATTAGATCGCCGATGGTCTTTTCTTTTCCCATAATATCTTTCTTGAGAAGTGCATTTTCAGATTTCAGAGCCACAAGCTCCTTGCTGACCGAATCCATCGTTCCTCTGGTACTTCCTGATTCTGCTTTGAAGCGTTCAATCTCGGCATTCTTGTCATCAAAAACCTTTATTTTTGACTTCATTTTCAGGATCGACTTATCAATTTCTTCTCCCTCTCGAATTTGATTCGCCTTTTCAATTCGGCTCATGACAATAGCCACCGTGATATTCGCCATATCAGTATAGTGCCTGATCGTCGGTTCAGCCTCATCCTTGAGGTTTCCCAGTATTCCTATGTTCTTCTTATATTCACTTTCTGCCAAGTTAAGGTAGTTCTGAGCGGTTATGATGTCATCCTGATACTCCTTACTGCCGGCACTTTTCTCGACAAGATTCCTAAGATTAGTTTTTGTATTTTCAATCGCAAGCAGAACATTCGCATTGTCCGCCGCTTGGGTTATCGGAGATATGCAAACCATGCAGAAAAATAACGTGAATAATGTTAAAGTAATTTTTTTCATTTCACGTCTCCTTTCCCATCGAGAATATTATCAAGCCGCTGTTCCAACTTTTTGAGTTCTGTCCTTGCGACGACTGTCCTATCTGTGGCTTCGCGTTCAGCAGCAACCGCATCCGCCAGAGTCATCTGCAGTTTCACTATTTCTATGATCTGCTTTGCCAAAGTTTCATCACCTGACGCAATTGCTTTCTGGGCCTTCAAAACGCTGATATTCGTGTTTTCGATGATATCCTTTGCATACTTGCCGGTCTTTGAAACCGCCAGCTTTTCAACAGCCTCTTTAGCCTGACGGTAATCGTCGATTGTTGCCTTTGAAACTCCCTCTCCAGCAATGGCGGATGTTGTAAATATAAGCATACAAAAAATCGAGAACCACAGATTAATCTTCATTGTAAGACCTCCTTTTCCTGATCAACCTCTTGCCGAAATTATAGGATATGAATACCGTGTATGTCAATAAGAAAGCATCGATATGTTGAGCACTTTGAACATGACTTTAGAAAAAGGAGGGCGAAGACAAGGAAAGCTGGATCAGCCGTACTGGTTGAGTCTGCATGAGTACAGCGATCATCAAGGTAGGTCTTGCTGTCCGAGCGGGCCGGTCTCTGGGGATTCGTAGCCCCGTGCCGTATAAAAGGAGGCCTTGTCAAAGAAGATGACGATGCGACGGTCCAGCTCCAGGGCCATATAGATGTCAATGGTTTTTTGCCACATCCCCCGGGAAAGGGCAAATTCCCAAATATGTTTCTTGATAAGGCTCAAGGCGCTGAGGGTTTCTCCCAAACGAAAACCTTCCCGCCGCCTTTCCCCGCCCATGTCCGTATAGTAATCATGAATGTCCTGATCGTTGTAACCCCCGCCCAGCCATTTCCCAAACTGGGAAAGGATTGTGTGGACCCGCAAAAAGAGCCGTTTCCGGTCAAAATGATGGTAACTCGGCGTCGAGTGGTTGCTGGTGACATCCTCGATCCAGATGCGGGAGATCGGCACCGCGTTGTCCTCGATGACCTGGACAAGGCGATCGGAGAGAAGGTTCTGCTTCGTGCTTCCGGCAAGATCTTCGGAGGCGGCGGTGAGGGAGAAGGAATCGGCGATGGCCCAGTAATCGGATTTATTCCGAATAAATGTTTGCACCGCCCGGTTGTTGGCGGGGAAGGCGAGGCGGGGAATCCCCTCGATAGGGAAGTATCTGGCCGCGACGGTGTCGCCGCCGGCCCGCAGGCTGCCCCCCGACATCTCCGCCTCGAAACAGAGGAAAATGAGATCCCCGTAAAAGGCATTGGCCCCCGAATCCACATCCACCAGATTGACGATTCGTCCCTGGATACCCGTTTCCTCCTCCAGTTCTCTCATGGCTGCTGCTTCGATGCTCTCGCCGCTCTCCACGAACCCTGTGGGCAGGCACCACTTCCCCCGGTAGGGTCGCCGCCCCCGCTTCACCAGCAGAATTTTCCTGTCTGACAGCATGATAACCGAAACCACAGGTAGCGGGTTTTCATAGAAAAAGGTCTTACAGGCGCCGCAGAAATCACGCAGAACTTCCTCTTCCATTTCCCGGGTGATCTGACCGCCGCAATAGTGACAAAAGCTTCGTTTTCTTTTCATGGCTTCCCTCCCGGGAAACGCGGTTGCCGACAGATGAAGATGCGGTCATCCTTGGAGAGGTTGAAACCCTGGTGAGTTTGGGAAAGGTTCTCCAGATGGGCGGCGAGCTTCATAAGTACCTCTTCCCGATCCAGATTGATCCCCGACAGGAAGAAGGGGCTCTTAAAATGGAAGTACCGGAGAAGATGGGACACTTCATCCTGTTTAAAAATAAGGGTGTTGGGATAATCGGCGGCCTCTATCCGGGCGAACCAGGGACGGAGCAGGTCATGGCCGTTTTCGGCGCAAAAACGACTGATGATTTCTTCCACCGGCAGACGATGCCGTCTGAAAACTCCCTTATTCCTTAAAACGGTCTTGGTTGCCGCGATGAGTTCCCCCATGTTTTGCCCAGCATGGGTAATGGTCACAAAGACACCCTCAGGAGTGAGGAGCCGGGCAATTTGGGAAGTGATTTCCGGGAAAAAATAGAGGGCATAACTGCAAAGTATGAGATCGCAGGAACGATCCGGGAGGCCTTCGATATGCGAAACCTGGGCAGCGATGAAACGGCCTTGAACCCCGGCCTGTTTGCAGACTTCCAGGAAGAGCGGTTCGTAAGCCGGGATCATGTCCAGTCCCGTTACGAAGGCCTCTGGATGCACACGGCGCCGGAGCGCCTCGGTGAAGAATCCGAAGCCGCAACCCAGGTCCAGAATATGCCGGCATTCCGTCAGATCGAGGTCATTCAGGGCCATCTCCCGAATGTCCCGTGGGTTGGTCGAGTGATTTCGGATAAGCGCCGCCGTTGACTGGTGGGCTTCGACACCGATAAAGACCTCCGTTACCTGTCCCTGGTGCACTTCATTTTTCATGACTTCCCGTTGCTCATATCAACATCATCTGGCCCCTTTCCCTCATCCCTGTCATTTTGAGATCTTTCGTGATCAGAATATGGAAATTGATGAAGGATGTCAACATAATCCCTGAAAAAAAATGCGTACGCAGTGTCTTTGTTGCCCCCTGAGATAAAAGTGCATAGGACTATTCACCCTGCGAAATGTCTTACGCATTTCCGGCGGCAGTGAGGGGCGTTTCTGTCTGATGTGCGACGGATCATCCTTGCCTAAAAATCATATAAAGTCATATATATGCGCAATATTCCCATCGTTCCGCCGCCCTTGGCACGCATTGTGATTAAGGATAATGCAGGACTTCGGCCACCAATAATAAATAATCATCTGACAAAAAGGGGAAGGTATCACAAATATGCCAGCTAAGCAGAAAAAGGAGGCCGTCATGGCAAAGTCAATAAAGGCAGTAAAAACAGTGAAAGCACCCAGGAAAGCGAAAAAGAACGATGATGTCGACAGGGCATTTGAAATGACTACAGAAGAACTCCCGGAGAAATGGAAGGACAAGCTGGAGGTATTTTTTGAGGAAAGCGAGGCCGGGATTCATGATCACTGGCATCTAAAATCGGAGGAGGTCGGCAGCATCGATGTGTATCATACCTTCGGACGCTATGATATTACGAACCTCGTCGAAGGGAACATCAAGGTTTTTCTCAAGGGACGGGCGATAAAGGTGCGGGGGCAGGAATCCAAGGTCTTCAAGATTGAAGAAGGATATATTATTTCCCCGGCAGTTTATGAAAACGCCAGTTGCTTCCGGTATGCCCTACCGACGGAGAGCGAATCCGCATAACGGGCCATTAAGATTATCACCAATCCGTTATTATAAACGGAGGAAAACAGGAGCCGTTCCACAAGGGGGGAAGCTCCTGTTTTTTTTATGACCTTCCTTGACTCCCGTGAGATTTCCCGCTATCGTTGCATTAGAAATTCATCCTGATCAGAGGACATAGAGAGTCCATGGAAGTCTTTACCTTAGCCGTTGTCAGCCTGGCCATCGCCGTTTTTCTCTTCTTTACCAAGCGGCAGAACCGGATACATCTGTCTTTTGCCTGCCTGTGCCTGGCCATATTTTTCTATAAAGGGGGCGGCTTTTTTTCCGTTCATTTCCAATCCGGCTTCTGGA
>JAPLJZ010000020.1 GCA_026388335.1 Deltaproteobacteria bacterium
GCGATTCCTACTTCCATGCCAATACGTTTACCCATGGTCACACCTCCTCTTCCTGCATGACGATGGCCTGGGGCCAGCATTCATGGGCGCAGATTCCACAGCCTTTGCAATAATCCAGGTTCGCCGCAAAGAACCCCTCCGGAGTCTCGGAGACGCACGCTTCGGGGCAAAATATATAACAGATGCCGCATTTGATACACTTCTTGTTGTCCCAGATGGGTCTTTGGGCGCGCCAGCTTCCCGTTTTATAAGTACTGGCGTTCCCCGGCTCAAACACCATACAACCGGGGGTGACTTCCTGCCAGGCTTCCGGCCATTTCTTCTGTTTCATGGAAAACACCTCAATAATCGTTTTTACTTTGCCAGTTTGACGTCTTTATAAGCCCTCTTGAGGGCATTCTTGTTTTTATACGCAATCTTCCCAAACCGCTCCTCAATGGGCTCGTCCAAAGATTCCAGCTTCAGGACCTTGGTCGCCTTCATGACCGCGCCCAGCATCGTGGTATTGGCAATGGGAACGCCAAGCTCCTCCCGGGCGATGAAGGTGGCATCGACGGTCGCCAGCTTGCCCTTGTATTTGAGCTGCTCCCGGAGCGTCTCCGCCGGCTTCGAGGTATTGACAATGAGCAGGCCTTCGGGTTTAAGACCATCCGTGACGTTCACAAGCCCCACCAGCGACGGATCGAGGACGACGACCACATCGGGGTGGTAGATCCCGGAACGGATCTTGATGGGTTTTTCCGATACACGATTATATGCCATGACCGGCGCCCCCCGGCGCTCCGGACCAAACGCCGGAAAACCCTGGGCGTATTTTCCTTCTTCGATCGCCGCCAACGCCAACAACTCGACGGACGTGACCGCGCCCTGACCTCCCCTTCCGTGCCACCTTATTTCAATCATGATCACCTATCTCCCATTTTTTCTGGTATGTCCTACGGAAATAAAAATGTAGCTTCCACTACTAAAAATGGGAAAACGTGTCAATGGTAAAAAAGGCTTTTGGGAAAAAATATTGACAAGCGCCAGGGTCTCTTCTATGAACAGACAAAACCTTAACATCGAGGATAAGTCCATGACTAAAGCCGCTTCAATGATCCAGGATGCCCTTGCCAAAGGCCGGAAAACCCTGAGCGAATACGACTCCAAAAAGTTCCTGGCCCTTTTCGGTATCCCCGTTTCCCGGGATATCTGTGTGATCGACGCCGAGGAAGCTGTCGCGGCGGCAGCCGGATTGGGCTATCCCGTAGCCCTGAAGGCCACCGGCGCCGACCTCGCCCACAAGACCGAAGTCGGGGGCGTTGTCCTCAATTTGAAAACCCCGGGGGAAATCGAATCAGAAGGCAACCGGCTGCTGAAGATTCCCGGCTGCGAGGCGCTGATCGTCGCAGAAATGGTCGGCGGGGCCAGGGAACTCGTCTGCGGTTTGACGAGGGATCCCCACTTTGGACCGGCCGTCATGTTCGGCCTGGGCGGCGTTCTCACGGAGATATTGAAAGATACGGTTTTCCGTATCGCCCCCCTGACAACGGGAGACGCCCGGTCCATGATGTCCGATATCAGGGCCGTGAAGATTCTTGACGCCTTTCGCGGGGAAGCGGCCGTGGACCGGGAGGCGCTGGCTCGCATCCTCCTGGGCATAGGTCAGATCGGCCTGGAATACGGGGAGGTCGCGGAAATCGACATCAATCCCCTGAAGATCGCTCCCAACGGCCAACCTGTCGCTGTGGACGCACTGATTGTCTTAAAGCCGGTCACGAGATCCTAAAATAGGGCAACAATGGCCTCTGCCATGAACCGATAGCCGTCCTCGGTGGGGTGGACCATGTCGTACTGGACAAGGGTCCGATAATCTACCCCCTCGTCTATCCTCTTTTTCCAGTATTCATGGACCATCGCGACCGGCAGGCCGAAGATACCGCCCAGCTCTTCCAATTGTCGATAAAATTCCCCGATGATCTCGGCATCGGCATTGTCGCCGATATAGCTCGACGTCACGAGGACGATGTCCGCATCCCCGTCCGCTTGCACTTCTTCGATGATTTCCTGAATCGTACTCCGGAACTGCCGGGATGTGTAGCCCATGAAGGCGTCATTGATGGCGTACTGGATGAAGACGCAGTCGGGATTGTATTCAAGGATGTCGTAGCGGAGGCGATACAGGCCATTATCCGCCGAGTCTCCCGGGATGCCCTTGGGGACGATAGTCAGGGCGCTGGCGGGATAACGCGCTTTGAGCATCTCCCGGAGGAATTCGATATAACCGCGCCGCACCATCCAACCCTGGGTCAGAGAGTCCCCCAGGGCGGCAATGACAACCTTGTCGCCCCGCTGCAGTTTTTCAATCGTTCGTTGCGGTCTGATCATTGATGACGTCCTATTACGAACGTTTCAGGGCTTCCTCGTAGAGGTCCCTGCCCTGCGTATCATTGACCACGACCACGGGCAGATCGACCAGTTCAAGTCTCAGGATCGCCTCGGGTCCAAGGTCTGCATAGGCCACCAGGTCGGCACTACGGACGCATCGCGCCGTCAGGGCGGCGATCCCTCCGATGGCCCCGAAATATACGGCTTTGTAACGCTGCATGGCCGCCACGACTTCGGCTGACCGCTTCCCTTTGCCGATCATGCCCTTCATTCCCTGTTCCATCAGCAGAGGGGCAAAGGGGTCCATCCGGTAGCTCGTCGTCGGACCGATGGAGCCGATGATCCGCCCCGGTCTGGTCGGCGAGGGACCGGCGTAAAAGATCACCGCCCCCCGGACGTCAAAGGGCAGCGCCTCTCCGCGCTGGAGGGTTTCCTGGAGGCGACGGTGGGCCGCATCCCGGGCGGTAAAGACCTCACCGCTCAAGAGCACCATATCGCCGGCATGCAAACTTGCGCACAGATCATCCGTCAACGGGGTTTTTATGGATCGGGAATTTTGCACGTTTCTAAATTTCCAAACTCATATGATGGTCTCCCGATGGCGCGCCACATGGCACTGGATATTCACGGCCACGGGTAGGCTGGCAATGTGACAGGGCTTCATTTCCACATGGACGGCCAGGGCCGAGACACTGCCGCCGAATCCCTGGGGCCCGCCGCCCATCCGATTCACGTCGGCGAGGATGTCTTGTTCAAGGTCGTTAAGGCGATCATCCCGGCCGTTCTTCTGCCCCAGGGGTCGCAAAAGGGCCTTTTTGGCGAGGATGAGTGACTCTTCTATAGAACCGCCGATACCGACCCCGACGATGACGGGTGGGCAGGGGTTCGGCCCGGCTTTCAAAACCGACTCGACAACATGCCGCCTGATACCTTCGTTTCCAGCCGTGGGGAGGAGCATGGTCACGCTGCTCATATTCTCGCTGCCGCCCCCTTTGGGCATTACAGTTAAACGAATCCTGTCACCGGCCGCTATCTCCACGTGAATGACCGCCGGGGTGTTGTCACCGGTATTAGCCCTGCTCAGGGGATCACAGACAGATTTCCGAAAAAAACCCTCGCCATAAGCCTGCCGTACCCCTTCCTCAATGGCGGCATTGAGAAGTCCTCCGGCAACGTGGACATCCTGTCCAAGTTCGACAAAGACGACGGCAAGACCCGTGTCCTGGCAGATAGGGGCCGATTCTTCCTTGGCAACGGCGGCGTTTTCCAGCATGCGGGCGAGGACCTGACGGCCAAGAGCTGATTCCTCCCGGGCGAGAGATATTTGCAGGGCCTCTATGACGTCCGCCCCAAGGCAGGTATTGGCCTCTAAAAACAATCGTTTTACTGTTTCGGTGATAAGCTTGCTGTCGATCTCTCTGATAGGGCCCATTGTTTTTGGCCGCTCACATCCCGCGCCGGAATTCCAGGGCCTTACCCAGGGTCATCCGGTCGGTGTATTTAAGATCTCCCCCCATGGGGACGCCCATAGCAATCCTCGAAATGGTCACATTTTTATTCTGGAGGATCTTGTTGATCAGCAAGGCGGTGGATTCTCCCTGGACATCCGGATTGGTGGCAATGATCACCTCCCGGACCGTATTCCTATCTATCCGGGAGAGCAATTCCTGAAGGTGGAGGTCGTCGGGGCCGATCCCGTCCAACGGTGCCAGGGCCCCATGGAGGACATGGTAGGCGCCGCGAAATTCACCCGTCGTTTCAATGGCAATAAGGGCGTCGGGGTCCTGAACGACACAGATGACTTCCCGATCCCGGGCCGGATTGGCGCAGATGGCGCAGAAATCCTGTTCGGTAAGGTTGAGACAGGTCCGGCACAGATGTATCCGCTCCTTTACTTCGATAATGCTTTCGGCCAGACGCCGGGCATCCGCGACGGATTCGTGCAGGATAAAATTGGCGAGCCGGGCGGCGGTTTTTTCGCCGATCCCAGGGAAACGGGCCAGTTCCTTAATCAGTCGCTCTATGGGCGGGGCGTATTGGGACATGGACGCCCGCCGTTATGTCAAACCGGGGATATTGAGCCCCCCGGTAATCTTGGACATCTCTGCGGTAGTCATTTCCTGGGCCTTGCGAACACCCTCATTGACGGCCGCCATCACCAGATCCTGGAGCATCTCTACATCTTCGGCATTGACGACATCCTTTTCGATCTTCATGGTGATGATTTCAAACTTGCCGTTGACGACCACGGAAACCATCCCGCCGCCTGAAGAGGCCTCGACGGTCTTCGTTTCCAGCTCCTGCTGCAGGCGGGCCATCCGCTCCTGCATCTTCTTTGCCTGTTTCATTATATTTCCGAAATTGGCCAACTTTCCTACCTCCTAGTTTTGTCCCAATTATTCCACTTCCCCCTCGGTCACCTTCTGTCGCGGGATCACATCACGGATCTCGGCGTTTTCAAAAATGTCCATGACCTTTTGGACCAGGGGGTGTTTCAGGGCTTCCTGTTTTATATCATTGATTAGCTGGGCTTTCGCGTTCCCATTTACAATTTTGCCATTGTTCCCGGCGGAATCGATATGCAGGGCCTCGATCCTGATCTCCAGATCGGGGCGTTGAAAATAACTCCTGGCCAGCTTGCTAAGGTCCTCTTTCTGGTGCTTTTCGATATCTTCAAAAAAGACATAAGCCTTCGGGAAGCCTATCGTCAAGCGGTTGCCTTCCAGGGACAGCAATTGCCCGGGATCAAGCTTGGATGACAGGGGGGGCTTCACGAAGGCCTTGAAACCTTCCCAGGATTGATCTCCCTTAACATCAGCAGCGGTTGCCTTTTCGCCCGTTCCATAACCGGTCACCGCCTGCTCCCTGATCGCCACTATGGGCTTGGGGGGCATGGGCACGCCGGAATCGCCGGGCCCCTTTATCTCCGTAACCGGTCGCGATTGTACATTACTTTTTTCTCCCGCTACGACGACCCCGGACATCAGGCTTCGCTCCAGAGACGCCATCCTGGCCAGGATCTCATCGATGGGGACCAGAGGCGCCAGGTGCGCCATACGGGTCAGGGCCATCTCCAGAACCAGGCGCGGACTCTGGGTTCTCCGCATCGTCTCCTCTTCGGCCATGAGAATCTCCAGGAGGCGCTGCAGGGTCTCCCGGGAAACTTTTCCCGTCTGTTCCTGAAGTCTGGACCAGTCCTCTTGAGTCATCTCCGTAATACCTTCCGCCCCGGCAACGACCTTGGTCAAAACAAGATTGCGGAAATGATCGACGAGCATCTGATAAAAGACCTGCATATCCAGACCGGCGTAATAACCCTCATCGATCAATTTCAGGCACTGCGCAGCATTTCGGGCCAGAACGGCCTCGGCGATCGCGATCACAAACCGCCGGTCCGTCAGGCCGAGGATTTCTTCAATATTCTGGTCGGCAATGGCAGTCCCGGCATAGGACACGATCTGATCGAAGATGCTCTGGGAATCCCGCATACTGCCGTCGCCGGCGGCGGCGATCCAGGCCAGACCTTTATCGCTGATCTCTATTCCTTCAGCGGCGGCGATCTTTCTGAGGTTGTCTCCGATTTCCTTCAGGGAGATACGCCGGAAATCGAAACACTGACACCGGGACAGAATAGTCGCCGGGATCTTGTGGGTCTCCGTCGTGGCAAAGATGAATACCACGTGGGGCGGCGGCTCTTCGAGGGTCTTCAGGAGGGCGTTGAATGCCTCCCTGGTCAGCATATGGACCTCGTCGATGATATAGACCTTGTAACGGGAGGAGGCGGGAAGAAACTTGATGTTTTCCCGGAGTTCCCGGATCTCGTCGATGCCGCGGTTCGAGGCGCCGTCGATTTCATGGACATCCAGGGCAATCCCCTCGGTAATCTCCCGGCAATGGGTGCACACCTGGCACGGCGTCGGCGTCGGCCCCTGTTCACAATTCAGGGCCTTGGCAAGAATCCGGGCGACCGACGTCTTGCCCACTCCCCGGGGACCACTGAAGATAAAGGCATGGGCTACCCGGTCGAGCTTGACGGCGTTCTGGAGGGTGCGGATGACATGATCCTGCCCGGCGACATCCTCAAATACTTGCGGGCGCCACTTCCGAGCCATGACGAGATATTCCACCGAGGGGGTTGTCATATAAATTAAGAATAGCCGGGCTTCCCCGTAGCACACGCCGGTTATTGCTACCGCTGCTTCCTTCCGGACCTGACGGGGTTTACAATCCGACGTTGCACGGGACCCGGCTATTTTTCCTTTTCAGATTTTGGCCATTATAGAAAGGCGACGCTTGATCTGTCAAGCAGAATAATGGGGTCAGCGATACTTGAGAAATTCTTCGATGGTCAGACCGATGTCGCGTGCAATCTGACGAAGGAGGATGGGAGAGACGTCTCTACCCGGATGGCAGGGAACGGTGGTTCCTCTTCCGTCCGGATGGCGGAACTGCTTATGGCTCCCCTTCTGGCGTGCCTCTGTAAAACCGAGACGTTCGAGGATAATTATCACTTCAAATAGCTTAAATACGGCGCGAGATCCCATCGTCAAGCCACGACAACGCTCTGTGTTCCGACAAATTCCGTCTCCAGCTCCGGCTCGCCATCCTCCAGGAGCAATTCAACAACCTCTTTGAGGTTGTTATTCAACTCGTCCAAGGTTTCCCCCTGAGAATGGGCGCCGCGTAATCCCGGAATATATCCAACAAAAAGCCCCGTGTCGTGACACTTCTCAATGACGGCGGTATAGGCTCTCACGTTCCCTCTCCTTTCGCAAATCCGTCGGATGAAATACCCGATCGGCGTGTATAAAATGGATTAAAACGTCCTCGATGTCAAGAGATAAAGGCGCGGCAAAATGCTTATTTCCCAATATTTCAGTTCAGAGTCGTTGCGGGAATGACGGAATGGGGAGTTATGCAAGGGGTCAAGGCGGAAAAATGTGCCCTTTTTTCCTGAATATTGGGGTCCCTTGACGCGGTTTAAACACAGTGATAATAGTTATTGGAAAGGTAACGCAATGAATGTATTTCCCATTATGAAAAAAGTTCCCGGCGTCGGCATCCAGCTTGCCGGGTGGTGTGATTTTGCCGCGACAATTCAGGGAGCGGTCCTGTGCATACACGGCCTGTCAGCCAATCTCCAGTGCTGGAGCCAGATCGCCGCGTCTCTCCGGACAAGACATCCCCTCCTGGCAATGGACCTCCGGGGACGGGGACATTCCGACCAGCCACCGACTGGTTATTGCCTCGCCACCCATGTCGAGGATATCCGCTGGGTCCTTGACGCCCTGAAAATTGAACGGATCACCCTCATGGGCCATTCCCTGGGGGCTTACATCAGCCTCGCCTTCGCCGCCGCCTATCCGGAACGGATGGACCGCCTGCTCCTGGTGGACGGAGGTGGCGATCTCCCCCCGGAGCAGTGGGAACGGGTAAATCAGGCCATCAAGCCCGCTCTTACCCGCCTTGGCAAGGTCTTTCCCTCCTTTGAGGAATACGTGGCCCCGCTGAAAAATTCTCCCCTCTTCCAGCCCTGGACGGAGACCCTGGAAAGCTACTTTCGCTATGAAATAATAGCGGTGGACGGTGGCGTCCGCTCCCGCATCGACCCCGCATGTATCCTGGAAGAATCGGAAAATCTGGCCAAGGCCGATATTGCCTCTCTATATTCGAAAGTCGCCTGCCCCACCCTGATCATGCGGGCAACCGAAGGCCTCTTCATCAAGGAAGACGTCGTCCTGCCGATTGAGACGGCGGAGCATATGGTCCGCCAAATCCCCCAGGCCCGTCTGTTTGACGTTGCGGGAACCAACCACTATTCCATCGTCTTTTATCCCCATGCCGGGCGTGATCAGGCTATTGCCGATTTTCTCGTTGGTCAATAGGCCAGGCCTGTAGGAAGGCTGAACAATTAGGTCAGCGTAAATTTGGTCATCATACGGTTGATGCGTGCTTCCCAAAAACAGTAAATTGTCAGGCTCAGAAAAAGTTGCTGATTTCAGATGACAAACAGCAACTGAAGGGGTACTTTCCATTTGACATCTCAACAGGTATACGGTAGCTTTCATATCATCGAAAAAGTCTTGTAATAAATCTGAAGCGTACGGTGAATTATAAGGAATATAACCTTTATAGGCGTCACGAGTAAAAACTCTGTTTGCTTATGATCTATTCCACACTTGTCAACAACATCACCCTCATTGTCGCTTTAAGCATACTCTATAGCCTAATTGTCCGTAAGTGGAAATTTGCCTCGAAACCTCACCGAGTAATCTCCGGGTTCCTGTTTGGCGCTGTTGCCGTTATCGGCATGATGAATCCTCTGGTTTTTTCTCCCGGACTTATTTTTGACGGCCGTTCAATAATCATCAGCATTGCCGGCTTCATAGGCGGTTGGGTGACTGCCTTAATTGCCGCGCTGATGAGTATAGCTTACCGCGTCTATCTTGGCGGTCCGGGGGCGATCATGGGCGTTTCCGTAATTACGTCGTCAGCCATTATCGGCATTATCTATTATAATTTGCGAAAGCAACACGCGAACTTGACCAAACCTTTACACCTGGTCGGATTTGGAATAATCGTTCACATATGCATGCTGATCCTGACTATGGCCCTGCCATCCAGCATGACATTTGAAGTGTTGTCAAAGATTGCCATCCCGGTCATTACCATCTATCCAATCGGCACACTGCTTGTTTGTCTTGTCCTTCTTGAGCAGGAATCCCGCATTCTTGCCGAGAAAGCGCTTCGTAACAGCGAGGAGAAATATCGGGAGCTGGTGGAGAACGCCAACAGCATCATCCTGCGAATGGACAAGGAAGGCCGGGTCATATTTTTCAATGAGTTTGCAGAACGGTTCTTCGGATTCCGGAAAGAAGATATTGTCGGGCAGAGCGTCGTCGGCACCATTGTGCCCGCAAGAGAGACTACCGGCCGCGACTTGGCCGCCATGATAAACGATATCGGCCGCAACCCCGAGGCCTATGCCAGCAACGAAAATGAAAACACACGCAGCAACGGAGAGCGTGTCTGGATTACCTGGACTAACAGACCTGTTTTTGACGAGAATGGTGACGTCAAGCGAAGAGCAGCTCCGCCTGGTCACGGATAACATGGTGGACCTGGTGCTGCAAATGGATACTCAGGCGGTATTCCAATATTTCACGCAGAGTGTCACACGTCTTTTAGGGTATCGGATTGAGGAGGTGCTGGGGAAATACGCCTTCGATTTTGTTCATCCGGATGACCGCGATGATGCGATGAATGCGTTCCAGGAGGCGATAAAAACAGGACGCGGCATGGTCGAAGCCCGAATACTTCACAACGAGGGGCATTACATCTGGATGGAGCTGATCGGCAATGTCTTCTTTACAGAGAACGGAAATGTAAAGGGGATCATCATGGGGGGCCGCGATATCACTGAGCGAAAACGGATGCAAGAGGCATTGGTTTCCGCGAGCCAGCGTTTGAACGACATCATTGACTTCCTGCCCGATGCTACCCTTGTTATCGACAAGGAGGGCCAGATAATCACCTGGAACCGTGCCATCGAATCCATGACCGGGGTCAAGGCGGAGGAGATGCTGGGCAAAGGCAATTATGAGTACGCTCTCCCGTTTTACGGGGAAAGGAGGCCCCTTCTTATTGATCTTGCCCTGCATCCGGACCTGGAAAGGGAAAAGACATACACGACCATTCATAGAACGGGCGATATTATTATCGGAGAGTCCTACACACCGGCGCTGGCGCCCGGGAATGTCCATCTGTCCGCAACGGCGTCCGTGCTGAGGAATTCCAGGGGTGAGATCATCGCCGCCATCGAGTGTATCCGCAACAACACCGATCGCAAGAACATGGAGGAACGTCTGCAGCGGGCAGAGAAGATGGAGGCTTTGGGGGTGTTGGCCGGTGGTGTGGCTCACGATATGAACAACGTCCTGGGTGTCCTGGTGGGTTATTCCGAATTACTCTTGCGGGAGTTCCCGGAGGGAAGTCGCGCCGGCAAATACGCTAAAAGCATTCTGCAGGGAGGTGAAAGAGCGGCCGCGATCATCCAGGATCTGCTGACCATGGCCCGCCGGGGTGTTTCTGTCTCGAAAACGGTAAACCTCAACCGGATCGTATCCGATTTCCTCAAGTCGCCTGAATTCGAGCTCGTCAAACTTCATCACCCCGATGTCCTCATCAGGAGTCAATTTGAGACCGACCTGTTCAACATCAAGGGGTCGCCCGTTCATCTCTTCAAGACTATTATGAATCTCCTGTCGAATGCCGTGGAGTCGATACGAGGCGGGGGGGAGGTCACAATCAAAACGGAGAACCGCTATGTGGACGTACCAATACCGGGCTACGAAAACACGCAGGAAGGGGAGTACGTGGTTTTGGCTGTCTCAGATACGGGTGCGGGGATTTCTCCGGTAGATCTGGGACGGATCTTTGAGCCGTTCTACACGAAAAAGGTCATGGGCCGGAGCGGAACGGGCCTCGGTCTGGCGGTGGTCTGGGGGACCGTGAAGGATCACGGCGGGTATATCGATGTGAGAAGTAAAGAGAACCAGGGCAGCACCTTTACCATGTATTTTCCGGCGACGCGACAGGCCTTGTCAGAGGGGGATCAGGATTTGTCTCCTGAAGCATATCAAGGTCGGGGAGAGAGCATTCTGATCGTGGACGATGTGGAAGCACAACGTATGCTGGCCGCAACGATTCTGGAGAGCTTGAATTACCGGGTGGCAACAGCGGCGAGCGGCGAGGATGCCGTGGAATATCTCAAGACACATAAGGCAGATCTTATTGTCCTGGACATGATCATGGATCCCGGCATCGACGGTCTGGATACATACCGCCGGATCCTGGAAATCCATCCGCAGCAGAAGGCAATTGTCGTCAGCGGCTTCGCCAAGACTGAACGGGTTGAAGCAGCCCAGAAACTCGGAGCGGGTGAGTACGTAATAAAACCTTACGTAATCGGTAAGTTAGGTATGGCCGTTCGCAAAGAATTCGAAAGAGAAGAGCCGCCAACAGGAACCTCGGTTTTTTAGCAATTATATCGGATACTTTAACTATTCCGGAGTCCGGAATAGGTGGCAAATAAAGCGGTCAATCTGCACACGGATGTACAGAACCAAAACTACTGCGCCTTAGGTAGCCGCATTGGAAACAGATAAAATCGGTAATCTGCACCTCATGATCGACCAACTTGCCGCGCAGGCCAGGATGCTGGGAAATATCCTGTCCGCCTCTGCGGATCATATCTACATGTATGACGCCGCCGGGCGCTATCTCTTCGCAAATAAGGCCGTGGCAAGCGCCCTGGGACTGAATCCGGCGGACATAATCGGAAAACACTGGCGTGATCTTGGTTTTCCCAAAGGGATCATGGAACCTTTCGACGCCCATCGTCAGTCCGTCATGACTACCGGCCGACCGGTTACCGCAGAAACAGAATTCCCCACCCTTGAAGGTTCCCGGAAATATGAATATATCCTGACGCCGGTTTTCGACGATCACGGTCAGGCCGAAGCCGTGGTCTGCAATGTCCGGGATTCGACATGGCCTATGCGGACAAGCTCTTCGGCGTTTTCCAGCGCCTCCACAGCGCGAAAGAGTTCGGGAGCACGGGCGTGGGCCTGGCCATCGTCCAGCGCCACGGCGGCCGGATCTGGGCGGAGGGGACGCCGGGCAAAGGGGCGACGTTTTATTTCACCTTGGGAGACATGGTTTGAAAGTCAACCTTTTCTGTCACCCCGGCCCCGTATCGCGGTACGGGGTAAACTCCAGCCGGGAACCAGAGTAAACGTATTGTCACCCCGGTGGATCCCGGATCGGAGTCCGGGACAGGCGCCGGGGTCCAGTGTTTTTAACTGTTTGCCGATGGTCTGGATTCCCGTCCCCGGATCGGGTCGAGGACAGGCTCTGCGCGGGAATAACGACTATTTGCGAAGGCTTCACATTTTGATTGCGAAAGCCAAATATGTGGGCTATAATTCCTCATATTTATATTAATACATGGAATAGACATGCCTGAATTCATAGATCGGTTCATAAACATTGGTTCATCTCTTGTGCCCGGCAAGGCGCTGATCATCTACGGACCCCGCAGGGCCGGCAAAACGACCCTGCTTAAATCGTATCTTGCTTCCTGTGGCCTGCGCTACCGCCTGGAAACGGGGGACGATATCCGCATACGCCATCTACTCGGATCGGATGATCTGAAGCAGCTTGTCGCCTTTGCCGAGGGGTTCGAGCTGGTAGCTATTGATGAGGCGCAACAGATTCCGGGCGTCGGCATGGGGCTGAAGATCCTGGTTGACCAGCTCCCCGATCTGCGGATCATTGCCACCGGCTCTTCATCCTTCGACCTGGCAGGGGCCGTCGGGGAACCTCTCACCGGGCGGAAACGGACCCTGACGCTTTTTCCGATCAGCCAGATGGAATTGAAGCAGAGGTTCAACAGTTATGATCTGCGCCAACGGCTGGAGGAATATCTCGTCTACGGCTCATATCCGGAAATTGTCGTGACCGAGGGGAGAAGAGAGAAAATTGCGCTGCTGGAGGAACTGGTTGGCTCCTATCTGATGAAAGATGTGCTGGCGTTAGAGAGAATCCGCTCATCACGTACACTGGTGGACCTTTTGAAACTGATTGCCTTTCAGGTGGGGAGCGAATTGTCGCAAACTGAGCTGGCCACCCAGGTCAGGCTGGACGTGAAAACGGTCGGACGCTATCTGGACATCCTGGAAAAGGGCTTCGTCATTGTTCGGGTGGGGGGCTTCAGCCGCAATCTGCGTAACGAGGTCACCAGCAAGGCAAAGTACTACTTCCTGGACAACGGGGTGCGCAACGCCGTCATCGGCCAGTACAACCTGCTTGATTCCCGCAATGACACGGGCGCCCTGTGGGAGAACTTCGTGGTGGCCGAGCGTCTAAAAAAACGATCTTACCGCGGGATATACGGAACCTACCACTTCTGGCGCACATACGACGGGCAGGAGATTGACTATATCGAAGAGCGCGACGGCGGGCTGTTCGGTTTCGAGTGCAAATGGTCATCGAAACGGCGGGATAAGCCGCCGAAAAAATGGCGGGAAACCTATCCCGAGGCGCAATTTTCACTGGTTACACCGGATAATTATCTCGATTTCATAGGATAGAATCCACAGCAAGAAACGGGCAAAGCCTTGTCGGAGCAAAAGACCTGTTCAGGCCAGACGGACACTTTGCGCCAGCGGACGGGATCAGCGATGCTTGAGAAATTCTTCGATGGTCAGACCGATGTCGCGGACGATCTGAGGTGTGAGCAATTCAACAACCTCTTTGAGGTTGTGATTCAACTCGTCCAAGATATCGAAGATCCAAAATTAGCGAATATAGCTTGACATAACCATACAATTAACTTTATTCTGCCCACAGAATAGCTTTTCGTTCCTGGACCATGACCACGAAACCTTGACAAGGAGGACTTCATGGCGGCCACTGAACCCTACGTGCGGAATCAGCTTTATCTCATCCCCCTGGCAGAACTTCTGCCCGACCCCAATCAGCCCAGAAAATTCTTAGATCCGGCGGCGCTTGATGAACTGGCGGCCTCCATCACCCAGCACGGCGTACTGGAACCCGTCCTCTTCCGAGTGGACAACGGCCTCAACTACGTCGTCGCCGGGGAACGGCGCTGCGCCGCGACGCGTCAGGCCGGCCTCGCCTCCGTCCCCGCCATATTCATCGACAGTCAGAACCACACGGAGATATCCCTGGTGGAAAACCTGCTCCGCCAGAATCTGACCGCCGTGGAAGAAGCGGAGGCCCTGGGCCGTCTCCAGGAAGATCATAAGTACCAGCAGGACGATTTGACGCGCATTTTCGGCAAATCCAAGGCCACTATCTCGGAGACCCTTTCCCTGAACAAACTCCCCCAGGAGATACGCGACGAATGCCGCACGGACCCCTCCGTCCCCAAGCGCACCCTCATCGAGATTGCCCGGAATAAGCAGCAACGGAGCATGACTACTGCCTTTGCCAGGTACAAGGCGCAGCAGCAAAAGGCGGCGGAAGGGAAGAAAACTCGCGCGCCCAGGCGTACCAAGGCGGAAGGAATCGTGGCTGCCCTCTCCACGGCGGGGGGAAAAATAGCCGACCTGGACATGGGGACCTTGTCCACCCAGGACAAAAGCGGCGTCATTGAGGCCGTTGAATCCCTGCGCCATAATATCGATGACTTTTTTACACGGGTGGCGCAGTAGCAGGATGAGCCGAATGCGGGCATGGAAACAGGTCCTAAAACCCGGCAAAAATAAACATGAAAATGGCAAGAGGCCACGTCAGTTTATTTATTATATTATAGAGATAAGTTAGTTCGACGCGTCGAACTAACCTGCAATTCCCGCCCATCGGGTACGCGAAAGCAGATATGGGAGAGGGACAGATATGGTTGAGATCCAAGACAAAGAATATCAAAATCTCCAGGCCCGTTTGAAAGAGCTGGAAGCGGCGGTGGCCAAGCACAAGCAGGATGCTGAGGAGGCAAGCCGCATGGTGACATTGGTGCACGACTCGAATGATGCGATCATAATCCATAATCTTGAGGGAAGGATCACGGCCTGGAACCGCGGCGCCGAGCTGATGTTCGGCTATAGCGAGCAAGAGGCGCGGCAGATGAATATTTGGCAAATTACCCCTCCCAATAAAGCGGCCGAGCAAAAGGATTTTATCCGCCGGATTTTTGCGGGTGAAAATATAACCTCGTTTGAGACCCAGCGGTTGACCAAAGACGGGCGCCTGCTCGACGTGTGGCTGACGGTAACGAAACTGGTGGACGATGCTGAAAAGGTAATTGGTCTTGCTGCTACAGAACGCGACATCACCAAGCGCAAGGGTGCGGCAGAGGCGCTCAGGGAGAGCTTGGAAAAATACCGGCGGTTTTTCATGACTTCGCGGGATTGCGTCTTCATAACATCAAAAGAGGGAAACTGGATCGATATGAATGAAGCCGCCGTGGAATTGTTCGGTTACCCAAGCCGAGCGGAACTGATGCAGGTGAAGATCTCAGATCTCTATGTCAACCCGGAAGAAAGGACAAAGCACAGCAGTATCATCACAGAACGTGGCTATTCTAAGGAATACCCCGTGGACTTGCGCAGAAAAGACGGCACGGTAATACACACGCTTATCACAGCGGTTGCCCTCCGCAACGCAGAAAAAAATGTGATGGGGTTCCAGGGAACGATCCGGGATATCACCAAACGGAAACGTATAGAGGAGGCGCTGCATGCGGCAAATGCGTACAACCGGAGCCTGATTGAAGCCAGTCTTGATCCGCTAGTGACGATTGGAGCGGATGGCAAGATCACGGACGTGAATGCGGCGACGGAAGCGGTGACAGGGTATCCCCGTGCGGAACTCATCGGTACGGAATTTTCCGACTATTTCACTGACCCCGAGCAAGCCCGAGCCGGATATCAAGAGGTGTTTCGAGTAGGTTCCGTGCGCAACCACCTATTAGAGCTTCGACACCGGGATGGACATGTGACTTCGGTGTTGTATAACGCCTCCGTGTATCGGGATGAAAAGGGACAGGTAGTGGGAGTCTTTGCGGCGGCACGCGATATCACGGAACGCAAGCGAGCGGAGGAGAAGATCCGGAACCTCAACGCCGAACTTGAACAGCGCGTGATCGACCGCACCGTCCAGTTGGAAATTGCCAACAAGGAGCTGGATGCCTTCGCCTACTCCATCTCCCATGACCTCAAAGCGCCGCTCAGGGCTGTGGACGGTTATGCACAGATTCTCATCGAGGACCATGCCGTCCGGCTGGATGGCGAAGGAAGGCGGGTCTGCGAGGTTATCAGCAACAACGCCCGAATGATGGGCAAGCTCATAGACGATCTGCTGGCCTTCTCCCGGACGGGCCGAGCAGAGATAAATCCTGCGCCCGTGGACATGGCGACCCTGGCGAATTCCATCTTCTTTGAACTGACAACCCCGGAGGAGCGGGAGCGGATCGTTTTTCACGTCGCCCCCCTGCCACGAGCCCATGGCGATCCGTCGCTGCTCCGTCAGGTTTGGACGAACCTCCTCGGTAATGCCGTCAAATTTTCCGCGCAGAAGGAGCGGGCCGTCATCGAGGTGGGCTGCGGATCGGAAGGAAGCGGGCACCCGTCTGTGGGCGCCCATGAGGCGGGCGTTTCGATGGAACACCTGCCATCCGCGCTCCCCATTCCGGACTCCGAAAGGGTGTACTTCGTCAGGGACAACGGCGCCGGTTTCGACATGGCTTACGTGGACAAGCTCTTCGACGTTTTCCAGCGTCTCCATAGCGCGAAGGAGTTTGAGGGCACGGGCGTGGGCCTGGCCATCGTCCAGCGGATCGTCCAGCGCCACAGCGGCCGGATATGGGCGGAGGGGGAGGCGGGCAAAGGGGCGGTTTTCTACTTCTCAATTGGTGAAGCGTAGACTGGCTATAGGACTGAGAATGGCGCGTAGTGTCAGGGCCGCTTTCTTAGCATATCAAAGATTTAAAACAGAGGCGCACCAGATGAACGAACAATCCAGGACAAATGCGGAACTGATCAAAGAGATATCCGGTTTAAAACAGAGAATCCAGGAACTGGAGCAATCGGAATCCGACCGCAAGCAGGCGGAGGAGTCGCTGCGGGAGAGCAGGGAGCTTTATCGTACCTTCATAAATGCCACCTCGGACATGGTGTATCTGAAGGATGAGCAATTTCGCAACATAGTTGTAAATAAATCGATGGCGGCATTTTTTGGCAAACCGGAGGGAGAGCTAATTAGTAAAAGCGACTTTGAACTAATGCCGCAAATTGCCGCGGAAAAATGCCGGCAGACAGACTTGGAAGCCCTGTCAAACCAATCTACTTTCATTTCTGAAGAGATTATCGGAGATCAATGGTATGAAACACTCAAATTTCCCGTAGAACTGAGGCACAATAGGGTTGGCGTGGGCGGGTTTATCCGCGACATCACCGATCGCAAACAGGCCGAAGCGGCGCTGCAGGAAAGCGAAGGAAGATATCGCACGGTGGCTGACTTTACCTATGCCTGGGAGTACTGGCTCGCTCCCGATGGAAAATATATCTATGTCTCCCCTGCCTGTGAGCGCATATCAGAGTATCGGGTTGAAGAATTTCATCAAGACCCAAAGCTGCTGGAAAGTATCACCCATCCCGATGACAAGCACCGGTTGGCCGTCCATATTCACGACGTGTTGCGGGGCAAATCTGATGCCTGCAAAATGGAGTTTCGTATCATCACTAAGAACAACGAAGAGCGTTGGATCGGACATGATTGTCAGCGGGTGTACGGCCGTGATGGTAAATATCTGGGCCAACGGGGCAGTAACCGTGACATTACCGACCGCAAGCAGGCGGAGGCAGAAATCCGCCAGTTGAACGATGAACTCGAGCAACGCGTCATCGAACGCACCGCCCAGTTGGAAATTGCCAACAAGGAGTTGGAGGCCTTCACTTACTCCGTCTCCCACGACCTCAAGGCGCCGCTCAGGGCCGTAGACGGTTATGCACAGATTCTTATTGAGGACCATGCCGTCCGTCTGGATAGCGAAGGAAGGCGGACCTGTGAGATAATCAGCAACAATGCCCGGAAGATGGGCAAGCTCATAGACGATCTGCTGGCCTTCTCCCGGACGAGCCGGATAGAGATGAATCCTGCGCCTGTGGACATGGCGACCCTGGCAAATTCCATCTTCTTTGAACTGACTACCCCGGAGGAGCGGGAGCGGATCGATTTTCACGTCGCCCCCCTGCCCCAGGCCAGCGGTGACCCGCCGCTGATCCGGCAGGTCTGGACGAACCTCCTCGTTAACGCCGTCAAGTTTTCAGCGAAGAAAGAGCGGGCCGTCATCGAGGTGGGCTGCGTATCGGAAGGCAGCGGGCACCCCGTTTCATCGGAAATCATAAAGGGAAAACTGGCAGTGGTGTACTTCGTCCAGGACAACGGCGCGGGCTTCGACATGGCCTACGCGGACAAGCTCTTCGGCGTTTTCCAACGCCTCCATAGCGAGAAGGAGTTTGAGGGTACGGGCGTGGGCCTGGCCATCGTCCAGCAGATTGTCCAGCGCCACGGCGGCCGGATCTGGGCGGAGGGGGAAGTCGGCAAAGGGGCGACATTCTATTTTACCTTAGGAAAAGAGTTGTAACCATGAACCATTCGGAAGTTGCGGACACTTTCTGTTTTGGGGGGCCTGACATTTCGCTAAATTATCATTCGGGAGATGGAGAAGGTACGGGGGAGGGAGAAGTTGGGCCTTCTTCAATATTTTCCTTGACAGTATCCTGCTTTCAAGAATAGCTACTTAACATAAAAGTTAAGAAAGTGTTCCCGATATGAATCGTGAAGCATGGCAATCCTTAAAGAAAAGCCTGTTTTTCACCTCCGAGGACGTGGCCGGTCAATTTGGCGTCACGAGGGCCTCGGCCCAGGTGTTTTGCAGCCGGCAAGTGAAAAACGGCGCCTTCATCCGTTTGAAGAAGGATTTCTACGTCCTGGACGAGCGCCGGCCCTATCTTGACCGGCAGGATTTCTTCGCCATCGCCAATCATCTCCAGGTTCCGTCCTATATATCCTGCACAACCGCTCTGGTTTATTATGGAGTGACCACCCAGGCCCCCCGAGGCTGGTACGAAAGCGTTGCTCTGAAGCGCTCCATCCAATACGGCGCCGGCGATGCTACTTTTTCCTATTTCAAGCTGAAAAAAGACTGCTACTTCGGCTTTACGAAAATCGGCCCCTTTTTCATGGCGCAAAAAGAGAAGGCGTTTCTCGATGCTTATCACCTCAGCGTTTACGGGTGTTACGCCTTCGACGTGGCCGCCCTCGACATGGATCGCTTAGACAGATCGGAGTTGGAAACCCTGATGGCGCCGTTTCCGGAACGAACCCGCAAAAGGGTCAAGGACATTTTATGCAGGATCTGATCAAGCAGGAGCAGTTTGAGCTGGAGGTGCTGACTTCAAAGATCGCTGCTTTCCTGCAGAGGAAGGAGATCAGGGACGCCTATGACCTCGAATTTCTGGTCAAGAAAGGTGTAACGGCCAACATCTCCCCCGAGATAGCGGATCAGGCCCTGACCGCCATCGCTGCCTTGACCCGTCAGGATTACAACGTCAAACTGTGTTTGCTCCTGGAGGCGGATCAGCGACCCTATTACCGGCAGAATAATTTCAGTATTTTGAAGGCATACCTGGAAAAATAAGGGGAGGGAGTCACGGGCACTTTTCTTTCCTTGATAGTGAGGTTGGTTGCAAAATGTTTCATAATGTAATATAGTGAACCCATAGAAAATATATTGGAGGATAAGTTATGCCAAGAGCCGTCAAGATATCCGATGAACTGGCAACGAGCGCCGCGGTATTTGCCGGCGTCGAGGGTCGCTCCGTTGCCGGTCAGGTGGAGTACTGGGCGAAGCTGGGAAGGGTGGCGGATGAAAACTCCGATCTCCCCGTCTCCCTGATCAAGGAAATCCTCATCGCCCGGGCTCAGGTGCGAAGCGGATTGAAGACGCCCTATGTCTTTGGTGAAGGGGAATGAGCCGTCAGGTCTCCCAGTCCCCCCTTTTTGAGAGGAAGAAGCATCTGACAAAGGAGGAATTTGCCGTTCTGGATGACGAGATCCGGCGCATCTGCGCAGCTCCCGAAATCGGCGAGGCGAAAAAGGGAGACCTGGCAGGTGTTTCCGTGCACAAATTCAAGGTCCGGGAGAGATTGTTTCTTGTGGCCTATGAATACGATGAAAAGGAAGTGCTTCTCCTTGCCTTGGGGGCGCATGAGAATTTCTACCGCGATCTGAAGCGCTATTTGGCTTAAAGGAGAGGTTAGAAGTCACGATAAAAATTGTTTAGCCAACAATACAAATATGTACTATAAGTTAAACGAATGAAAGCATATACCGAACGATATATCCGCCGCTCTGAGCTTTTCCAGTTGATCCTTCTCCAGCATATCTATGCACGTCCTGAAAGCAATCTCCTTATATTTCAGGGTGGTACGGCTATCCGCTGGTGTCATGGCGGCGGGCGATTTTCCGAGGATCTTGATTTTGTCACCCATCTGGAATTGCCCGGCCTGGAGCGATTGATGCGGGCCATCGCGGCGCCGGTGACACGCGAAGCCATCGCCCATTTCGGGCCGGGCCTTCTCACCTTCGTGCCCCGTGGAAACCGGGAGACGGGTACGGTCTGGCGAGTGGCTTTCGAACCGAAAAACGCCCGGGACAGGATCATGGTCAAGATTGAATGCGAGCGACTGCTGGCGGGGGTGACCCTGAGGACCGAACCCCGTGTGCTGGGAATGCAGAAAGCCGTTTCGTACCTGATCGGCGTGGGTGAATTCCGCATTCCCCGCCCCAATTCGGTGCTGATGGTGGAGACACTGGAGGAGATCCTCTCCGACAAAGTGCGCGCCCTGCTGGAGCGTCCCTACCTTAAAGGGCGGGACATCTACGATGTCTGGCATCTGCGGGAACGGTTACGTGTGACCGTTGTCCGTGAGGTGGTGGAACGAAAATTTACCTGCTATGCGGCCCCTTTTGTGCTCCGCCGCCTCCCCGGCTACTTCGAGTCAGCCGTCAAGGAACTGGAAGTAGCGATTGAGAGCGATCTGGCCCGGTTTCTTCCCCCGGAGGTCATGGCGGTCTGCCGAAACGAGGGTTATCGCCCCTTTCTTGACACCCTGCGGGGACTCTTTCGGGAACTCCGGGAGGCCGGGGTGGAGACGCCGACATGAACACTTTCGATATCCTCCAGGCGCTCCCCCGTCTCTTCCGCTCCGCCGACTTGTACAAATTCACCGGTAACGCCAATGTCTTTCTCACCCGCGCCTGCCAGCGGGGGCTGATCACCCGGTTGACCAAAGGCGTCTATATAAATGTCCGTATGAAAGGAGAAGCGCCGCTGGAAGAGGCCGCCTGCTTTGTCCGCACCCCCTCCTACATCAGCGCAGAATGGGCGCTCCATCTGCATGGTATCATCATCCAGGCACCCACAGTCTGCACGGTCCTGACGCTGAGCACCGCCGTGGGCATTACCCGCAACCTCGTCTATCAAGGAGTCGCCATCGAGTACTCCCATCTTAGCGACCGGCTCTATTTCGGGTTTGAGTCACGAGATGGCTTCAATCTGGCGTTGCCCGAGAAAGCGCTCCTTGATACCCTTTATTATCGCCGCGGGGCGCCCTTTGCCGACGAGATGGATCTGGATGAGCTTGACATCGACCTCCTGCGGGAGATGTCAAAGTCGTTCCCGTTACGGGTGCGGGAGCTGGTACCGAAAATGAACGGGAGGATATTGGCATGAGCGATACAATACGCATTTTGATCGTCGAAGACCTGCCTACGGATGCGGAGCTGAGCGAGCGGGAGGTCAGACAGGCGCTTCCCCAGAGCGTATTCCTGCGCGTCGAGACGCGGGAAGAGTTTATCGCGGCACTCGCCTCATTTGCTCCCGACCTTATTCTGTCCGACTACAGCCTGCCCCGGTTTGACGGCATGACGGCTTTGACGCTCGCCCGGGAGCATGCGCCCGAGACGCCCTTCATCATCCTGACCGGCTCCACGAACGAAGGGACGGCGGTGGCCTGTATGAAGGCCGGGGCGTGGGACTACGTCATCAAGGAGCACATCCGGCGGCTGGGACAGGCGGTGATCGCCGCCCTGGAGCAGAAACAAATGCGCCGGGAGCGCCTCACGGCGACGGAGGCCCTGCACGAAAACGCAAACCTGCTCCGGATCGCGGGACGGATGGCACGCTTGGGCGGATGGATTGTGAACCTGCCTGAAAACCGGGTAATCTGGTCGGAGGAAGTGGCGGCCATTCACGACATGCCACCGGGTTATTCTCCCCGTCTGGAGGAGGATATTAACTTCTATACCCCGGAGTGGCGGGAGAAGATCGAAACAGTTTATGGCGCCTGCGCCCGGGAGGGCGCCCCTTATGACGAAGAGATGGAAATCATTACCGCCCGGGGGCGGCGCATCTGGGTGCGCATCATCGGCGAGGCGATCCGGGACGGCGCCGGGACGATCATCAGGGTGCAGGGTGCCCTCCAGGACATCACCGACCGCAAGTTGGCGGAAGGGGCACTCCAGGACAATTTCAACAAGCTCCGCAAAACTATCGGAGCTGCCATCAGGACCCTTGCCGCGACTGCCGAGGTACGGGACCCCTATACGGCGGGGCATCAGCAGCGTGTTGCTGATTTGGCTCGGCGAATCGCCCGGGAAATGTCTCTGGATACTGACAAGATACTCGGTCTGGGCCTGGCTTCCGTTATCCATGACATTGGCAAGATCTCCGTTCCCGCCGAGATCCTCACTAAGCCGACGAAACTGACAAATATTGAATTCAACCTTATCAAGAACCACTCCCAGGCAGCCTACGACATTCTCAAGGACATGGAATTCCCCTGGCCCATTGCCGAGATCGTCTATCAGCACCATGAGCGCCTTGACGGCGCCGGTTATCCCCGGGGGCTCAAAGGGGAGGAAATCTCGCTGGAGGCGCAGATAATTTCCGTCGCCGACGTCGTCGAAGCCATGAGTTCTCATCGCCCCTACCGACCTGGCCTCGGTATTGACGCCGC
>JAPLJZ010000028.1 GCA_026388335.1 Deltaproteobacteria bacterium
GATAACTTCCTAAATCGACTCTTCATTTGTACCTCCCTCCAATGGTACCTTTCAGGAGGGAGGTACATTATAACAACTTAAACGGTTTAACCTGCTTATTGTACCACTACCAGAGGTAGTGGTTTATGCAGATTAATAAAAGGAGGTCGATCATGAAAGTTGATGAAGCCATGGGAAACGCGATCCAGAAACACTTTGCCTACACCGATGAGGAAATGAAGGTTTTCATGGATAATCCCCGCAATCTGGATGTCCTCGGGAAGGCGCCCCTCTTAGCGAGCAAAACAATGGTCTTCGAAGTGGTGGACGCCCACGGGTGCAGCAGCCAGCATAAAAAGGGCGATAAAATCTGCTTCGACGGGGCGGGTAACCTCCTCACCAAACGGGCTCCCGACCGCGTCTGCATCTATGCCCTGAGCGCCGCCGCCGGTCTCATCTTCGCCGCCGGCGAACTCCTCATGGCCGGTATCGACCCGAACGAGATGCGTTTCAAGAGAACGGGCTGTTTCGATGTAGGGGTGAAATGCGGCGGCTGGGGCCGTATTGTTATGGAACTCAAGGTGGAAGACCGGCAAAGATGAAGTTTTGCGATTATCGCCATTAACGCGCCCTGAAAGCAGGCCCGTCCAGATGTACGAATTGGTTATACCTTTATCTCTTTGGAGAGTCGCTCAGACAGAAAGATTTTGATAAGCGACTGATAAGGGACATCACGTTTGTTTGCCAAGAGCTTAAGTTCCTCAAGCATGATTTCGGGCAAGCGAAGAGAGATGGTCTTGAGCGAAGGTTTGAGGTTGGAGAGTACAACCCTCTTTGCCTTTGACCAATCAACGTAGTCGGTGGAATCGGCGCTGGCCCAAAAGTCACGCTCTTCAGTTTCGGATTTGAATATAGGAACTTTCTTCATGATGTCTGATACACCTTCCTTTCTTTGCGATTCATATCTCGGGCTGAAATAACCCGTAAAAGGTTATTCCTGACCGTGAAAACAACAAAAAGGTGTCTCCCTGAATCGCTTTGCCCGAGAGCGTAGAATCTTGCCTCCTCGCTGGAGTGTCCAGCATCGGGAGATGTGACAAGCGGGCGGTTGAAAAACGTTTGCTCACATTCTGACACTGACACCCTATGCTTCTCCCAGTCCTTGAGTATGTTGCCTTCGTCCCAATCAAAGCCGATACAATGGGAGAGGATTTCATCGGTCTTCATGATAAATGTATATGCCATAAATATACAATTGTCAAGAGGGGAAAGGTATAACGGGGGCGAGATGAGCCGCACCCCCTTGGGCGCGGGAGATGCAATTTATTGCAGATCCCGTAACAATGAGGGCGAAGCCGCCAGAGGCGGTGCGGTTCGATTGATTGTTCAAGCCGCCTGCTGCGCGAACATAGTGTAGACCGACTAACGTTGGTATTTCTTTGCCGCTAACTGTCGACCTATATATCTTGAAAGCCTATTGCATTAGGCATGTTACAGTGTCAAGGGAAATTGATATTTGGATATTTTTCTTCCTCTTCTCAGAAGTCGCCCGGGGGAATCTGGAAGAGCCCGGCGATTACGCCGTCAAAATAATCCGGCAGGTAGCGGTTCCATAACTTCACGGGGAGGTCTTTCAATTCTCCCTGGTTTGACAGGGTAAACAGGAAAAGGTAGCGCATCAGATATTCTACGTTTTTCGCTAAATGTCCCCGGTACTGCTGTCGGAGGCGTTGCGCGATAGTCCGGTCCTCATGCATGCAGCGACCGATCTCGCTTTCCAGCATTTCCTGGTAGTTGGAGACGATGATTTCCAGATAGACGTCTTCCTCTCCGGAAAGGACAAAATCGGCGTAATTCTGGTCCGCCTGCTCCGGAGCGACACCCCGGCTTGCCATGACGGCGTGGATACTTGCCGGTAGAGGCCCCCGGATCAGTTCAGCCTTGGGCGGCTCGATCCGGACCACCAGATTGACGGCGTTGTAACGCCCCTGATGACGCTGCTCCTCCACCACCCGGCAATGCTCGATATTATTGAGCGCCGTCAGTATCCGACCCTGCTCGTCGTCTTCCAGAACCACCTTTACGCCGGCTACGTCATTGATGACCAGGTCGGTCGCCCCTTTGATCTCCCGCTGCCGCTGTAGATCTTCGACAAATCGTTCTTCCGCATCGAGAAATTCTCCGAGCATCTCCTCGGGGGAAGTAAGCAGGTATTCCCGGGGAATACATAGACGTGCGGCCCGCTCATCAGCCAGGATTTCGGCGTGTCTTTTGATCGCATCAAAGATCCAGTCAATGATCCGTCTCGCCCCTTTTTCCGCCAAACGCCGGATGCGCTTGATCCGCAAGGATCCAAGATAATCCTCTCCCTCTTCCTGCCTCTTGAAAAACAGCATCGCCTGGCAGGGCGTTTCGCGATAGAACCGTCCGGGATGTTCTTCATAGTCCCTGATCAGTTCCTCGATGCGGGGGTTGCGATATGGCGGCCTGCGAACCATGGCGTCCTTGATTTCACCCTTCAGACTGATCCGCTCCCCCCGCAGGTCCGAACCATGTAATTCCTGAAAAAGCCTCCCGGCAAAATGTTGGAGATACCGGGAAACAAAAAGCTGGTTGAAATGGACCAGACGGGTAATCAGGTCGCCGTCGCCGATCTGAACGTTACCGTACATTGAACGACGGATAAGGTCTTTCAGTTCGTTCCGATGCAGGTAGCTATTGATGGTGATCATGGCCCCTCCGCCTCAGGTGATTTTCTCCATTTGCATCACCCTTTGTGTCACTTGTTCATTATCGATAAATAGCGCTACTTGCCGGCTTTCGGTACCAGGGCACCAACTCTGTCCTTCAATTTTCCGGCCGGCAGATTATTGATGATTATTTGCGCCTCTGCTTTCGCTTCTTTTTCTCGTTTCGTCTGCGCCAAAAGAAGGGCCATATGACCACGAATGATCGAATTTCCCGTATCCAATGACAGCGCCTCCCGGAGGTAGTACTCGGCACTTTTGAAGTCATTGATATTGAAATAGTACCACCCTACCGTATCCTTTTCATTGGCTCCTTCCCCTTTTATTTTAAGTATTTCAACCATTTCCTTCGCCTGCTGGGGGGAATTCCTGGTATCGATAAAATACCAGGCCACTTCATTTACAATGGGCATATTCTGCGGTGCTCTTTTATACGCCCTTAGATATTGCGCTTCCGCTTCCCGAATCATACCGGCCTGATTATAACGGGTTGCCAAATTCATGGCCAAATTCATATCGTCCGGATTAAGGGAAGCTGCACGGCTATAGCTTTGCGAAGCGGAGTTGACGTCTCGCTTCAGTAGATACAGATCTCCAAGGACATAATGGAGAAACCAGTCGTTTGGCTTTTTCTTTATGCCTTTCGAAACAATCTCCACGGCATTATCCAGTTGATTATTCAAAGCCAAGGCATTGGCATATTCCGCTACAGCCTTGGCATCACCTTGATGATTCTGGAAATATTGACGTGCAACGGCAAGGACGCCGGCGCGATCCCCTCTGGTCGCCTTGATTCTTGCCAGTTTTGTCTGAATAAAATCGACATTGGGATATATTATCATCGCCTTGCGATAGCTCGCCTCTGCCTTATCGACTTGGCCAAGATTGAGATAGGCGTCACCGGCCTGCAGGAGCCCCGCCAGATTATTGGGCTGCAATTGCAGGACTTTCTCATAATGAGCGGACGCCTTATCATACTGCCCACGCCTGAAGTATACATCGCCCAGGACCATTTGCGGTGAAATGCTCTTATCTCCTAAAGTTAAGGCTTTTTGTGCATTTATTTCAGCCAGTGAGGTTACACCATCCTGAAGATATAATTCGGACAGGAGGGCATAGGAAGCAGAGGCATCGGGGATATATTGCTTGATTTGATTAAGAGTCTCAATGGCGGCGCGGCGTTCTCCACTGGCAAGATGATACTGTGTCTTCAAACGCCAAGCCAAAATATTATTCGGATCTTTGGACAGCATGGTCTCAATGAGGGCTTTTGCTTTTGCTTTTTCTCCCGCCGCAAGGAGAGACTGACCCAGATGGTAGGCAATGATCTGCACATTGGGAAGTGCCTTCAAGGCCTTCTGATAGTGGACGGTTGCCTCCGGGAATTTCCGCCGTGAAAAGAGGTATTGGCCATATGTGTATTGAACTTCCGGATTATCGGGATAACGTTGCAAGGCATCTCTGAAATGGCTTGTCGCCCGGCCTTCGTCGCCGGCAGCGAGATAATATTTTGCCAGGATGAGCAATCCTTCCGCATCGAGCCCCGTTTGATCAATGGATTTTACTAATTTAGCAGAGTTTATTCGGTCACCCTTCTGCAAATAAATATTGGCTAAATAGACGATATGTTTTGTTGATGCACCCCCTCGGGATTTTGAAAAGGCATCCTGGGCCTTCCGCAAGGCCAAATCCAGGTTACCTTGCCCTAATGCCACTTCGGATTCCAGTAGCAAACCGTCGCTCAGGTAATCAGGCTTTTTCGTCAGGAGTGAAGCCGTTTCCGTGGCCGCCTTATAATCTCCCACCATGACGTAGATTTCGCCCAGTTTCTGCTGCGCCTCGATATAGTTGCTTTTCAATCTGGTGGCGTCTTTCAGGTGATCGTATGCCCCTTTGATATTTCCCTGTCTTAGATAAACCGTACCAGCCAGAAAATGGGCTTCCGGTGAAACATCCTTCTGCAAGAGATTCAAGATTTGAACCTTGGCTTCGTCAATCTTGCCCTCGTCAATCATCTTCTTTATTTTGGCAAGGGTAGCCTGTCTTTCCGTATCGCTGATCTTGTAAATCCGGGCGCCCTCTTTGTCAATCTGACCGGGGCCTTTTGCCCCGCCCGAGGTAAAGTAACCCAGGATATTATCAAAGAAGAGAAGAAAACCACCTAAAATGACAAGAACAATGACAAAGGCAGCAAACTTCATGCGGCGCTTTTTTTCCTGTGCCTCGTAATGCTCGTCGCCCAGACTGTCGATCATCTCTTGGTTTGTTTTTTTCTCTTCCTTATCTGCGGTCACGTTTCCCCCCGTAAATCAAAAAAAGGCGGACATTTTCATAATATCCGCCTTGGCATGGAATAGCTTTTTTCTCCTAAGCCACGGCCAGAGGAGAAAGATCGAAGTTCAGATAACGGGCTACAATGCAGGTAAAATTCCAACATGCCCATTACGATGAGCAAAAGCGTCCCCACGCAGTTTATTCCGTAAACCCAGGGACAACAAACCGAGTCCCAAGAGAATCAGAGCCCACGTTCCCGGTTCGGGGGCAGCGGTGGTGGGAGGGGAGGACAACTGGGTCGCGAATTTCACACTCTGACTGCCCTTTGATGAAGTATCCATGATCCATTTTTGCAGGGTTTCACTGGTAGCAAAGGTGTAAGTAAAGATGCCGGTGGCATATTGAGAAAAATCACTGAGTGCGGATTTAGTCCCGAAGGGGTTGTTTACGTCGTTGATATCGACCGTACTCCATGAGATGGTTCCCTTATTGAAATCGATGGTGGTAGCCGTGGCGGTGGCCTCAAGATAAGCGCCCTTCTTTTCGATATTTTCATTGGAGGGCCTATCGGCGGTAATGTAAATATGGGCCTCTCCCCCACTTAAATTCCAGACGCCGCTCCCGGGATATGTTTCCTTTGTCAATTGATAATCATACGTCTTTTCCGGAAATCCACCGCCACTGCCATGGTCTCCGACAAAAATTGATTGCCAACTGCCGATCAGAGGATCGGATTTATTTGAGGTTGAAGTGATTTGTGTTTGATTGCCACTGAAACGTATGGTGTTATTATCGTCCGTTTTGGCGAAGATAAGCTCATTCTTTTCGCTCTGAGATGCCAAATAAGAAGAGCCGGCCGCTTCACCGTAAAACCCGGAAGCACATACTATGATAACCAGAAGCGAGATAAATATTTTTTTCATTCCTTGTCTCCTTATCCGACATTTCCACACCATTTTTGAGTGGGAATCCGGTTTGTGCCTATGTAAAATCATGTATCCTCGACAGAAGCATTCGGGGATGATAGCGCGTCTGCAATTACCTCGCACATTCTATAGGGGGCTTAAGGTATTGTCAAGCAGTCAAAATACTCAGGGGATTTCCTCTTTACAAAAGGCTTTTCTTTCTTTATAGTTGGTTCAAATTGCTTCCGGATTTGCTTTCATCTCCATCTGATCAACAGGATCTTTCCACCTATAATTTCGTTGCAGAGGCTTCCTCGATGGAAGATACCATAAACAAGACAAAATAGACAGGCATCAAAGAGGTGACGACATGGCACAAGACGACGCATTGGACCAGGCCTACGGAGGTCTCGACATCGGGAGAAAAGTTCAGGAACTCAGGGAAAAGCAGCAGTTGACGATTATGGATCTGGCGGCAAAAACCGGCCTTTCCAAGTCCGTGCTTGCGGAAATAGAGTCGGGCGAGGTGATCCCCCCGGTCGCCGTGCTACTCAGGCTTGCCAAGGCCATGAATGTAGGTATGGCGTACTTCTTTCAGGATACAGCCGTTGCGGACAAGGTTTCGGTTACCCGCAAAGACCAGCGGATACGGATCAAGAGGCGCCCCCATCATCACGAAGGAGAAGTGGACTATATCTACGAATCCCTGGAAACAAGGAAGCCGGACAAGCACATGGAACCTCTCTTTGTGGAATTCCAACCGATGGAAACGGGAGACATGATTTTTTCAACCCATGACGGCGAGGAATTTGTTTATCTTTTAGAGGGAAAACTGGAATTCAGATCCCACGAACGCATGGAAATCCTCGCCCCGGGAGACACTATCTATTTTGAATCAGACATCAGTCATGCCTTCCGGGGACTCGACAATAAGGCGGCAAGGGCAATCGTGGTCGTCTGGAACAGGTTATAGGAAAGATTTGGGAGGCTGATTATGCTGGAAATCCGGTTTCACGGACGGGGGGGACAGGGGACGGTTGTCGCCACGATTCTGCTTTCGCAGGCCTTCTTCCAGGCCGGCTATCAGGTGCAGAGCTTTCCATTCTTCGGGGTGGAGAGGCGGGGCGCTCCCGTGGAAGCCTACCTGCGTCTGGATGCTAAAAAGATCCTGCTGCGGACCAACGTCACGGCCCCGGATCATGTGGTTGTGCAGGATCAGACCTTGTTGCAGAGTATCGATGTCACCCGGGGCTTGAAACCGGGGGGGTGGATCCTGCTCAACAGTCCCGAAGCCGTTGCGAACCCGAGCCGGTTCCGGGGTCTCAAGCTTGCCTGCGTGGATGCTACCCGGATCGCCCTGAAACACCAGTTGGGAACCCGCACCCATCCCATTGTCAATACGGCCATGATGGGGGCGTTTGCCCGCATGTTGGGAATGCCGCCGATGGAAGCTGTCTGCAACGCTATCCGGGAAGAAGTCCCTTCTGAGCCGGATGCGAACATCGCCGCCGCCAGGGAAGCATACGAGGAAGTCATGTTAATTGGCGATATAACATAGGGGAAAGATATGGAAACTGAACTTAGTCTGAAAAAGAACCTCTACATGGCTCGGACATCAGTGACCACTGAAAGTAATAAAACCGGGTCATGGCGTTTTCTGCGCCCGAGATATGAAGAAAAAACCTCCCCCTGCAGCACCGCCTGCCCGGCGGGGGAAGATATCGCCCGGATCGAGATGCTCATCACCCAAGGGGACTTCAAAGAGGCATGGGAAACGATTTTGAGAGAGAACCCTTTACCCGGCGTCTGTGGCCGGGTCTGTTATCACCCCTGTGAGGGGCGCTGCAACCGCCGGGAATTCGACACGTCCATCGCCGTCCATACGATGGAGCGTTTTCTCGCCGATACCGCCGCCCGGAATGAAACGAAACCGGCCCTGAAAAGGCTCGCCCCC
>JAPLJZ010000135.1 GCA_026388335.1 Deltaproteobacteria bacterium
CGATATGACCATCCAGTCTTTCAAGATCGCGGAACATCCCGACGTCATGCTGCCGACGGTAGTCAATATGGACGGCTTCCAGTTGACCCACATGATCGAACCCCTCGAATTTCCTACCCAGGAAGAGGTGAACAAGTTCCTGCCTGACCGGGTTCCCTATGCCACCCTCCATCCGGATAAGCCAGTCTCCATGGGGTGCTTCAATATGCCCGAAATCTTTACGGAGACGATGAAAGTAAAGGATACGGCCCTGATCAACTCGAAGAAGACGATCATCAAGATCTGGAATGAATGGGGCAAGCAGTTCGGACGGCATTATAACCCGGTGGAGACCTACAAGCGCAAAGGGGCGGAAACGCTGATTCTGACCATTGGTTCCATGGGAGAGACAGCGTCGGTTGCTGTCGATGAGTTGAAAAAAGCGGGTAAGTCTGTCGGCCTCGTGAAGCTGAGACTCTGGCGGCCCTTCCCCATCGAAGAACTACGCGCAGCGATCAAAGGTTGCAAGACCCTGATCGTCATGGATCGCGCCGTCTCCTTCGGCGGCATCGGCGGACCCGTAGCAACGGAAATTAAATCGCTTATTTTCCATGACAATGAAAGACCGCAGATCGTCGATTTTATTATGGGTCTCGGCGGCCGGGACGTAACCGTTGAGCACTTCATCGACATGGTGGAGAAAGCCGCCAAGATGAAGGACGAAACCTATGAATTTTATGGGGTGAGGGAATGATGAACACCGTAGAGAATTTCGAGATATTTGCACCGAAGCTCATTGACAAAAGAGAGTTATTCAGCCCCGGGCACCGCGCCTGTCAGGGCTGCGGAGAGGTTCTGGCCCTTCGGCTGATCATGAAGGCCCTGGGAGAAGATACCGTGGTTTCCAACGCCACTGGTTGTATGGAAATCATCTCCACCGCCTATCCCCATACCGCCTGGGAGGTTCCCTACATCCATGTGGCCTTTGAAAACGCCGCAGCCGTTGGATCCGGCGTGGAAGCAGGGCTTAAGGCCCTCCGCAGAAAAGGCAAGATTGCCGACCGGTATGTGAAATCAGTCGCCATCGCCGGTGACGGCGGCACAGTGGATATTGGTTTTCAGGCCCTTTCCGGGGCCATGGAGCGTGGACACGACATGACCTTCTTCTGTCTCGACAACGAGGCCTACATGAACACGGGTATCCAGCGTTCCAGCGCCACGCCCTTCATGGCGGCGACGACAACCTCCCCCGCCGGTAAGACCATCAAAGGACAGCGGACAGGCAAGAAGAATGTTCCGGAGATTATGGTCGCCCATAACATCCCCTATGTGGCCACCGCCTGTCCCAGTTATCCCCTGGATCTGATGAACAAGGTGGAAAAGGCCAGGAAGATTAAAGGGCCAGCCTACATTCACGTTTTCAGCGTATGTCCGACGGGGTGGCGGGCGGCGTCAAATGAAACAATCAAGCTTGGCCGTATGGCCGTAGAGACGGGCTCTTTCCCCCTCTATGAGGTGGAAAATGGCAAGTATCGCCTGACCATGGACTACACGGATAAACGCCGTCCCATGCAGGATTATCTTAAACTCCAGGGCCGGTTCCGGCATCTGGACCCTGCGGATATTGCTAAAGTTCAGGCCTTGGTGGACAAGGAATTCCGGAAATTGATGCATAAGGTGAATACGTCGGTTCCGTGGGATTGAACGGGGTGAATGGCAAATTGTATGTGTCCAGAGGGCACGAAAGATTTTGATATCAACACATAATTCAAGGTGACGGAAACATGAATACAATGGCATTTAGCAGTTGGAACGGCAAGATCATGGATAACAGGACGACGGGGAAGGGCGCCGGCAAAGCGAAGAAATCGGCAGATGGCGCCTTTCCTGCTCAGCTTGACGGTCAGAGTTTTGCCGCCCTGATGGGCTGGAACGGCCTGGTCATTGTTGACCCCAAGGCGGACGTTGTTGCCCTCACCCTCGCCTATCTGAAAGAGGCAAAAGGACTTTCCTGCGGAGAATGTTCCGTCTGTATGATCGGTATCGACCGCGTCCTGGATATTTTAAAGAAGATGGCCGCCGGCAAGGGGGACCAGCACGACCTTGGAGAGATCGAGGAAATCGTCAAAGGCGTCATGGCCAACGGCAAGTGTAATTTCGGAAGAGCCACCGCACTGACCCCCGTCCTCGACGCCGTTAAATATTTCAAGGCCGATTTTCTCGCTCTTCCCAATGCTGAGAAAAAATTCATGGAGCATAAGGATTACCGTTCAGCCGTGACGGCGCCCTGCATGAACGCCTGTCCGGCAGCCCTGGATATTCCCGGTTACATCGAACTGATCCGGAACAACAAATTCAAGGAATCGCTTGATCTTGTCAGAGATCGCTGCATTCTTCCCGGCGTCATCGGCCGGTCATGCACTCATATCTGCGAAGATGCCTGCGTCCGAAAGGATATGGATGGTTCCTTAGCCATTCGTCTCTTGAAAAGGTCGGCTGCGGATCAGGATCTTCAAGGTGGCGCCAGCGCCCTGACAACGCCGAAGGTAGAGAAAAAAGAAAAGATTGCCATTGTCGGAGCTGGTCCGGCGGGGCTGGCGGCGGCTTATCATTTACGTCGCCTGGGTTATCAGGTCACCATTTTTGAAGCACTACCCAAGGCGGGCGGTATGGCGGCGGTAGGCATTCCCGATTATCGCTTGCCCAAGGACATCCTCAATCATGAAGTAGATCTGATCAAGCGTATGGGAGTGGAAATCAGGTTTAACTCCCCGGTTGAGTTGTTGAACTGGCCTGATCTGCAGAAGGAGGGTTATGCCGTGGTATTTTTGGCTGTTGGCGCCCATGTGGGAACAAAAATCGGTTGCAAGGGTGAAGAGATAGCCTCCGACGACGTCGTCCAGGGAGTGGAATTTCTCCGGAACCTCAGTCTCGGGAAGCAGGCTGCGCCGGTCAATAAGGTTGTCATCATCGGCGGCGGCAACGTGGCCCTCGACTGTGCCCGAAACTGCATCCGCCTTGGTTACAAGCACGTAGAAATTGTGTATCGTCGCTCCCCGGCAGAGATGCCCGGTTCCAAGGAAGAGATTGAGGAAGCCATTCACGAAAGCGTTAAATTTACCTATCTAACAGCGCCGGTGGGCATTGTCAGAATGGCCGGCAAGGTGGCGGGCATTGAGTGCATGAAGATGAAGTTGGGCGAACCGGATGCGAGCGGTCGAAAAAGACCTGTCCCCATAAAGGGTTCCGAGTTTACGCTAAAGACGGACATGGTTATTGCCGCAACTGGGCAGAAGCCCGATCTTGCCTTGCTGACAAATAAGGAGAAAGTGGATATGACGACCACTTGGGGAACGATCAAGACTGACCCGCGAAGTTGCAGTACCGCCGTGGGCGGGATTTTTGCCGGCGGCGATTGCGTCAGCGGCCCGGCTACCCTCATTGAGGCCCTGAATATGGGCAACAAGGCGGCGAAGAGCATCGACGCCTATCTCCAGGGGAAGACCTTCGCAGATGATCTGACCTTTGAAGGGATAGACGTTAGCCAGCAGCGGGATATGGGTTTTGTTCCCCCGGCAAAAACGGGAGAAGTGAAGTTCCTGGAGGTGGATGAACGTCTGAAAGGCTTTGCCGAGGTCGAGGGCGGATTCAACGCTGCGGCTGCCATGAAGGAGGCCCAGCGCTGCCTGCGTTGTTACCGCCTCATGGTCTGGCAATAATTATTATATAAAACTCACAATATAGAGGGCAAGTCATGGTCAACGTATCAATCAATGGACAAAAGATTCAAGCAAAGGAAGGTGCTAATGTTCTTCAGGAAGCAAAAGACCTGAGGATCGACATTCCGACGCTTTGCTATCACAGCGATCTCACCACCTTCGGGGCCTGCCGGTTGTGCACCGTGGAAGTAAAAACCTATGGAGAGTGGAAGCTCGCCGCCTCATGCCAGACGGAAGTCGCCGAGGGCATGGAAGTCCTTACGGATAGCGACAAAGTCAAGGAAAGCCGGAAGCTAGCCGCAGCCCTGCTCTACTATAAATATCCTGGAACCCAGGCCGTTCGTGATGTCGCGGAAAAATTGGGGGTCGAAGTTGCGCCGACAGAAACGGACAGCCGTGATTGCATCCTCTGCGGTTTGTGTACGAGGACATGTCATGAGATCGTCCGGGCGGATGCCCTTAAATTCCAGGACCGGGGCTTGGGTCGGAGTCTCGAAGAGCCGAAAATCGATTTCATATCGTCAGCTTGCATCGGCTGCGGTTCTTGCGCCTATGTATGTCCGACGGGGTTCGTCCGGATGGAAGCTGTGGATGGAAAGAGAATGATCTGGGACAAGGTGTTCAAGATGGCGGTGTGTAATAACTGCGGAAGATATTTTGCGCCGGTGGAACAGCTTGAATTCATCAGTCGTACGACGGGAGTTCCGGTCAGTAATCTCATGACCTGCGTGAGCTGCCGTTAATGAACTCCGGTTATTTAAAAAAGACCGACTGAAAATCTTCATAAAGGCCGGATGGGAAGGTGTTTTCTCGAAGGTTAAGCAATTTATTGTTTGAGGATGTGGGTTTTTATGTTACTGATATTATCAACCGATATGGAAAAACAATCTAACATTTGAAGGAGCGTGGACCCCTTGATGAACCTGCTAAAAGAAGCGATGGCAAAGGGCCGGGCGACCCTCAGCGAGTATGAATCGAAACGGTTTCTCTCCTGTTTCGACATCCCCGTCTGCCGCGAAGGCCTTGCCGAGAACCCTGATTCAGCGGCGGCCGAGGCCAGAAAAATAGGCTACCCCGTTGTCCTGAAGGCATGTGGCGCCGACTTGGCCCACAAGACCGAGGTTGGGGGGATTGCCCTGAACCTGAAGAATATCCGTGACGTGAGAAAAGAGGGCCTCCGTCTTATGAAAATCCGGGGTTGTGAGGCCCTACTGGTTCAGGAGATGGTCAAGGGGGCAAGAGAGCTGGTCTGTGGGCTGACGAGGGACCCCCAACTCGGGCCCTGTGTGATGTTCGGTCTCGGAGGCGTCTTCACCGAGGTCCTCGACGATGTAGCCTTCCGGATCGCCCCATTGACACTTGGGGACGCACTGGAAATGATCGGCGAGATCCGGGCCAGGAAAATATTGGACCCGTTCCGCGGAGAAGCAGCGATTGATCAGGAAATTCTTGGCCATGTTCTGGTGTCTCTGGGGAGGATCGGCCTTGAATATGAAAATGTGGCGGCCATCGATATCAATCCTCTCAAAGTCCGGCCGGATGGAAAGCCGGTAGCCGTGGACGCCCTTGTTGTTCTCAGGAAAGAATGATGATGAAAAAAGAATTTGGTCCTTTTTTTGAGCCGAAAAATGTGGCGGTCATCGGTGCATCAGCCACCCCCGGACGTCCCGGCAATGACGTCATAAGAAATATCCTCGCCAACGAATACCGGGGGGCGATCTACCTCGTAAACCCGAAAGGAGGGGAAATTCTGGGGCTTCCGGTGCTGCCGTCCATCGCGAATCTGCCCGATGGAGTCGAACTGGCGATCATCATCCTCTCCGCGAAAGATACACCTCAGGCACTGCGTGCCTGCGCGGAAAAGGGTATCCGGCATGCCGTCCTCTCGGCAGGCGGCTTTGCCGAGGTCGATCAAGGGGTAAAGATCCAAGAGGAATTAGTCGAGATTGTCAGGGAGAAAAAACTCCGGGTTATAGGGCCGAACACGTCGGGTCATACCTCCACGCCCCATCAATTCACGTCCACCTTCTTCCCCCTCGGAAAGATCCGCCGCGGAACGGTATCATACATCGCCCAAACGGGCAACTTCGCCACCCACACCATGAAGTATATCCTGACTGGCGAGCACTTCGGCGTTTCCCGAGTCATCGGGCTGGGCAACAAGATTGACATGGACGAGAGCGATGCCTTGGAGTACCTGGCTGATGACCCCGAAACGAGCGCCATCGTCATGTACCTCGAGAGCATCAAGCGACCGAGAAAGTTCCTGGAGATTGCTCGGGAGGTCACACGCCGCAAGCCTGTGGTCATGCTGAAGAGTGGCTCCACAGAAGCGGGGAGACACGCCGCCGTTGCCCACACGGCTGCCATGGCCGCCGAGGATCGCCTTATTGACGCCATGCTCCGTCAAGCAGGGGTGGTGAGAATATGGGATTATACGCACCTGATTCTGGCAGGGAAGGCCCTCTCCATGCTTCCTCTCCCCAAGGGTAATAGGGTAAGTTTCCTCGCCCCTTCCGGGGCCATGCTCGTGGTGCTGTCCGATCTGTGCGTCCGGTTGGGCCTCGATGTCCCCGAAATTGAACCTGCCACCGTCCGGCGCCTTCATGATATCAGCCCTCCTTTTATCCGGATGCGAAATCCGGTGGATATCTGGGCCTCCGCCTCGGTCCGCGGTGTAGAATTCGGATACAGGGAAGGAATGGAAGCGGTGCTGAAGGATCCAAACATTGACGCAGTGGTCCCCATCCTTATGCTGACGGAGGACACAGGAATCCCGTCCTACGACTTTATTCTGGACCTAAAAAAACGGTATCCCGACAAACCCCTAATCGTCACTTTCAGCGCCGACAAGAAATATATGGATGAGTGCAAGAATTATCTTGAACCGCTCGGCGTCCCGACTTTCCCCGAAATCGAGCAGCCGTTTGAGGTACTTTCCATCCTTTACAAGTGTGCCAAGGCAATGAATCGCCCAGAGCAAAAGTGATTTTTTTTGGTCGAGGTTGACGATTTCCGACTGCCAGGAAGAACCGAAGTTTTCGCAGTCAGCGAGTATTAGCGTTTAAGGTCCAGACATGCCCAATTCCCTACTTCTGACATACGGGCCTGCCCATAATATCGCGAGGCATCTGTTTCAGGAGTCTCGCCGCCCCGATCTTTAACAGGTAAAAGTCATATTAGCTTTCTTGTAAAAAAGAGGTGCTTCGGATGGAAGAAAATAAATCGAAAAAAAGAGATATGGAGGCCATGATGCAGGAGTGGATGAAGGCTTCCTCGGGTTTATGGACCTCTATGCTCAAGAGCGGCCCCGCATCGGCGCCAGACTTTGTTCCACCCGATCAGGAGGGCAAGAAAAGTCGCTATGCCGAATCCATGGAAGCAACGCTGAAGCGTATGCAGTCCGCCTCGTCCGCCCTTAATGATCCCAAGATGGCCGATGCTATTCTCAAGGGTCTCAACACCCTGCCGGAATTCTTCATGAAAATCTCCAAAGCGGGCTGGGAGGCGTCGGCGCGTATTCAGGAGAAGGTTGCGGAAAAAGCCGGGAAGATCGGCCAGAAAACCGATGCCTACCAGTTCGAGAATCTGGATCAGGGTATCTTCAAGGTCTGGCGGGAAATTTATGAGGAGGAATTCAGTCAATATTTCAAGATCCCCCAATTAGGATTGACCCGCTATTACCAGGAAAGGTTAAATCATCTGCTGGACCAGTCCAACATTCTCAAACCCACCCTTTCCGAATTCCTTTATCTCCTCTACCTGCCCATGGAAAAATCGATGAAGGTCTTTCAGGACAAGATAGAAGCCCTCTCGAAGGAGGGAAATGCCCCCGACAAGGCAAAAGACTACTACAACCTCTGGATCAAGATTCTCGAAGGGCATTACATGAACCTGTTCAAATCCCCCGAATACCTTGCCGCCATGGGAGAGCTGATCAACCAGATGGAAATCTATGTCGGGGCTAAAAATGATGTACTTCAGGACGTACTCCAGAGTCTTCCGATTCCTACTAACAAGGAGATGGATAATATCTACAAGGACCTTTACCTGATGAAAAAGAGGATAAAGGTGCTGGAAAAAAAACTTACCCAAAAAGATAAGTCCCAGACAGCAGAATCATCTTAACTGGTTAAAAAAGAGGTGGATATTATGGATCAACCGAAGATTTCCCTGGACCTGATTTTAGCCAATATCGCCACGGAAGCCGAGAAAGCTCAGGATACGGCAACCAAGGCCTCCGAGGTACTCCTTGGCCCCCTTGAAACCGCCATGGCCACGACTCCCTACGATGTGGTCTATGAAGAGGACCGGGTAAAGCTGAAACATTACCGCACCCCCGGCGATGTAACCCTGAAAACTCCCCTCCTGGTGACCTACGCCCTCATCAACCGGGAAACGATGCTGGATCTGCAGCCGGACCGGAGCGTCGTCCAGACCTTTCTCAATGGCGGCATCGATCTCTATATGATTGACTGGGGCTACCCGACCAGACAGGATCGTTTTGTAACCATTGACGACCATGTCAACGGTTACATGGACAATATCGTGGATTACATCCTCGAAAAGACCGGGGCCCCCAAGATAAATCTCATGGGGATCTGCATGGGCGGCACGTTCTCCGTAATATATACCGCCCTCCATCCGGAAAAGATCAAAAATCTCATTACCACGGTGACCCCGACCAACTTCGATACGGACAAGGGCCTCCTCCATGTCTGGATGCGGGCCATCGACACGGACAAGATAATTGACACCTTCGGCAATCTCCCCGGCGATGTGATGAACCTCGGCTTTCTGATGCTGAATCCGGCCCGGCTCATGATCGACAAATATGTGGGGTTCTTCGAGGGCATGGGGAGCAAGTCCTTTGTGGAGAATTTCGTCCGCATGGAGAAATGGATCTTCGACAGTCCCGATGTCCCTGGGGCGACCTTCCGCCAGTTTGCCAATGATTTCTACAAAAAAAACCTCCTGATCCAGAACAAGCTTGAGATCGGGGGACGCCGCGTTGATCTGAAAAAAATCACCATGCCCCTGTTGAATTATTATGGGATGTACGATCACCTCGTTCCCCCGGAGGCATGTAATATGCTGACAAAATGTGTCGGCAGTTCCGACACCGAGGACGTCAGTCTGGATACCGGACATATCGGTATTTATGTCAGCTCCAAGTGCCAGCGGGAGTTTGCCCCCAAGATCATCAGGTGGCTGCGGGAGCGAGACGGCGAGCAGCGAGCCGTTGCTGTTGCTGCTGAGGCATTAGGAGAGCGGTCTTCCCCAGTTCCACGATTAAAAATTCCTTCCCGTCCGGCGGCAGAGAAAAAGCCCGCACGGACCGCAAGGCCAAGGCATGAAAAGCCAATACCTACAAGAAAAGAACAGAACATCAATCCGTCCTTAACGCAGGTAATTCAGGAAACGATTTAGGAGGGGGAAAAAGACATGGCGGAAAAACAAAGCTATTTCAGGACCATCAGAAAAATTAGCGAGGCATTTGGTACGACTAAGGATATGGACGTCCTGTTGCAGTTGATCGTGGACAGTGCGGTGACGATTACGAAGGCCAAGGCGGCCTGCCTGTTTCTGGCGGACGAAACAAAGGAAAAATATAAGGCGGTCGCTCAGATGGGGCTCTCGGAGCAGTATCTCCATGCAGGCTATGGTCATGCCGAGAAGATCGCCCCCATCCTGATGAAGGACGGATTTATCTATTACCGCGATGCGACGACCGATCCGCGTCTGGAAAACCGGGACAAGAAAAAGGCCGAAGGTATTGGTTCCATTCTGGTCTTACCGGCGAAGGTCAAGGGCGAACTCATCGGCGTGCTCACCATGTATACCTCGAAAATCAGGGAATTTGACAAGGAAGAGATCGAGTTTCTCCGTGTCCTGGCGGAACAGGGGGGGCTGGCCATTGAAAATGCGCGCCTGGTTGAAAAACTCCGGAGCAATACGAGGCTTTTCCTAAACCTGGCAGCAGATATCGCCTCGAGCCTCGATATCAAGGCTATTCTCCAGACTCTGACGGAAGAGGTGGCCAAGTCCCTGGGTATAAAGGCCGCTTCGATCCGCCTCCTCAATGATGAAAAGACGGTTCTGCAACTGGTGGCCAGTTACGGTCTAAGCGATAAGTATCTTAAAAAAGGTCCAATATCAGCGGAAAAAAGCATTGCCGAAGCCCTCAACGGCAAACCCGTGGCCATAGACGACGCCTTTACGGACAAAGGGGTTCAATACAAGAAGGAAAAAAAGGAAGAGGGAATTGTCTCTATCCTCTGTGTACCGATAAAGGCCAAGGAGGATGTCATCGGCGTCCTGCGCCTTTATAGCAGTACGAAGAAGGTCTTTTCGGAAGACGAAATCGAACTCGTCACGGCACTTGCCTACCAGGGAGGGATAGCCATCCAAAATGCCAGTCTCTACCTTATGTTGCAGGATGATCTGAAGGATATGAAAGAATCGGCCTGGACCTACAAGTGCTGGTTTTAGCGGCTCTGGAAAAAGTTTCCCGTCCTTCCGGGGGCAGGCGCCCGCGGCGCTGCGTTGCGGGGACCATCAGTTTATGGGGAGGGAAAAATGATCGGGGAAAACGATTGATGCCAATGAACCACCCCGCTGCTTGCGGTGGGGTGGTTCGTTTCTTATTTTTACCCGAAGCGTTTAATCTTGTTCTCCTGATCGAACAGAATCTCCATGTATTTTTCAAGAGATATTGGAACTGATTGTTCTGCTTTTTCGTCGGATTCTGGAGGTCATCGAGGGCGGCGGGAGAACCGAGTCCCTCTTCAGACTGTGTTCTCATATGCCGAAAAGGTGCTACCAGGGCACGGTACTAAAGATTATGTGACACTGTCAGAGCCTTTAGTACAATTGGTAATCCCCACCACAATTCCGAATCGAAAACCACTGCTTTGTAGGTGTAGACTTTTTCGGCCACATCCCTGTTTTTATGAAGGAAGCCTCGCTGATTACCAACACAAAGGTGCAAATGCTTGGCGGCTTAGTGTCCGTTCGTGAAGAACACGTACAGCCACCCGGGTAAATCCAGTAAATCGTCAACCTTGATGAAGATGAAGACTTCCGCATATGGTTATGTTAACGCCGACACTGAAAGCAGTCGGCGTGTAAAATAAAAATGATTCCCCAAAGATCGGTTAGATACGTCAGTTACCGTGCAGCACATCCATCCATCTTATTGCTTCCGTATCGGTGATTTTCCCCAGGTACATCTGCGTGGTTTTGAGATCCTGATGCCTGAGAAGAACCTTTGATACGACTTCCAGAGGAATGCCGTTGCGGCTGGCATAGGTGGCCGAATATCGACGCAGATCGTGGGGTCTGATTTGGATTCCGATCTTTTCGCCAAGTTTCCTCACCATGGATAAGGCGGAGGAATAGCATATCGGGAAGATCCTGCTCTCTGGATCATGCTGAAAGCCACGGACATATTCAGACAGCCTCTTTGCGATCGATTCCGTCATAAAGGCAACTTCCATGTCCTTTCCAGATTTAGGTTCCCGAATCATCAGCTTCCGGTCCGTAATATCCGATGCCCTGAGATTCAATACCTCGCCTATTCTCATGCCGCATCTTGCTTGAAGTTCCAAAATCAGCCTGTCTCTGATCTTTTTGCTCCGATAAATGATTTCATCAACGCTTTCTCTGCTGAGAATATCCTTCTGTTTCATCCTTGGACCTTTGAAAGCCTTGACCATGATCGAATCCTGGCACGGATTCTTCATGGAATGTCTTTTTTCATTGATCAGGAAATTGAAAAATGCTTTCAACTGGGCATATCGCAATCTCCGGGTTGACTTGGCCGTATGCTCCGTTAAAGCTCCCAGAAACTGGTAGATTTGATCAGGGGTGATCGCCTCTACATGAGTATCTGTAAAATGATTTTCAAGATGATCAAGAAGGTAACGGTAGCTGTCCGTGGTTCTCTTCCTATGGACATTTTTCTGTGAAATTTGAAAAATGTGAATAGCGTCTTTTACAGTCATTGTCTGTCTCCTTTTTTTTATAGACCTTTGGGGAAACATAGATCATACAGGATTAACGGAGGCCGTCATTTGGATTTTTGTTGCTGTGACGGAAATCCACGGAATGTGACTTCATTGGGTGATTTTACCGTAGACATCGGCTAATTTACGGTATATACGAAGGAATCACATTTTAGGAGGAGTTATGACAAAAGCGGAACTCGTAGCGAAGATTGCAGATGGCGCCGGACTGACAAAGGTTCAGGCTGAGAAAGCACTCAACAGCTTCATCGACGCAACCACAAATGCTATCAAGGCTGGCGACAAGGTCACTCTGCTCGGTTTTGGCACGTTCAGTGCGGTAACCCGCGCCGCTCGCATAGGCCGGAATCCTCAGACTGGCAAAGAACTTAAAATAGCCGCCAAGACCAACGGCAAATTCGCGCCAGGGAAAGCTCTCAAGGATCTTAAAGCGAAACCTGTCAAGGCTGCACCGAAAGCAAAGGTCCCAGCAAAAAAGAAATAGAGCCGAAGAAATCAGTAGAAAAGATTTTCTCAAAAAAGACCCGGTCCAATATTCATGGATGCGGGTCTTTTTTTAGTGCTGACGAGTCAGACATAATTGCCATTCCGCAGTAGAAATACTATAATCACTCATGGCAAAAGGGGGATCTGGAAATGGAACATCCGGTTGCCATAACAGTCCTCTGCGGCGCAGAAGGTCATCACTTACCGGGTTTCTTATCTGCTGGAGCTTTCTTGACTGGTTCCGCTTTCTTCGGTTTCTTTGATTCCTTTTTCTTGTTGTCCTTGTTTCCTCCCATCTTTTTCCCCTCCTTTCTCTATAGTCGTAGTCATTAAAAATCGCTTTGCAAAGTCTTTGTAGAGGTGGAATTCTGATTACCATTTTGGATTAGCCCTCAAAAATACTGTGCCACATTGTGCCAGAGAGTGACAGAGGTGGACTGGCGTACCTGGACATTCCCTACCATAAGCCTTTATTATTGCTCCCAAAAAGAGTCCCCGCCAGGGGGAACAAAGGAGCAAAAATGACGTCGGCGACAACGAAAATCCCAAGCAAAGAATCAAAGCAAGTCAGTGGCAAGGCAAAGTGGACGTTCATGGTCTTCATGGCCGGCGACAACAATTTGGATGCGGCGGCGCTCAGAGACATCACGGAGATGGCCCAAGCCGGGTCAACGGCGGAAGTCAATATCATTGCTCAGCTCGACCGAGCGGGCGCCAATCCAACACAGAGATTTAAAATCACCAAGGGCGGCGGTTACAAGAAGGACGTCATCGCCACGCTCCCGGAAACCAACACTGGAGATCCCGCCGTGCTTGCCGATTTTCTCAAGTGGGCGGTCCAAGACTACCCCGCCGAACATTACTTCCTTGTTTTATGGAACCACGGTTCGGGCTGGTGGGAGGATGAAAGAAAGAAAAAGGGCATTGCCTACGACGATACCGACAACGATTACCTGAACAACGTGGAGCTTACCTCGGTCCTGGAAACCTTTGTGCAGGTAACAGGTGAGAAAGTTGACATTCTCGGTATGGATGCCTGCCTCATGACCATGGTGGAAGTGGCTTATCAGCTCCAGGATACCGTTCAATTCATCGTCGGCTCCGAGATCGAGGAACCCTTCGAGGGCTGGCCTTACCACACCATTTTGAAATACCTGACCCAGCACCCCAAGGTCACGCCTTCCGTCCTGGCCGTCGAGACCGCCAAGCTCTACGTTAAAAGTTACACCAATACCACTGAGGACGTTACTCAATCAGTTATCGCCACGGCGAAGCTCGATCCGATCACTTTAAAGTTGAATGAACTGGTCAAGCTGCTACTTGATCCCGCCCTGGCGAAAGCCGCACAGAGCGCCGTTGCTGCCGCATGGCGGGTGACGCCCAAGTTCTATAACAACATGTATCTTGACCTCTACCGCTTTGCCGCGAACCTCCAGAAGAAGGCGACAGGAGAAGTAAGGCTAAAGGCGGGCGAACTGTTGCGCACCCTCGTGGTCAGCGCAAAAAACTCGGTCATTTACAGCGGAAAACACGGGAAATTTGCCAAAGACATGAAAGGTCTTGCCATCTATTTCCCCCCGGCCAACGTCAACACGGCGTATTACGACCTTCACTTTTCCAGGGATTGCCGGTGGGCTGAATACCTGAAGACCTACTGCAACCAATAACCATGAATCCTAAAGGAGGCATTACGAGCATGAGAAAGACGACAATTGCAATAATGACGTTTGCCCTGATGTTTGCCCTGATCCTTGCGACATCAATGGCATTCGGGGAATCAAAAACACAAAAGGAGCTAACGGCGCAGAAGATCAAGCGCATCCAGGGGCAATGCACCTATCATGGCGGTTTAAACAAGGAAACCGGGATGTGCAAAGACGGAAGCGATCCTTATGCGGACCCGCCCGGCACCCCGGCGCCCAAAGGCGGCGGATGCGCCTATCACGGCGGGTACAGACCGGGGAATGAGAGTTTTTGCGCCGATGGAACCAGACCGAATGTTGGCGATCCCCCTTTGTCAAAGCCAGTCCCGAAAGAGTTGAGGGATGATCTTCAACAAAACGAAAATGAGCTTGATACCTATATCGAGAAGGCTTGCGCAGATGAAGATGACAAAGACGAATGCAAAGCAAGCGCTATGAAGGAGGATCAGGGGTCGGAGTTACAGAAGAAGGCTGATGAGGCTTGCAGGCGCATTCAGAAGTACGATCCGAATTACTTTTGTTACGTCACACCGCCTGAAACGGCACCGACTGACCCGACCACCGGGGGATCGGGATCTTCTGGGGCATCGAGTTCCGGAGCTTCCGGTGGATCGGGTTCAGGAGGTTCCAGCACCGCCAGCGATAAGCCTAAGCCACCCGCAAAACCGCCTACCCCAAAGCAGCAGGCGGCGGCAGCGGCGGCATACAAGAAGGCAATGGCAGCAAAGTGCAAAGCGGCAACCAGCGCATTAGCCAAGACAGAGAAAAGCCCGGATTGGAAAAAGATTCAGGCGTCACCTTCCTTTGGCAAAAGCTACGCCGAGTGCGCGACTGTAACTGATCCGAAGTGGGAAGCTGCGCTTTCAAAGAAATGCGACCAATATGTAACGGTTGATACTGCGAAGTATGAAGCTTGCGAGGCGAAGCTTGCAAAGACGTGGAAAGGCGGCGTGAACACGCCCGACACGTGCAGGACAGTGTTCACGGAGACGGAATATTGGCAGAAAACAATAGCAACGGCAGAAAAGGCAAAGAAGGACGCATGTTTCGAAAAGTGAGCATTGTAGCGATGGCAGTAGCGATGATCTTCACCGCGTCGGTTG
>JAPLJZ010000090.1 GCA_026388335.1 Deltaproteobacteria bacterium
CGCCTCATCAATGGCCAGAGCCATCTCCTTTGCCTCTTCCCTGGCATTAACGTTCATACCGTTGTCCATAAGATTGATCTCGGCAACATTCCGGAATTTTTCAACGGACAGAACTACCCTCACCTCAACCGGGCGGTCGATATACTTTTTCAGTTTACCGAGTTTCTCTTCAACATAATTTTTGAACCAATCTTCACCCTCGGTATTTCTGAAGGTCACAGAGATCTTCATAGTTTTCCTCCCAATGGATTTTTACTCGTAAAAGGTTTTGTGCTATATTGACGTCACAGTTAAAAGTCAATAACTTTTTTACAGTCAAAAATATTTTTTCCTTCGTGATGATGGCAGAATGTGCATCATTTCCCTGTACTTAGCCACAGTACGCCGGGCAATATTGATACCCGACAACGCCAGGAGCTCGACTATTTCACTGTCGCTGAGGGGTTTTTTATGATCTTCTTCACTGATCACTTTCTTTATTTCTTCCTTGACGCTTTTGGAAGCGATATTTTCCCCTCCGTCGTTTTTTGAAATTCCGCTGCTGAAAAAATATTTCAACTCAAAAAGTCCGGCGGGGGATTGCATATATTTGTTGGTGACAACCCTGCTGATCGTCGATTCATGCATTTCTACATCCATAGCGATGTCTCTCAGCACCAGGGGCCTTAAATAATTGATCCCTTTATCGAAAAAATTACGCTGATAATTTACGATGCTTTCCGTGACCCTGTAGATCGTCTTCTGACGCTGCTGGATGCTCTTGATGAGCCAGGTTGCCGACTGGACCCTTTCCTTGATGTATTTCTTCCCCGTATCGGCCTCTTTGCTGCCGTCGGCACCCGCCATGATTTCTTTGTAGAAGTTACTGATCCTCAGTCTTGGCATACCATCGTCATTCAGGATAACCTTGTATTCATCTCCGGATTTATAAACAAAAACGTCAGGAATGATCGTCTGTACCTTCTCCTCTTGATAAATACTTCCCGGTTTCGGATCCATGTTGCTGATCACCATGACCGCCTGTAAGACATCATCGATGGTAACCTTTAATTTTCTGGTGATCTGGGTGTAATTTTTCGTTTCCAGATCCTTGAGATGATCCCGGATGATTTTTTCCACCAGCGGGTTTGCATCTCCCAGAAGGCGCGCCTGAATCAGCAGGCATTCCGTAAGGTCCCGGGCGGCGATCCCGGGCGGATCGAAAGATTGTACCTCTTCGAGAACCGACTCCACAACATTAGTTTCAACATGCTCCTGCCCGGCAATTTCTTCTACCGTAGTCTGAAGGTAACCATTTTGATCAAGGTTACAGATAATCTGTTCTCCTACCAGCATCTCGGCACCACTCAAAGGCAAGAACTTCAATTGCCACATGAGATGGTCGGTCAGAGAAGGCGTCCTGGTAAGAAGATTATCCCAGGAAGTACCTTCCTCATCCGCACGTTGATACGTAACGCCCATCGGGCCATAGTCTTCCAGGTAGCTATTCCAGTCAAAATCCTCCCTGCCATCCCCTTCTCCCGTGACTTCGACGGCATGATCAACCGACTTGATCTCCTCGGTCTCCAGGGTTCTCAAGGTATCGCTTTCTGACAGGCCTTCTTCGACAATCTCTTCGCTGCCGGAGATTTCCTCGAGGAGGGGATTTTCCTCCATTTCCTGATTGATCATGTCCACCATCTCCAGCCTCGATAGTTGCAGGAGTTTGATAGCCTGCTGAAGCTGTGGCGTCATGATCAGTTGCTGTGAAAGTTTCAGGGTCTGTTTCAGTTCAAATGCCATGAATATGAATCCTCAAAGACAAAAGTCTTCACCGAAATAAAATTTTTTGGCCAGCTCGCAGGAAGCAATCGTATCGGGATCTCCTTCCACCAGGACGCTCCCTTCGTTCACGATATACGCTCGATCGCACACAGAAAGGGTTTCCCGAACATTATGATCGGAAATAACCACTCCGATGCCCTTTTCTTTTAGTTTATATATGATCTTTTGAATATCTGCAACTGCAAGTGGATCGATGCCGGCAAAAGGTTCGTCCAGAAGAATATATTTGGGCGAGGTGACAAGGGCTCTGGTAATTTCCACACGCCGCCGCTCGCCTCCGGACAGGGAATAGGCCGGGTTATCGGCAAGACTGGTCAAATCCAGTTCGCCAAGGAGTGACTCCAATCGCTCTTTTCTCTGCCTGGAATCCAAGTTCAGAGTCTCCAAAATCGCCAGTATATTTTCGGCAACGGTCAGCTTGCGAAAAATGGATGGTTCCTGGGGCAGGTAGTTCAGCCCCTTTTTCGCCCGCAGATACATGGGATACTTACTGATGTCTTCCCCATTGAGGAAGATGCTGCCGCCGTCGGGACGGATCAATCCGACAATCATATAAAAGGTCGTCGTCTTGCCGGCGCCGTTTGGTCCGAGGAGCCCGACCACTTCTCCGGGGAAGATGTTGAGATCGATGTTGTTGACAACCTTCCGGCCGCCATAAATCTTCACAAGTTGTTTTGCTGCGAGTTGCCCCATATCCATCGTGTAACCCTATTTTCTTTTCTTACTGTCTTCAGCGGGATAAATCGTGGCGGTCACACGTTTCTTTACTGGAGCTTCCACAATCCCCCTGTTTTCATCAAGCAAAACCGTAATCCGGTCGCCTTTGACGATATTGGGCCCCTCACGCATCACGGCGTTGCCGGACACGATGATCTTCTGATCATCCTGATAATA
>JAPLJZ010000106.1 GCA_026388335.1 Deltaproteobacteria bacterium
ACCTGCATAAACGTTGGCAAGGCTTAAAAGCATTGCCGAACTGCTCTGCCCCTCCTGCATCAAACCGGTGATGACCTTGTGGAATTTATCGATGTCGGAGAGAAGGATCTGGGTGTAGATGTCTTCCTTGCTCTGGAAGTATAGATAGACCGAACCTTTGCTCAGTTCCGCCTTTTTGGCAATGCTCTCCACGGTGACATTCTTGAAGCCCTTATCGAAGAAGAGCTTCCGAGCGGCTTTGAGGATCGCATTCTTCCGATTTTCTTTTTCTCTTTTTCTTCGCTCTTCGAGTCCCACTGGTAATGTCCTCTATTTCCGTGACTTTTAACCAGAAATTGAACTATGGTCAAATACTGACCAACAGTCAGATACTATTTATATGACTTTATGATCCGTGTCAAGAAATTTTATCGATCTATAAAAAACATTTCGGATCAGAAATGCTTTCCCCATTTCATCATTATCAGAAATGCTTTCCCCATTTCATCATTGCAATTACGGACTATTATCTATATTGTGAATCCAGTAAACCTATTAAACCCAAAAAAGAAAGGACCACCCGCCATGAAAATCAATATCACGAAGGACGAATACCGCAGTCTGATCGATATGATCTATATAGCCGACTGGGTGCTGACCTCCTATAAGAGCGAAGACGGCCCGGAGATTAATAAATACAAGGACGTCATGCAAAAATTTTATGCCCTCGCCAAAGATATGGGTATGGAAAACCTTATAAAATTCGATAAAGAATTAAACGGTTATTCCGAAACACATGAATTTGACGATACCTCCGAGTGCCACCAGTTCATTGATGAATATGACAATGATTCGTTTTGGGAGAGACTAATCGAACAACTGACGACGCGGGACATGCAAGAGAAATTCGGCGGGAAAGAAACCAGAGACAAGGATCCGGATAAATATTTCGAACAATACGCGGCCATCGAGATGAAATACATGACAGAATTTGAAGAAAATGAATTGGACAATCTTACCATCAGGAAAAGAAAACCCGCAATGACCAATTGATTGATATATTAGAAGTTTATGCCTTTTGTTATGAAATAACCTTGCCCCTATTGCTTCTTGCCCGGATGACAGTTCGATGATATAGAGATCGGGCTATGACGGCAAAAGACTTCGACCTCCTCATTCTCGGCGGCTGCGTATATGACGGCCTGGGTCATCCCGGCGTGGAAATCGATCTCGCCGTAAAAGGGGATCGAATCGTGGCGTTGTCAAGAGGGATAACTCCTTCCCAGGCAAAAACCGTCATCGACGCCAGGGGAATGGCCGTCGCTCCCGGATTCATTGACCCCCACAGCCACACCGACATTGAACTTCTCGTCAATCCCCGTGCAGAAAGCAAGATCCGGCAGGGCGTCACGACAGAAATCGCCGGCAATTGCGGCTATACCGTCTTTCCTCTCTCCAGACTGAATTACGAGGAAAGAAGAAGGTATTGTGATGAACAGTACGGCGTCCCCCTGGTCTGGCGCGATCTTCAGGGTTTTTTTGAACAACTCGAACAAAAGGGCATCGCCCTCAATTATACGACCTTTCTTGGCCACGGTACCCTCCGAAGCGCCGTATTCGGTTCCCAGGACCGGCGTCCGACGCCTGAGGAAATGTCAGCCATGAAGCAGTTGATCCGTGAGAGTATGGAGGCCGGCGCCGTAGGCCTTTCTACCGGGCTCATCTATGTGCCGGGGTGTTTCGCGGACCGTCAGGAGCTGATTGGACTTTGCCGGGAAGCAGCGGCCTATGGCGGGATCTATAGTACCCACATGCGGAACGAATCGGATTATCTCGTCGAGGCAGTGGAAGAGGCTATCGCCATTGCCCAGGAGGCGCGGATCAGCCTCCAGATCTCCCACCTGAAGCTCGCTTACCCGCGCAACTGGTCGAAAATCCACTGGGTCCTCTCCAGAATCTCCGAGGTCCAGTCCCAGGGGATGGAAATACTTGCCGACCGCTATCCCTATACGGCGACTTCAACCGTCCTGTCGGCATTTATGCCCCCGTGGATCCAACAGGGCACCACGTCCGAGTATCTCGCCCGTCTCCAGGACCCCGCTTTTGATGAAAAAATCAGAGCTCATGTATCGGCTCAGGAAGAGAAGGTCGGTTCCTGGGACAATGTCTTTATATCCTCTGTACTGCGTAAGGACAGTGAGCACCTGGCGGGCAAGAGCATCCGGCGGGCTGCCCGGGACGCCGGCAAGGAACCTTATATCTTCATCCGGGACCTGCTGGTTACGGAAGAAGACCAGGTCTGGATGATCAACTTTTCTTTGAACGAAGACAATTTCAAAAGGATTATCCTTCATCCTCTCGTTATTATCGGCTCCGACGGCTGGGCGCGGGCACCTTACGGCCCTTTAGGCAAAGACAAGCCTCACCCGCGATCCTACGGAACATTTCCGCGCATGTTAGGCCGTTATGTCCGGGAAGAGAAGATCATGAGTCTCGAACGGGCCATCGAAAAGATGA
>JAPLJZ010000048.1 GCA_026388335.1 Deltaproteobacteria bacterium
CAATCTTTACGGCCGGTGATGAGTGCTTCCGCTACAATGGCTTCGGAAAGTCCTTTTTCAAGAAGGAAAGAGGCGATCTTACGATTCCCGTACCCTTTTCCCGTCGCCAGTCTCCGCACCTGGTTTGATGCAAAGACCTGGTCGTTCAAATACCCCAGTTCGCGAAAATAATCAATCGCCTCCGCAATAATCTCGACCTCAAACCCCTTATTTTTCAGTTTCCCTGCCAGCTCCCGTTCACCGTGATCCCGCAGGGCCAGGAGGCGCCAGCAGCTCTTTTTCGCCTTGTTAAGCTCCGGACGCTCTTCCATGGATATTCATTATTCCGAGGTTCTGGTTTTCAGTCCAAACTTGTCCATCACCCTTGCCTCTATCTCCTGAATAATTTCGGGATGCTCTTTCAGGAAAATCCGCGTATTGTCCCTCCCCTGTCCCAGGCGATCACCCTTGTAGGAATACCAGGCGCCGCTCTTTTCGATAATGGCGTTTTCCGCCGCCAGGTCAAGGAGATCTCCTTCCCGGGAAATGCCCTCGCCAAAGATGATATCGAATTCCGTCTCTCGAAATGGCGGGGCAACCTTGTTTTTAACGACCTTGACACGGGTGCGCATGCCGATGACATCCTGCCCCTGCTTGAGGGAAGTGACTTTCCGAATGTCCAGGCGCATGGAAGCGTAAAACTTGAGGGCGTTGCCACCGGTCGTGGTTTCGGGGTTGCCAAAGAAAACGCCTATCTTCATGCGTAACTGGTTGATGAAAATGACGGTCGTTCTCGATTTACTGATACTGGCGGTCAGCTTCCTTAAGGCCTGAGACATGAGCCGCGCCTGAAGGCCCATCTGGGCGTCTCCCATCTCCCCTTCCAGCTCCGCCCGGGGCACCAGGGCGGCAACTGAATCCACTACCAAGACATCGAGGGCGCCGCTCCTCACCAATGTTTCAGTGATCTCCAGGGCCTGCTCGCCTGAGTCCGGCTGGGCAATCAGAAGATCATCGGTATTGACACCGATTTTCCGGGCATAGGTTATATCCAGGGCGTGTTCTGCATCGATGAAAGCCGCCAGACCGTTCTGTTTCTGGGCTTCGGCGACGATGTGGAGGGCTAACGTCGTTTTGCCGCCCGATTCGGGACCATATATCTCGATGATCCGGCCGCGCGGCACGCCGCCGACCCCCAGGGCAATGTCAAGACTGAGAGACCCCGTAGAGATCACCGGCACATCAATCTTCTCTGATCCTCCTAACTTCATAATGGCCCCTTTTCCAAACTGACGTTCAATTTGGCTGATGGCCAGCTCAACGGCCTTGTTTCTGTCCATATCTACCCCCATCGTGAACCCTCCTTTTTCGATAAGTAATGGTCTGCAACTCGTGGCGTTTCCCAATATGATCTTCTACCCCTGAAGGGGAAACGCCGCAAGTCTTGTGTATATCGCCCCCTGCGGCGACAGGCTGCTTTGAAACAACGCTATTTCCCCAACCGTGAAATTTCCAGCCGTCAGATTGCCCCCAGCCTCGACGGCCGGGGCCAGGCCGATAATCCCTTTGGGAACCTTGACCCGCCCCATGGTTAAATGCGCCCGGAACGGCCGGTCCTCTTTCGGAAAACCAAGAATGGAGAATTCCTCTTCCAGGTCTTTCTGCAAAGATAGCAAGGAGGTCAGTTGCCCGGTTATTCCCAGCCAAATGACCCGGGGCCGGGTCACGTCCGGGAACGCCCCCAGACCCTTGATCTCCAGAGCAAACGGCGGGGCAGCAATCGTCTTCTTGGCAATGACCTCAGAAATATTTTCTACGTCGTGCGCCGATATGTCACCGAAAAACTTCAAGGTCAGATGGATCCCTTCCTGCCGCACCCAGCGAATCACACCCTGGATGCTTTTTTTAAAACGGTTTTGCATCGCCTGGATATTTTCAAGAACAACCGCCGGAGGATCGATGGCCAGAAAGGCGCGGATATTTTTATTTTCACTCATGGTTCTTTTCCCCGGTCAGGTATCGCTTCAGCATGATCAGCGCTGCCTGAGACGCAATGATCTTGTTACGGCGTCGATTCCAACGGTAAGAGAACTTCCGGCAGTTAGTTTCCACGCCATCGGCAAGGGCGATGAAGACGGTCCCCACCGGTTTGGTTTCCGAGCCGCCGTCAGGCCCTGCAATCCCCGTGGTCGCAAGGCCCAGATCCGAACCGGCAAGCCTCCTTACCCCTTCCGCCATGAGACGGGCCGTCTCTTCACTGACGGCGCCGTGCTTTTGGAGGATATCTTCCGTAACCCCGAGGAGCTCCGTTTTTGATCTATTGCTGTAGGTTACAAGCCCCCGCTCCAGATACATGGAACTGCCCGGGATATCAGTCAGGCGATCGGTAATCAACCCGCCGGTGCAGGATTCGGCAACGGAGACCGTACGTCCCTGTTCTTTGAGTAGTCCGGCCACGACGCCTTCCAGGGTTTCTTCGTCATAAGCAAAGATATATGAGCCGAGGCGTTTGCGGATCTCCTCCCCTGCTTTTTTTACCCTTAACCAGGCTGCGGCCTCCACCGCATCTCTTGCGGACAGTACGAGATGATTCTCCGGGAAACGGGGGTAGAAACCGACGCCGAGACCCGACAGGTCTATCCCGGCTATAGCCTGATCCACCGCCGCCTCGCCGAGGCCGAAGAGCTTCAGGGTCCGGACCGCCAGATATCGTGATTCCTCGGGAAAAGAACGGCAAAGGAGAGGAAGGACGACTTCCGGCAACATTCTTGTTACCTCAACCGGCACGCCCGGAATGACGGCAAGTACCTTTCCGTGGACTCGCAGGGAAAAACCAGCCGCCGTTCCCACGGGATTATCAAGTATTTGAGCTCCCTGCGGAAACACCGCCTGTTTGGCATTGTTCTCTGTCCATTTCAAACCGTACCTGGAAAAGATAGCCTTGATATGATTCAAAACCACTTCGTCCGTATACAGCGGCAAGTTGAATGCCCTGGCCACAGCGGCCGTGGTAATGTCGTCGGCCGTCGGGCCAAGACCGCCGGTAATGACAACCGCATCCGTCAAGGGCAAGACGAAATCAAGAGCCTGCTTGATCATCGCCTCGTCATCTCCTACTGACATGGTTGCGACAACCTGCCAGCCCTGGAGATGGAACTCGCGGGCAATGAAAGCTGTATTCGTATCCTGGATACCGCCGCTCGTCAATTCGTTGCCAATGGTAATAATGCCGGTCTTCAAATCACCCCCCCTGTCCTGCTCACAGATTCACATAGCGGATCAGGATGTGCAGGATTACATTTGCGTAAATACCCGCCGCGACATCGTCCATAACCACCCCATATCCACCGGGCAATTGATTCTGAAAGAAATTGGCGGGAAAGATCTTTACAATATCAAAAAAACGAAAGAGCACAAAACCCACTAGCAAGTGGGGAACCGTAGGTAATACGAGAAACATCGCCCAGAGAAAGCCGGTCCATTCATCAATGACGATCCGGGAGGAATCCTTCTCCTGGAAGATCACTTCCGCCTCCTGAGACGTATAAAAGGCCAGAAAAGTAAAGGCAACCACAGTCACAAGGTACAGCGGCCAGGACAGAGGTGAGAGGACCAGATACAGGGGAATGGCGGCGGCGGTTCCCGCCGTTCCCGAAGCAAAAGGGAAATACCCGCTGCCGCAGCCTGTGGCAATGGCCTTGATAAGGGATTTGTTCAGGGATCACCTCACCCAAGTAGTTGATCAAGCTATCCTCTTTTCTCCCGTGTGTCAACAGGAAATCCCTTGATAATGGAACGATCGTTCTGTAATTGGAATCAAACGGGAAGTGTCTCTCCACGAGGCCAGACGCCATCGAGGTGTACGGCAAGAGGAAGCGGGGTGAACCAACCAATAAGGGAGCAGACCCAGTTCTACGGAGATAACCACCGCAGACACCTGGGTCTGCCGATCTTCCACATTCCCCAAAAAAGCGCCGACAATTCGTCTACGGCAGCGAAGACAGATAAGAACGAAGATTGACCTTCTTGTTATTTAAACCAAGCTTGTTCCGGATGTGATTCCGGTGCAGATCAATAGCGCTCTTGGAAACATTCATGATCGCAGCGATTTCCTTGGTCTTCTTTGCATCTCTGATGAGGCTGGCCACCTGAATTTCTTTGGGGGTGAAACCCAGGTACGTCGAGGTCAGCTTCATGAGGAAAGGAGATATGATTTCTCCAAGGTGCATATCGATGATATCCACCAGGATCGCCTGGGTTTCGTTCAATGGGGTGGCCTTAAGTTTCCCGACATAAGGCAGAACCAGCTCCTTGACATTGGCGATAACCCTGACCCCGACTTCGTTCTTGTCATCCTCCCGATGCTTCAATAGCACCTTAAGAGCGGCATTCAGTTCTTCGAGAGATTTGGCGGTGGCCTCCAGTTCCATTTCCCGTCTCTTCAGCGCCTCCTCAGCGACCTTTTTCTCTGCGTTTTGCTGTTCCAGTGCTTTATTGACCCTGAGCAGCTCCGCTACTCTTTCCTCGCCCCTCTTCTCCGTTTCTTCTTGACCCTTGCGAAGCATTTTTCTTCCTCCTCAATTATTTAAGATAATACTGTCCATGGCCTGTATCCCTTTGTTTCATCTACTACGAGGTTAATCATATATAACTTCTTTGATAACACGCCTTTTATATCAGCCTTAATCTGTTGCTATTAGTACAAGACAGAGGGCAAAAAATCAAGCTTTTTTTAGAATAATATTACTATAAAACATAAAGCAGGATATTTTTCAGCAATCGAAATAATTACATGATTTTATGATTGACAGCCGCAAGCCTTTCCGATAGTACTCCAAACAAAATATAAGCGGGATTGCAAATAAAAAGTTCCTGAACCCTATAAAGAAGGTTTGCTCGTCGGAGATGTCAAAGGGATAGTAAAATGAGAAAAACATTTGTCGCAATCATGCTAATTTTTACCATCGGCTTTGCCGCTAACGTCCAGGCGGAAAATGCTACGATCTTCAAAATCGGAGAGGACATCACGATTGAAGAAGGGGTGCGTATAAATCATGTTTTGGCGATCAATGGACAGATCACGGTCTCAGGAACTGTCGAGGGAAACGTCATCGCTATTGGTAATTCCATTGTTCTGACAAGAAAGGCTGTTGTCAGGGGAAACGTCTTCACCTTTGGCGGCGTGGTTGTCAGGGGAAAGGGGGCGGAGGTTCAGGGAGCGATTACGGAGATTAATTCATCAAATATCTCCGATGTAATCACCAGGGTCCTCAGTGATGAATGGGAGGGTTGGTCCTGGGTATTCGCAATTTTTTCTCTGACAATCTTTTTCAGCGTGCTGATTATTGCGATCCTGATCGTAGTCCTGATGCCCAAACCTGTCAGGGTCATTGCCGCTTCCATTCAGGAAGAAACTGTAAAGATTACCCTCTGGGGACTTCTGGGAATGGTGCTGGTTGTCCCATTGGCTATTTTGTTGACCATCTCCGTCATCGGCATTGTGTTGATACCTTTGGAGATGATCCTGATTGTTTCTGCGGGGCTGCTGGGTTTCATCGCCATGTCCCAGATTCTCGGACAGAAACTATATGCATTGTTTAAGAGACCTCCCCAGCACATCATCCGGGAAACATTCTGGGGTCTGGTTGTCTTGTGGTTAATCGGCTGGATACCCTACATAGGCTGGATGGTCAAGGTCCTTGCCCTGATGATGGGTCTGGGTGCCGTCATCTATACACGCTTCGGCTCCCACTCGCCAAAAAGGCAACAGCCCGCCTTCAAGTCTGCCCCTTGAATACGGACCTCTGTCCCCTCCTCGCATATTCCCACATAAACTCAGGCAAGGCGCTTCAGGGCATCGACAAGTTCCCGCACAGATTGGGACGACTTTTTCAGGGCTGACATCTCCCCATCCGTGAGATGAAGCTGAATGATCTCCTCGACACCCCCTTTGCCTAATTTTACCGGAACGCCGACAAACAGCTCTTGAATATCATACTCCCCCTGGAGATAAACTGCACAGGGAAGGATTTTTTTTCGGTCTTTGAGGATTGCCTCGGCCATCTCTACCGCCGCTGCCGCCGGGGCATAGAAGGCGCTGCCCGTTTTCAGAAGGCCGACGATTTCCGCCCCCCCGTTACGAGTTCTGTCAACCAGTGCCTCGATACGCTCAGGGGAGAGAACTTCGGGCAACGGAATACCGGCAACAGTGGAATAGCGCGGCAGGGGAACCATTGTATCGCCATGACCACCCAGGACGGTGGCGTGGATATTCTCCACCGATACCTGCAATGCCATCGCAATGAAGGCCCGGAACCGCGCCGCATCGAGGACGCCCGCCATACCTATCACCCTGTTTCTCGGAAAACCACTGACCTCGAAGGCAACATGACACATCGCATCCAGGGGATTACTGACAATGATCAAGATGGTTGCCGGCGAATACCTGACCACTTCCTGCACTACAGATTTCATGATCCGGGAATTGATTGTCAGGAGGTCATCCCTGCTCATACCGGGCTTGCGGGGAACACCCGCCGTGATGATGACGATATCCGACCCTGCCGATTCTTCATAGCTGTTCGCTCCCATGATTGTTGAATCGTGTTTCTCAATGGGGGCCGCCTCGGCAAGATCCAGGGCCTTGCCTTGAGGGATGCCTTCCAGAACGTCTATCAGGACAACATCGCATAATGCTTTCTCCACAAGCCGCTGGGCGACGGTCGCCCCCACATTTCCCGCTCCAATAACCGCTACTTTCTTGTCCATGATACACCTTCCGTAGGTTTAATGGCGCTTCATAATGTCGCATCATTCCCTTGTCAAGATGTTTTATGAATCTTGAGCATTCCTACGTTTTTTCTTGAAGTCTCGTCGTCACTTCGCTATATGCAGACAACCTTTGCAGTAGTTTTGCATATCGCCAAAATATTGCGGCCGCTGTTGAACCGTTACTCAATGAGGTAATCTTCCATGTTGCATAAAGATCTCGAACGGATTTTTCATCCCCGCCGCGTCGCTGTCGCCGGTGTATCGACGGATGGTTTCGGCTTCGGACGGGGAATTTTTCTTTCGCTTTTATCCATGGGTTTTGAGGGAGAGCTTATCCCCGTCAATCCCCGGGGAGGTGAAATACTGGGGAGAAAGTTATATCGAAGCATCGATGAAATCCCCGGAAACATAGATTTTGCCGTTATTGCCGTGGCAGCATCACAGACGCCGGAAACCCTCGAAAAATGCCGGAGAAAGGGGGCTCTGGGGGCCGAAATCATTTCCTCCGGTTTTCGGGAGTTAGGAACGCCGGATGGCGTCGCCCTGGAAGACGAGATTCGCACCATCGCCCGCAGGGGTATTCGGGTCATCGGTCCTAATTGTTTCGGTATTTATTGCCCCCGCAGCGGGCTCACCATGCTTCCCGGACCGGATCTATCCAGAGAGAGCGGTCCCGTCGCGTTTATTTCCCAAAGCGGAGGCATGTCTATAGATTTTGCCTTCATGGGTCCCTGGACAGGCGTCCACTTCAGCAAGATGGTCAGTTTTGGCAATGGCGCCGACCTTCGGGAGACGGAGCTGCTGGAGTATTTCAAAGACGATGACGAAACCGGCATTGTATCAATGTATGTGGAGGGGGTAGAAGACGGTGAGCGATTTATCAGGGCCCTTCGGGAAACATCTGCGGTCAAACCTGTCGTCGTTTACAAAGGCGGGCTGTCGGAAGCCGGGCAACGGGCGGTAACAAGCCATACCGCCTCTCTGGGAGGAAGCCGGGTTATCTGGGAAGCAGCCCTCCGCCAGGCGGGGGCGACTCAGGTCCAAAGCCTCGAAGAAATGGCTCAGACCTGCCTCGCTTTTTCCCTGCTGCCCCCCCGGATTTACCGGGGAATCACCGTTGCCGGCGGGGGCGGCGCCCTGGGTGTTGCTGCCTGCGACATGGCTGAAGCTTACGGTCTGTCCCTTCCCCATCTGGAGGGAGATGTTTATGAGGCCGTCTTATCCTGTTTGCCTAAACCCGGCTCCAGCGCCGCCAATCCCATCGACATCGCTAATCCCTATGTTCCCCCGCGCATGATCCGGGAGGCATTGATCCAGGCGGCAAAAGATGAGCGAGTGGATATCCAGATCCAGGCGCCCCTGCTGTATCATTTCAAGGCCCTGAGCACGCTGATGGGCATGAAGTCCTTTCAGGAAATGACCCCTTATCTCGAAATGGCCGCAGCCGCCAGAGAAGTTACTGATATCACTGGCAAACCCGTGGTGGTTGTCCTTCCCAATCCGAGAAGAGGGGAAAAGGATATGGATGTGGAAGAACTGCTGCGACGGGCAAGAAGGGCCTTTTTAGAAAGGGGAATTCCTGTTTTTGATATGCTGTCAGACGCCATGCGGGCAATTCATCATGTATCTGCATATGCAGCCGCCCACAGACGAGAGAATTAGTAAGCAGTGAACAGCGGATAAGCTCTTAATATTAGCTTCGGCGATATATTGATAAAAATTCGGATTTTATAATCATAGGGCGAACCGATTCCAACCGTTTCGTTGAATTTTCCGATGGATGGAAGGAAAGACTCCGATGTTCATGTTGAAAACAGCCGGATGTTCTGTTAAGGTAGCCCCCGATATTATGGTTCGCCTTAAAAAACGGAGGTAGGAGAACATGTTGAAAAAAATAACATTCATACTGCCTGTTTTAATTTTGGCATTAATAATCGGCGGTTGCGGCGGAGGACAGGACAAGGCGGCCCCCAAGGGGGAAGGCAAGGTCGCCTTTAAACTAGCCTCGCTGACGGCGATGGATCACACCTATAACCAGGGAGCGGCCAGATTTGCCGAACTGGTCAAGGAACGCAGCAAGGGCCGCATCGAGATCACCATTTATCCTAACGGGCAGCTTGGCAAGGGAGAAAGGGAGCTCCTGGAAGCAATCCAGCAGGGGACCATCGACTTTTATGTCGGCTCCACCGGACCGGTCGGCGGTTTCAGTCCCTCCATCGGCATTCTGGACCTGCCGTTTCTCTTCCGTGATTACGCCCATGTGGACAAGGTCCTCGACGGGCCCCTTGGCCGTCAGCTCCTCGATGACCTGGGCAAGGCCAACCTCAAGGGATTGGCCTTCTGGGAAAACGGTTTCCGGAACCTCACCAACTCCAAGAAGGCCGTGAAAGCCCCTGCCGACGCCAAGGGCCTAAAGATCCGAACGATGGAAAACAAGATCCATCTCGCCGCCTGGAAGGCCGTCGGCGTCAACCCCGTCCCCATGGCCTACGGCGAGGTCTATGGCGCCTTGCAGCAGAAAACCATCGACGGCCAGGAAAATCCCATCGCCGTCATTTACACGTCCAAATTAAACGAGGTCCAGAAATACCTCTCCCTGACCCAGCATGTCTATTCCCCGGCCCTGATCGTCGTCAGCCCCAAGACCTGGCAGGCGCTCTCGAAAGAAGATCAGGACATGATGTTGAAGACGGCCCAGGAGGTCGCCCCCTACCAGCGCAAGCTCGGGCGGGAAAATGAGGAGAAACAGATCGCCGAATTGGCCGCCAAGGGGATGACGGTGACCGGAAACATCAACAAGGGGGCCTGGTACAAGATCATGGAAGGGGCGATGGGGGAATTCATTCAGTCCTTCGGCAAGGACAAGGTGGAAGGGATCATCAATACCAAATAATGAAGGGCCACGAAACAGCACCGGGGCGTTTCGTGAAGGCGCCGTCCTTGTATGCCTTGTCCCGACTCAATGGGGTTTTGATAAAATTTGCCGGGGGGATCACGATCCTTACCATGGCGATCATGGCCGTTGTCATCCCCTACGAAGTGGCGGGGCGTTATCTCCTCGAGGCCATGCCGAGCTGGTCCGGGGAGGCGGCGACCTTTTCCCTGGTCTGGCTCTCCATGATGGGGGCAGCCATCGGGCTCCGTAAGGGTTATCAAATCAACCTGACCACCGTCATCGACAGGCTGCCCTACCGGGCGGCCCGGATCGCCCGGGGAGGATCGTTGTGCCTGATGCTTGCCCTGCTGCTGATCATGACCTGGTACGGCCTGCAGCAGACGCTGATCAACCTTAGCCAGACCTCGCCAGCACTGGAGATTTCCATGGCCCTGCCCTATGCCGCCCTCCCCGCCGGTTTCGGCCTGATGCTGCTGATCACCATCGAGGATCTGGCCGGGATGTTGTTTTTCCCACCGGAAGATAACCACAAAACGTAAGGCAAGGAGGGTATCTGTTAACGCTGTTTATGACCTCCTTTTTGGTGCTGATGGCCATCGGCCTGCCCATCGCCCTGGTCCTTGGCGGCGCCTCCCTGGCCTATGTACTTCTTAAAGACGGCCTTTCCCCGACCATAATCATCCAGACCACCTTCGCCGGCCTTTCCTCTTTTCCCCTCCTCGCCATTCCCCTGTTTATCCTCGCAGGGAACCTGATGAAGGAAGGGGGCATCACCACCGATCTGGTCTCTTTCTCCCGTCTCCTCATGGGTCACATCCGGGGCGGCTTGGGCATGGCCATGATTCTGGCCAGCGCCCTGTTTGCCGCCATTACCGGCTCCGCCGTGGCCACGGCCGTAGCCATCGGATCGCTCTTGCTGCCCGCCATGAGCAGCGCCGGTTACGACGACGAAGTCTCCGCCGCCCTGACGGCTACCGCCGCATGTATGGGCCCCATTATTCCCCCCAGTATTCCCTTCATCATTTACGGGGTTATTGCCAATGTCTCCATCGCCTCGCTTTTTTTAGCGGGAATCGTCCCGGGTATCCTCCTGGGGTTGGCCCTCATGCTTTATGTTGTCTGGATTGCCCGTCAACGCGGCTACCCGCGGGAAGAACAGGCGAGCCTGCCGGCAATCATGACGGGAACCATCAGGGCACTGCCTGCCTTGGCCCTGCCCGTAATCATCATCGGCGGTATTCTCGGCGGCGTCTTCACCCCTACGGAGGCGGCGGGCATCGCCGTCGCTTACGCCTTGGTCGCCGGGTTCTTCTTTTACGGTCGCTTGCGGATTTCCAGGCTTCCCGGCATCTTCCTCACCGCCGGCGTCGAATCGGCAGTGGTCATGCTCCTTATCGGTCTTTCCGAACCCTTCGCCTGGATCGTGGCGGCGGAGCAACTCCCCATCCGGATCATGGAAGTCATCGTCAATGTTTCTTCGTCTCCCTGGGTCTTTCTGATCCTCGTCAATATCCTCCTGCTGATCATCGGCATCCCCCTGGAAACGGCCCCGGCCTTGACGATCCTGGTGCCGGTTATCGCCCCTGTCGCTGCGAAAATGGGTATTGACCCCGTCCATTTCGGCGTCGTTGTCTGCTTCAATCTTGTCCTGGGGCTGATCACCCCGCCCGTGGGGGCGGTCCTGTTTTCCATCTGCAGCATCTCCGGCCTCTCCCTGGAAAGGTTGAGCCGGGGCATCTGGGTCCCCTTTCTCATTGCCGTAGGGGTCCTGATGCTCGTTACCTTCATCCCCGCCCTGAGCACCTTCCTGCCGCAACTATTCGCCAAAGCATCGCCGTAAGAAGGTATTGCTTCACATCGTTGATGACATCCTCAACTCCACATGATAAAGATAACGGAAGCAATATTAACTGGTATAGTGCCAAGAGCTATTGTGAGGGATATGGAGGATATGGGAAATCCGGCTGACGGATGCCGACTTTTGATGAATTAGAGTGGTTATATTACAGCGGAGCCCATAGAAGTGTAATAAAGAAAATCGGTCATTATGTATGGACTTCCGAAACAAGCGGTTCCGATGCCTGCGCCTTCCGAAAAGATCAGGCGCCGCCTACAGCGGTCGGCTGGGTTGACTCTTTATGCAACACTTTTTCCATTTGCAGATACGAAACTTCTGAAATATTAGCTTTTTCTTTTGCGTGCTCAACTGTGATGCTGACAAGATTCCCCTTACTATCGAGATCTATATAAAGATTTTCCGATATTTCCCTTGTTTCAAGAATCGGCTCATTTGAAAATTCAATTAGAGCCGTATCAGTATCCGAAAAGTAACGAATTTTCATTCTCATTCCGCCTTATAGCTTCTGTCGAAAAAAGCGTTGTGTATTGTCTCGCCATCCTCCAACAAAATAATCCTCAGATATTTTCCGGCTCTTCCGCAGAATTTGTGGGCAGACTGCCGGATAATGGGCTGTAGAGTTCCAATGCGAATTTCGGTATGGTTTGGAACGGGAACCGTTATGGTGCGACTAGGCAACCGCCGCTGCATAACGATATGGCTGCCCCGCTGTCGAATTTCCGTGAAGCCATGTCGGGATAAAATGGCACATACCTCTTTGCCTGAGAAGATAAGCAGTTTACCCAACGGCAACCTCAACTTGCGTGACAAATACTTCTCCGTGACGTCGGTGCTGTATTTCTTCAGGAGATGCCGTTTCAAAGAATAACTCCAGTGCCTCTTGAAGATTATCCCTTGCGCCCTCAATGGTATCACCTTGACTTGCAATATCTAATTCAGAACACAATGAAATATAGCCAGCGCCTTCCCGTTCGATGATTGCTGTAAGTTTCATCTCCCAATATCCATGATTTTCATAGTGCCCAACGAAAAGATCACCGGCCCACGGATTTTTTGCGCGTCTGGGTTGAGCGCTTTGTTATGCGTTTCTTTTTTGCCTGTTGGTTTTTGAAAAAAATTAAAAACTCATTGGGTGAAATGACTTTAGCGCCTTGGCATCGTTCAGCAGGGAAATGTTTTTGATTTCCTGTAACAAGACATACAGAGTGACTCGCAAGAGTGACTTCGAGAAACGGTTCATCATCCGGGTCAGGAAGCGAATGGGACAAAGGGGAAGGCGCAACAGCCCGGCCACAATACACAATATAGTCAAGAAACGCGGCGACCTTTTCTTCTTCAAATCCAAACCTCGGACGTCGCAGAACCTCATTGTATTCTGATAGAATCCGTGCATCAAAGGAAAGCGTCAGTTCGCCGGCTGAGACCATGCGTACGATTTCGCCACAAGCCCCGAACGGCGATAAAAGACCCGCAACAAGAACATTGGTGTCAATGACAATGTCCATCATGCACGCTTTTCACGAACAGATTTAATTTCGGCATTGATTTCATTCAACAAAATCTTATCTGTTCCTTTCTCTACAGACCTCCGCTGGAGAGAAACAACGGCCTCAACGGCACGTGATCTGCGAAATGCCGATAGCGATTCCTCAAGATTTGCCTCGGTTATTGCCGCAAGAATGGCTACTGGCCGACCATTGCTGGTAACAATCATCTCTCTTTCCTCAGGTAGCTCTTTCCAGATTTGTGCAGATTTACCTCTTAAATCTCGGACGCTCAAAAATTTCATGGTCGTATCCTCCATTCGTGTATTATATTATGTACGCAAACGTCACCCGTTGTCAATTCCTTTTTAGGTATAACGAAAAAATCAGCCGGAGCGTAGCGATCGGCTGTATTGCCCTTGTTCGCCACCCTTTATCTCAATAGCACTTGCGATAGGTCTCCAGGAGAACAAAGAAGACCCTCTTTGATGATTCCCTCGAAGCTGTCACTATCGCGAATGATCAACAGTGTCTTCTTGATCGCTTGAATGGCGGAAAAAACAGCGATTGCGGGAAGACTGACACGCGCCACGCCGCAGGCGCGTAATTGACCGATCGTCAGCGTGTTAATGTTATAGGGCATTCCTGCCGCAATGCTGACCGGCCCTTCTATCCCATCGACAATCCGTTTGGCTTCGTCTGGCGTCGCCACGGCAGTCACGAAAACCAAGTCGGCCCCGGCCTGTAAGTATTTATTTCCCCGTATGATAGCCTCGGCAATGCCTTTGAGCCGATCATCACATGCAGCCAATGCATCCGTACGAGCGTTGATCACCATATCTGCCGCATGCTTGTCTCTTGCCGCATCACGCGCTGCCTTGATTTTCTCTACCATCAGAACGGGGTCTATCACGTCCTTAGCCTTAGGAGTTGGTAAAACTTGGTCCTCAAGATTGATACCGGAAACACCTACATCCAAGAACGCACCAACGGTCTTGTAAACGGATGCCGGAGGACCAAAACCGTCTTCTCCATCGGCCATCACCGGTATAGTTACTGCTCGTACGATGTCGCGTGTTGTATCGAGGTTCTTATCGAAATCCACGGCCTGTTCTGGCGCAGCGCGTGAGGCCAGTCCGATACTGAATCCCGAACATTGCACGGCTTTGAATCCAGCCATCTGGATGAGTCGCGCGCTGAGGCCGTCATATGCGTCGGGCATCACGAGAGGCTGCTCGACCTTAAGCAATTCCTGAAGTATCTGCCGGTCGTTCATGTCATCCCTCCTTATGATTTCGGCGAACAAGTTATTCTATAGTTTCTGGATATCTCCACAACAACCCGAAATCCGCAGAACGCAGGACAATAACCATGCGCTCATTCCTTTGGGCTCTCATGGCCCGCAGGCACACCTAACCCATTTTAAATACGGCAAGTTGCTTATAAATCTCTCGACATAAATTATGCAACCATTTATCTTTCTTCTTCCGGATATCATGTCAAAATTAAGGTTATAATGGGAAAGCTCGGCACACCCGTTCTTTCGAGAAATACGAAAGCCGAATCAAGGCCATCGGCATCAAGCTCCCCGAGGCCATGCGCCAGAAGATCCGGTCTTACCTCCAGCGGGATGAATAAATAACACATAAAAATGCTTGACAGCAAGGTATGTCTGAGATAGGGGCAGCGAAATGAATGAACGTTCATTCGTTTTCTTGAGGGATTGAACCATGCAATGTTTAGATAAGCGTACCGAAATCATGACCGTGGCTATGGAACTTCTGGCGGAGAACGGTTTCCACGGGGTTCCCATGTCCATGATCGCCGCCAAGGCAAACGTGGCGGTGGGAACGATTTACCTCTACTTTGCCGGTAAGGATGAGTTGATCACCGAGCTGTTTCAGGAGGTGGAAAAAGAGATCGTCGCAACGCTTCGGGAAGGCTTCCCCACGGAGGGACCCATGCGGGAACGGTTCCTGTACCTCACCGGTAAGATTCTCCGGTTTCTTGTAGATAATCCTCTTAAATTTCGCTATATTGAACAGTTTATGAATTCTCCGTACGGCATCTCCATGCGGAGGGACAGATTATTGGGCAAGACGGTCCCCAACGGCATCTTCATGGCCCTTTTTGAAGAGGCTATCGCCGACCATGTTGTCAAAGACATCCCCATTATTGCTCTTTTTTCCCTCACCATAGCCCCATTGATCTTCCTGGTGCGGGATCATATTCTCGGCTTTGTCACCCTGGATGAAGCCCTGATCCGGCAGACTACCGAGGCCTGCTGGGACGCCATCAAGAGGTAATCACATGTTCTATATTTTTTATAATTGAGGTGCTGCATGCGAATCAATAACAGGGCCAAACTAATTGTCTCCGCCGGGTTGCTTTCCGGTTTTCTGCTTCTGACCGGTTGCGGACAATCTTCCAATAAAACGCCAGCAGGCGGCCCCACAGAAGTAGCCGTAGTGACAATCCAACCGCAGCAGGTGGTGATCACGACGGAATTGACCGGTCGGACGTCGGCCAATCTCGTCGCCGAAGTACGTCCCCAGGTGGGGGGCATCATCCAGAAGCGTTTGTTTACGGAAGGGGCCGATGTCAAGGCCGGTCAGGTCCTCTTTAAGATCGACCCCGCTCACTTTCAGGCCATCCATGACAATGCCAAGGCCGCCCTTGGCAGGTCCGAGGCCAATCTTTCGGCAATCCGGTTGCGGGCTGACCGTATGCGGGAATTGGTGGCCGATAAGGCGGTCAGTCAGCAGGAATACGATGATGCGGCAGCCGCTCTGAAACAGAACCAGGCAGACATCCAGTTCTGGAAGGCGACGGTCGAGACGGCCAGCATCAATCTGAAATACAGCTCCGTCACGGCCCCCATCTCCGGCCGCATCGGCAGATCCAGCGTTACGGAAGGCGCCCTGGTGACGGCCAGTCAGCCCCTGGCCCTGGCCACCATTCAACGCATGGATCCCATGTACGTGGATGTGACCCAATCCACGACGGAACTTATGAACCTGCGGCGGCGCCTGGAGGATGGAAGCCTTAATCACAACGTAAAGGTCAGGAACAAGGTCCGCGTCCTCATGGAAGACAACACCAAATATCCATGGGAAGGGGTGCTGCAATTCCGTGACGTCACCGTCGATCCGACGACCGGATCAGTCATTTTGCGGGTGGTCGTTCCCAATCCGAAGGGCGTTCTCCTGCCGGGCATGTTTGTCCGGGCGGAGTTGGAAGAGGGCATCAACGAGAAGGCCCTGCTGGTTCCGCAACAGGCGGTGACTCGCGATCCCAAGGGGAACCCGCTCATGTTGACCGTGGACGCCCAAGGCAAGGTCCAGCAGCGGGAGATTACGGTCGATCGTGCCATCGGCGACAAATGGCTCGTTTCTTCGGGTCTCGCACCCGGTGAGCGGGTGATCGTCGAGGGGATACAGAAGGTGAAGCCCGGTGCCTCCGTAAAGGTTGTACCGTTTGTCGAGAATGCGGGGAAAACCGGTGGTGCTGACAAGCCAGCGGCCCCGCATGCAAAAGCGAACTGACGGAGGCACACGATGCTATCGAAATTCTTTCTGGAGCGTCCGGTTTTCGCGTGGGTCATTGCCATCATCATCATGGCGGCCGGTTTGCTCGCGATCTATAACCTGCCCATATCCCAATATCCCCCCATCGCCCCGCCCACCATCGCCATCTACTCCAACTACCCGGGGGCTTCGGCGATAACCGTGGAAAACAGCGTGACGCAGGTCATCGAGGAGAAGATGACCGGTTTTGACAATCTGCTGTATATGGCCGCCAACAGCGATTCGGCAGGCGGTTCCCGCATCGAGCTGACCTTTGACCCGGGAACCAGCCCGGATCTCGCCTGGTCTCAGGTGCAGAACAAGCTCCAACTTGCCATGCCGAGCCTGCCCGATGATGTCAAGAACCAGGGGGTCCAGGTCAAAAAATCCACCCGGAACTACCTGATGATCGTGGGCCTGATCTCGGAAGACGGCCGCATGGACATGAAGGACTTAATAGACTTTGCCAAGTCCAATCTGGAGAGCGTCATCTCGCGGGTGCCGGGCGTGGGCGAGGTGGAGCTCTACGGCGCGGGCTATGCCATGCGCATCTGGCTCAACCCTGACAAAATGACGGATTACCAGCTCACGGTGGAAGATGTGCTCGCCTCCCTCAAGGCGTATAACGTGGAGGTTTCCGCCGGCCAGTTCGGCGGGGTGCCGGCGGTGCCCGGCCAGCGCCTGAACGCCTCCATCATCGTCCAGAACATGCTCAATACGCCGGAGGAGTTTGCCGCCATCCCCATCCGCATCAACCCGGACGGTTCCACCGTGCGGATCAAGGATGTGGGACGGACCGAGATGGGAACCCAGTTATACGATATCATAACCTCTTTCAACGGCAAACCTGTCGGGGGCCTCGCCATCCGTCAGGCCGCGGGTGCCAACGCCCTGGACACGGCCAATGCCGTCAGGGCCAAGATGGCGGAGATGGAACGGTTCTTTCCCGAAGGGATAAAGGTCGTTTATCCCACCGACACCACCCCCTTTATCAGGGTAGCCATCAATGAAGTAGTGAAGACCCTCTTCGAGGCCATTCTGCTCGTCTTCCTGATCATGTACCTCTTCATGGGCAACATCCGGGCCACCCTGATCCCCACTATCGCGGTACCGGTCGTTCTCCTGGGAACCTTCGCCATGCTGGGGCTGTTCGGGTATTCCATCAACATGCTCACCATGTTCGCCATGGTGCTGGCCATCGGCCTGTTGGTGGACGACGCCATCGTGGTGGTGGAAAACGTGGAGCGGATCATGGTGGAGGAAGGCCTTCCGCCTCGGGAGGCCACGGCCAAGTCCATGGAACAGATCACCAGCGCCCTGATCGGCATCGGCCTTGTCCTCTCGGCGGTATTCGCGCCCATGGCGTTCTTTCCCGGCTCCACCGGCGTCATCTACCGCCAGTTCTCCGTAACCATCATCGCCTCCATGCTCCTGTCGGTGGCCGTGGCCCTGATCCTGACACCGGTCCTCTGCGCCTCATTGCTCAAACCCGTACCGGCCGGCGGCCATGAAGCAGAGAATGCCATCTTTTTCCTGCGACCTTTTTTCAGATGGTTTAACCACAACTTTTTTCGCTTCCGACGCCTGTATATAAGGCTGGTCGGTAATTCCATTTCCCGGAAAAAGCGCTACCTGGCTGTTTTTATGGTAATCGTGGTGATCATGGGGGTTTTATACCTCCGCATGCCCACGGCCTACCTGCCTGATGAAGACCAGGGAACGCTTTACGCCCAGGTGATCTTGCCGTCCGGCTCCACGCTGGAGCAGACCAGGGAGGTCTCGCAGCATATCGAACGTTATTTCATCGAGCACGAAAAAGAGGCGGTGGCGACCACCATGACCATCACCGGCGTCGGCTTTTCCGGCCGGGGCCAGAACAACGGTATGGTGATGATCAAATTGAAGGACTGGGACCTGCGTAGCCGGAAAGACCTGAAGGCCAAGGCCATTGCGCAACGGGCCACGAAAGCCCTGGCGAGTATCCGAGGCGCCATGGTGTTTGTCTTCCCGCCTCCGGCCGTCACCGAGTTGGGCATGGCCAAGGGTTTCGACTTTCAGCTGCTCGACCGGGGTGGCCTCGGCCACCAAGCCTTGATGGAGGCTCAATACAAGTTGCTGGGCATAGCGGCCAAAGACCCGAGACTAACTGCTGTGCGGCCCAACAGCATGGAAGACGTACCCGAATACCGGATTGACGTGGACTGGGGAAAGGCTGGCGCCCTGGGGGTTCCCATTACCTCCATCCACACCACGATCTCGGCGGCCTTCGGCAGCGCCTATGCCAACGACTTCATTCAGGGCGGCCGGATCAAGCGGGTGTATATACAGGCGGACGCCCCCTACCGCATGCTGCCCAAGGACCTGGAGAAGCTCTATGTTCGGAATAAGGCGGGAAAGATGGTACCCTTTTCCTCCTTTGCCTCCGGCCGTTGGATCTCCGGTTCTCCCCGGCTGGCGCGTTTCAACGGGTTTCCGGCCATCAACATCTGGGGTGAGGCGGCGCCGGGGAGGAGTTCCGGAGAGGCCATGCAGGCCATGGAAGAGGCGGTTGAAAAGCTGCCCAAGGGGATGGGGTTCGACTGGACCGGACTTTCCTACCAGGAGCGCATGTCAAGCTCGCAGGCTCCTTTGCTTTACGCCTTTTCCATCTTCGTGATCTTCCTGTGCCTGGCCGCACTCTACGAGAGTTGGACCATCCCCATAGCGGTCCTCATGATGCTCCCCCTGGGGGTCATCGGCGGCGTCATCGCCTCGAGCCTGCGGGGGCTGCACAACGACGTCTATTTCCAGATTGGCCTTTTGACCACCCTGGGTTTGGCCACCAAGAACGCTATCCTTATCGTCCAGTTTGCCAAAGGCGGACTGGAAAAAGGGATGGGGCTCATCGATGCCACCCTGGAGGGGGCGAAGCTGCGTTTCCGTCCCATCATCATGACCTCACTGGCCTTCGGTTTCGGGGTCCTGCCCCTGGCCATTACGACCGGCGCCGGGGCGGGGGCCCAGAATGCGATCGGTACCGGCGTCCTGGGAGGGATGGTGACTGCCACCGTCCTGGTGGTTATTTTTGCGCCCCTCTTCTATGTGCTGATCGAAAAGCTCTTCGGCAAACGGGGGAAACGTGAAACAGCCGGGTCAGGAGACGGAGGCGCCAAGTCATTCTTCCAAAAATTGATGGAAAAGCTTCCGGGAAAACGCCGGAAAGGTGATACCTCCGGGACGGCCGGCACAACCCCGACGGGAGAGGCATGACATGAAAAGAATCTCCTTGTATATCCTTTGTACTATTGTCCTCCTGCTGGGTGGTTGCACGATGGCCCCGAAATACTCACGCCCTGCCGCTCCCGTCCCTGCCGATTGGCCAACGGGTGAAGCCTACGGGAAAACGCAGACCGCTACGGCGAAGACCGTGGCGGAAATGAAATGGGAGGAGTTTTTCACCGATGCGGGGCTGCAAAAGGTCATAGTAACGGCCCTGAAGAACAACCGCGACCTCCGCCTCGCAACCTTGAATGTCGAGAAGGCCCGGGCACTTTACGGCGTCCAGCGGGCCGAGCTGTTTCCTGTCGTCAACGCCACCGGGGCCGGGAGCAAGGGACGGACGCCGGCGGACCTTACCTATACGGGCCAAGAGACGACCTACAACCAATACAGTGTCAATCTCGGCGTCAGCGCATGGGAAATAGATTTCTTCGGACGCATCCGCAGTCTGAAGGACCGGGCACTGGAAGAATACTTAGCCACGGATCAGGCCCGCCGCAGCGCCCAGATCCTCCTGATCTCCACCGTGGCCAACGCCTACCTCACCCTGGCGGCGGACCGGGAAAGCATAAAACTGACCACCTCCACTCTCGATGCCCAGGAGCATGCCTATAAACTGATCCGGAAGCGTTGTGATGTAGGGATCGCCTCCGAAATCGACCTCCGGCGCGCCCAAAGCCAGGTCGATACGGCCCGGGGAGACGTCGCCCGCTACACCCAACTGATCGCCCAGGATGAAAACGCCTTGCAGCTCCTCGTCGGTTCACCCGTGCCGCCCGCGCTCCTGCCGCCGGAATTGGGCAACCTCCGCCCCCTTCGGGATATCTCTCCCGGCCTGTCCTCCGAAGTCCTCCTGAACCGTCCCGACATCCTGGCGGCGGAACACCGCCTTCTGGCCGCCAATGCCAGTATCGGCGCCGCCCGGGCCGCTTTATTTCCCCGCATCTCCCTGACGACGACCTTCGGCACGGCCAGCGCCGATCTCTCGGGGCTTTTCCGGGACGGCTCCAGTACGTGGAATTTCGCGCCCCAGATCATTATCCCGATTTTCGACGCCCGCGCGTGGTCGTTATACGATCTCACGAAAGTGGAAAAGGAAATCGCCATTACCCAGTATGAACGGGCCATCCAGGCAGCTTTCCGGGAAACGGCGGACGCCCTGGCCGTCCAAGGCACGGTGGACCGGCAGATCGAGGCGCAACAGTCACTGGTCGACGCTTATGCAGAAACTTACCGCCTCTCCACCGTCCGCTACACAAAGGGAATCGACGGTTACCTGAGCGTCCTCGATGCGCAACGTTCCCTCTACGGCGCCCAAAAGGGGCTGATCAGCCTCCGGCTCTTCCGCCTCACCAATGACGTCAACCTTTACAAGACCTTGGGCGGGGGGGCATGAAACCATAATTGCGTTGACGGTGGAATTTATTCCGATTCCAGATCAAAGATGAAATCAAGGCGGCAAGGAGGAGGCGACGCAGGCGTACATAAGACGTACGTCGAGGAGTCGACGACGCAGCCAACGAAGATAGCGCTTTGATATGGAATCGGAATTACTTGCCGCAGCATTTCTTGTACTTCTTGCCGCTGCCGCAAGGACAGGGGTCATTTCTGCCAATCTTGGGGGCTTCCCTCTTTACCTGCTTCGGCTTTACCATCTCGCCGTCTTTGAAATACCATCTCCCCGAAACTTTTTCAAAATCGGCCCGTTCGTGATGCTGAAGCCGGTCATCCCCTATAGAAAAATTGGCGATGAATTCAACCGTTCCCTGATCATCCGCGGCACCTCCCGCTGCAGTCTGAATAATCTCAAGCCCGTTCCATACGGATGATTTTGACCATTTTATCGCCCCCTCCTCATCCCAATCTTCTCTGGAATCGGGGTGTAAGGTATCGTGTATATAAGGTATTTCTTGCAACGCGTAAGCGCTGTATCGCGAACGCATCAACTGTTCCGCCGTTTCCGGATGCCGCTCCCCTTTTATGAAGGGTTCACAGCATCTTTCGTAAGTATTACCTGAGCCGCATGGACAATCCATTTATTTCTCCTCCCCATGTTTATATAAAATCGGTTTAAATATATTGATCATTTCCGTCTTTCCGAGGGTTTTTTCCATTTTCAAGGGAATTATCGAAATTACGACAATTTCACACTTTCCTCATCTCGCTAATTTCCGGGTACGGTAGCATATTTTAGACAAAAATCAATAATACAGATGATCGTTTTATACCCCTTGACAGGCCTCGGAGGTAGATGTTAGGAGGCGCCAGTATCTATGAGGACAATGAGGCAACTGTATGCGATGCACCACCCCCTGACCCAAAAGATCGTTTTTCTGTCGATGACCGGCTTTTTCCTGGCCATTCTCACCGTTGCCTTCCATAGATTTTATTACTATTGCCGCCGCGACCCGTTTCAGGTTTTGCGTGTGTCCTGCCAAATTGAACCCTGTGATGGCAACTGCATCGACAAATGCATCGCCGGATGCTTCCTGACCGAGCAAAAGAGACAAGAAATACAAGGCACAAACTGATCATCTACATCAAACACGACGACTTCGCAACAAGTCACCAAATATTACAAGATAAGGAAATTCCTATGAAACGAACAATACTGTGTTTTCTCCTGGCGGCCATCTTTCTGTTTGGCTATAGTGAATGAAGATTCTCGACTTTTTGCGAGTTTGTCCCTCTTGACTTTCAAAGGATAAAAGGTAAAGTCTGAGGCGTCTTAATAAATATGGGAGGTGGATGATGGAGCTGAGAGAGGCGATCAAAGGTCGGAGAAGTATCAGAAAATTCAAACCCGTCGAAGTTCCCCGCAGCCTGATGGAAGGGATACTGGAGGAGGCCCGCTGGTCGCCATCCTGGGGAAACACACAACCCTGGGAATTCTATGTGGTCACCGGTCAGCCCCTGGCGGAACTCAAACGGCTGAATAACGAAAAGGCATTGAGCGGCGGGCTTCCTGCCCCTGATGTTCCCATGCCGGAGAAATGGCCAGAGGCGATGAAAGGCAGGTATGGAGAACTGGGAAGGATCGTTCTGGATACCCTGGGAATTCCCCGGGAGGACAAGGAAGCCCGGAACCGCTACTATCTTGGCATGACGGGTCTATTCGACGCCCCTTGCCTGCTGGTGGCCTGCATCCCCAGGGACTTGCAAGTTGAATATGCCATGCTCGATATCGGTCTCATTGTCCAGACTGTCTGCCTCCTTGCTCATGACCGGGGACTGGGGAGCTGTATCATGGCCGCCGCCGTACTCTATCCGGATTTCCTAAGGAGCATCGCAGGCATACCGGATGACCGCCGTGTCGTTGTCGGGGTGGCCTTGGGTTATCCGGACGACTCCTACCCGCTCAACCACTTCAAGCGCCCGCGCGCGAAAAAGGAAGATTTCACCCGCTGGGTGGATTGATTGAACGGTTGTTCCCAAGTATGACGATTTTTTGCGAGGGCACTATTATAGTGACTTTTTAGGAGAATATTTATGAAACAAAAAAAAGTGCGTTCCTTCATGGTCAGGATGTTGGTCGTTGTAGCGGCATCTTTTTTGGTATGGGGCGTCGTCGCCTTCAGCCCGAGTAATGTCTTGGCGAATGACAAGCGGGAAGCGGAGCAGCTCGTGGAGACATCCCGCTACACCTTTGAAAACTTCACCTCCGGCATGGATGCAAAACCGTTCCGAGACTTGTTGAAAAAGGCCAGGGGAATCTTCATCTGCCCCCAGATGCTGCGGGGGGCCTTCGTCATTGGCGCTTCGGGCGGCACCGGCATCTTCGTGGCCAAAGAGCCGCAGACCGATACTTGGCTGGGACCGGCCTTTTATACAATCGGCGAGGTCAGCTTTGGCTTCCAGGCGGGCGGGGATGCGTCGGAGATAATCATGTTAGCCATGACGGAACGGGGGGCCAATGCAATGCTCTCCAGCGGCGTGAAACTGGGGGCGGACGTGAGTGTGGCGGTCGGGCCTGTAGGGGCCGGGGCGGATGCCTCGACGGCCAATTTCAGCGTTGATATCCTGACCTTCGCCCGCTCCAAAGGTCTTTACGGGGGCGTTTCCCTGAAGGGCGCCGTGATCAAAATTCGCGAGGGGCTAAATAATGCTTATTATGGACAGACGGCCTCCCCCACGGACATTCTCGTGCGAAAGAATGTCAATAACCCGCAGGCCAAGGGCTTACTGGGGACCGTCGCCAAATATGCCGGCGGGAAATGATCGCTAATTATATCACCTGCTTTACCCCGAATTCGCAGGACAGAACAAAAAAGTCGTCATCAAGGGCGGTCTTGACGGCGTAGGGAAGTTTCTTGAACAGACGGATCATGGCGGCATTACGATGCGAGGTATAGGCCGCCATGCCGGAAAAACCGTTTCCCATGGCCGCTTGTGCAAGCTTGGTCAGGATGACGTGGGCAATCCCCTTGCCCTGCCAGTCTTTGGAGACGGAAAAGGCGACTTCCACCCGGTTCTGGGCCGGTTCGAGGTTATATTCGCCCACGGCGATCACCCTTTCCAGCCCCCCTTCCCCCGTGGCAGCGACAATGGTCATGTTCTTGATATAGTCCACCTGATACATGTCCGCCAGTTGTTCCTGATAAAAGGTAGAGCGCAACTGGAAGAACCTTGTCGCCACATCCTTGTCGTCCATGGTGTAGAAGTGTTCCTGGATGGGGCGGATATCGGTCGGTTTGACGGGACGGAAGGTAACCCGGACGCCGCCGTAATCCCGGATTTCTTCCAGCCAGACGGGATAGACGCCGAAAAGGGATTCGTTCAGGGTGCGCTCCGGGCTGATCAATCCCAACTCCCCGGCCTGCCGGAAGAGATCTTCCCGAAAGGCGGGGTGGGCGATGCTGATCAGGGCCATGGCCCGCTCCTGGAGACTTTTCCCGAAGAGATTGACCATGCCGTATTCCGTGATGACATACTGAATATAGCTTTTCGATATGAACACGGCCCCGCAGTCCAGTTCGGGGACGATGTTGCTCTTCTTGCCATCCGACGTCGCGGCGGACAGGACGATCATTGATTTTCCCTCCGGATTGGCCAGGGCGCCGATGACAAAATCGGCCATGCCGCTAACCCCGGAGAAATAATTCTCGGGCAGGGCGTCGGCGGCAATCTGTCCTGTCAGGTCTATCGCCGTGGCGGCATTTACGGAGGTCATCCGTTCCTGTTGGGCAATAATGATGGGGTTATTTACATAGTCGGCCGGATGAAATTCAATGGCGGGATGGTTATGGAGGAATCGGTACAATTCCTCTCCGCCGATGGCCGACTCCGCCACCAGCTTGCCCTCGTGGCTGCTCTTATAGCGGTTCGTGATCACTCCTTCCGTCATGAGGTGCATGAATCCGTCCGTCATGAACTGGGTATGAACTCCCAGGTCGCGCTTATCCTTTAAGGCTCTGAGAATAGGGCCGGTATATTCACTCAGTCCCACATGGATCGTGGCGCCGTCCTCAATCAGGCAGGCCACCAGTTCGGCAATCTTCCGGGCCGCCTCCGTTTCCGGATGCTCCTGAACCGCCGGCAGCGGTGCGTCCCATTCCACAAATATATTGATGTCCCGGACATGGAGGAAGCTGTTTCCGTTGATACGTGGCATCTGCGGGTTAACCTGGGCGATTACGAGATCCGCCGCCTGGGCTGCCGCTCTCGTAATATCTACGGATACCCCCAGGCTCATCCACCCGTATTCATCGGGCGGGCTGACCTGAATGAGGGCGCAGTTGATGGGCAACTTCCGGGAACGAAAAAGCCGGGGGATGGAAGAAAAACCCATCGGGGTGAGAAAACGGCGGATGCCTTGGAGCTGTTCCGTCCGTCCCGACCCTTGATAGATGCTCCGGAAGGAAAAGATATGCTCCAACTCCTGCCGATGCTTCGTCAAATCAATGGTGGCCTCCATAGAGAGGAGGCGGAGAATCTCCAGGTCGGAGAAACGGTCGCGGTTCTTAATGAGTGCGTCCACAAGATGGCGGGGAGATCCGCAGGTGGAGCTAATGAATACCCGCTGTCCGGAATGGATCATGGCAATGGCTTCCTCTGCCGTCCTTAATTTTTGCCGGTATTCTTGCATTGCTTGAAGTCTCCCTGTAATCGCTAAGGGCGATATGGCACATTAAACAGAATAATTCACCAAATTTTCTCCTATTTTCTTTCCTTGTGCAGAAATGACAATTCATTGTATATTACCGCATGGTTGATTATGCGCTGACTGATAAAAAGAGCCAGTTCGCCCTCATCGCCCTGGCCGGATCGCTTGCGGGCGTGGCCAATCTGGATTATTCCCTGGTGAATATCTCCATCATTCCCATTTCAAAACACTTTGACGTTTCCGCATCTTTAAGCGACTGGGTTCTGATCATCCTCGGCCTCATTTCCGTGGCCACCCCCGTGGGATTCGGGAAACTGGGCGATCTCAAGGGCTATCGGAACGTTTTGAATATCGGCCTGATTATTTACGCAACCGGAAACGTCATGTGCGCCTTCGCCCCCAGTATCCAGGCGCTGATTGCCTTTCACACCCTGAAATCCGTAGGCTACGCCATGACTCTGCCCATGTCCCTAGCCATTACGACGGTTTTTCTCCCGGGCCACATGATCGGTCTGGCCTTGGGCGTGGTCGCCGCTATGGCGGCTCTTGGTTTCGCCCTGGGACTTGCCGTCGGCGGTTACGTCGCCGGGGTCTTCGGCTGGCAATACAATTTCCTCGTTTCCGTCCCTATTCTGGCTGCGGGACTCCTTGCCTCCTTTCTCATCGTACCGGCCAGTCAGGCAGAAGCGCCCGACGCCCGTTTTGATCTGCCCGGCGCCGTCTGGCTCTTCATGGCCCTGTTTCCCATGATCTTTGCGCTGAATTCCGGTGCCAAAGCGGGATGGAGTAATCCGATCATCCTGACAGCCCTTGTTATTTCCGCCGTCGGGTTCGTTTTGTTTTTCCGCCAGGAACAGCGCATATCTTATCCCCTTGTAGACTTGATCCTTTTTAAGAAAAGGAATTTTTCCTATTCTATCGCAGCGGTGACCCTGGTTTACTTTCTCATGGGCGGGGTGATGTTCCTCTTTCCCTTTTATCTCCTCCTCGTTCGCCACCTCGATATGTCTCAGGCCGGGCTGGTCATTATGATCTTCCCGATCACGGCGGCCGTCGTCGCCCCTTTCGCCGGCAGCCTGGCCGACCGTCTCGGCTCGCACCTGCTCTGTACGGCAGGCATGTTGATCACTGCCGCCGGCAATATCCTTGTTGCCCTTCTGAGTCCGGATTCCGGCCTTGCCCATGTCATTGCCGCCCTGTGCCTGATGGGGGTCGGCATCGGCCTGTTCTTTGCGCCCAACAATAAACTGATCATGACGCTTACCCAGAAGGAGAAACAGGGCATGGCTTCCGGCATCTACCGGATGACGACAAACGCCGGATCAGTCCTGGGCATCGTTTTTTTTGTGCTCATTGTCCAGCAGGTCATCAGCATCGATTGCAGTCGGTGGCACATTGCCCCGCCTGCTTACAAGCTGCACCCGGAGGTCCTCATGCACGGTTTTCAGGTGGTTTTCATTATCGGAGCGGCATTGATGCTGCTGAACGCCTTTTTCGCATTTCAGGCCAAAGACGTTATAGAACCGGCCCCTGCCCAATGAGAACAAAGGTTTTTATCATTTATGGAGGTACTTAAATAGATGGAAAATGCTACACACCCAATGCTGGCGCTTCAGGAAGCCATCAAACAGCGGAAGGGTAAGATCGTCTCCTCCAATGAGGCGGTCCGGATTATCCTAAACGGCGATACTATCGCCTTCAGCGGCTTTCTCGGCGCCGTCTTTGCCGAAGAGATCGCCCGCAAAATCGAGGAATCTTATCTTAAATGTGGAAATCCGAGGGATTTAACCCTCGTCTATGCTGCGGGAATCGGCGACGGCAAGGAAAAGGGCGTCAACATCCTGGCCCGCGAAGGGCTGCTGAAAAAGGTCGTCTGCGGTCATGTCGGTCTGGCCCCGAAGCTCCAGAAGCTCATCCGGGAAAATAAGATTCTGGCCTATAACCTTCCCCAGGGGGTGATCAACCACCTCACCCGGGACATCGCTGCCCACAAACCGGGAACGCTTTCTTTCGTCGGGTTGGGAACCTTTATCGATCCCCGTCTGGACGGGGGAAAACTCAACGACCTGACCAAAACGGAGGGGGAAGATCATGTCCAGCTTATAACCGTGGGGGGGAAGGAATGCCTGTTCTACAAGTCCTTTCCCATTAACGTGGCCGTGATCCGGGGGACGACGGCCGATCCCGACGGCAACATCACCATGGAAAAGGAGGCCCTGACCCTGGAGACCCTCTCCTTGGCCATGGCCGCCAAGAATTCCGGGGGCTTTGTCATCGCCCAGGTGGAACGGATCGCCGACCGGGGAACCCTCAACGCCAGGCAGGTGAAGATACCGGGGATCTTCGTGGACTGCATCGTCGTCGCCAGGCCCGAATATCACTGGCAGACCAACATCGAGGTCTATAATCCCGCCTACAGCAGCGAAATACGTATCCCCATGCAGTCCATTGCCCCCATGGAAATGAGCGAGAGGAAAATCATCGCCCGCCGCGCCGCCTTTGAGCTTCGTCCCAACAGCGTCGTGAACCTCGGCATCGGCATGCCCGAGGGGGTCGCCCAGGTAGCCAACGAAGAGAAGATCATCGAATATTTGACCCTGACCGCCGAGCCGGGCGTGATCGGCGGGATGCCCAACAGCGGTCCCAACTTCGGCACCGGCGTGAACCTCGACGCCCTCATCGACCAACCTTACCAGTTCGATTTTTATGACGGCGGCGGCCTGGATATGGCATTTCTCGGCATGGCTCAGGCGGACCGGGAGGGGAACATCAACGTCAGCCGCTACGGCCCCCGCTTCGTAGGCCCCGGCGGCTTCATCGACATCAGCCAGAACTCTAAAAAAGTAATATTTACCGGGACATTTACGGCCGGGGGGCTTAATGTCGGCGTCGAGGATGGCAAGCTACGCATCCTCAGCGAAGGAAAGGAACGGAAATTTATCCAGGCGGTAGAGCAGAAAACGTACAGCGGCGCCTACGGGGCAAAGAGCGGCCGGCCAGTCTTGTATGTAACGGAACGATGCGTCTTTCGCCTCGGCGCGGAAGGCCTGGAACTCATCGAAATCGCCCCTGGAATGGACCTGGAGAAAGACGTCCTCGCCCTGATGGACTTCAAGCCGGTGATGAAGCAGGAACCCTGCCTCATGGACGCCCGGATCTTCCGGCCCGAACCGATGAATCTGAAGGACGATCTCCTGTCGGTACCACTGGAGGAACGCTTTACCTACAATCCCGAAGAGAATATCTTTTTCGTCAATTTCGAGAACTTCTTTGTCCGTTCCCGGGGGGACATCGAAAAGATCAGGGACACCGTGGAAAAGATCCTCGTCCCCATCGGCAAAAAGGTCTTTACTATCGTTAATTACGACAATTTCAACATCCTGCCGGAGTTGGTGGACGAATACGCCGATATGGTCAAGTATGTCATGCGCTACTACGAGAAGACGACCCGTTACACGACGAGCACCTTCCTAAGGATGAAACTGGGCGACGAACTCCAGGAACGGGGGGTGGCACCCCATATCTGCGAAAGCAGAGGGGAGGCCAGGCGGAAATTATTCTTTGAGGAGGATAAAGATGATTAGTGAGACGGAAGAACCCCGTCTCCCCACCCAAAAAAAATGAAACTTTTCCTTGAAGGTTGAAAAATTTACTGGTATTAAACTCTGTAAGGAAAGTTGCGGAAGGCCGGACGGTAAGAGAAAGGAATCATTACGGAAGTTTAAAATTTCATGTTAATAAGGAGGAAATGTTTATGAAAAGTAGTACTTTACGGATTTTGTTGGTGGTTATTTTATGTTTGCTGTTTGCAGGTTGTGCAACAAAAAAGGCGGCCTTTTCGCCCGACAGCCTCGACGGCCGACTGAAATCAGGTCAATTAATACAGAAAGCAAATAATTTTGACGTCCTCTTCGATAAGTCTTCCTCCATGGACGACCCCTATGGCAAGACAACGGAGTTGGGTCTGGCCAATGACGTAACCAAAAGAATGATTTCGACGATTCCGGATATCAAGCTGACGGCGGGACTGCGGGATTTCTACAACGATAAGAGCACGCTTCTCTACGGGATGACCGCCTTTGACAAAACAGCTTTTATCAAGGGCATGGAAACCCTGCAATGGGGCAGCGGTCCGACTCCGATGGAAAAGGCTATCGACGGGGCCGCCATCGACCTCCAGGGAAAAACGGGAAATTCGGCTGTAATTATTGTCAGCGATTTCGAGAACATACCAGGTGTTGACGACCTTCAGCCCGCAAAGGTGATCCCCGCCGTAGCCAGGTTAAAGGCGCAGTATGGCGATAAGGTCTGCATCTACACCATCCAGGTAGGCAAGTACCCGAAGGCGAATTTAGTGATCGACGCGATCAGGAAGGAAGCCGCGTGCGGCTTTGGCGTTAACGCCGACGATTTAGCTACTCAGGCGGCCATGGATGCTTTTGTGGAAAAGGTATTCCTCACAACGCCGCCCCCCCCGGCAGCAGCCGCGCCGGTAGTAGAGCAGGTACAAGAGGCAAAAGCGGAAGCAGCGGCCCCGGCAGTGGCTCTGGAACTGGCAAATATTCACTTTGATTTTGACAAATCCGCGATCAGAACCCCGGACAGAGAAATCCTGAAGGGTCATGCCGACTGGCTGACTAAGAATAAGGATTACTCCCTGACCATTGAGGGTAATTGTGACGAAAGAGGCTCTCAGGAATACAACTTGGCCCTTGGGGAAAGACGGGCCATGGAAGCCAAGAAATACCTCGTCGGCCTGGGTATTGATGAAAAACGGATGAAAACTATCAGCTACGGCTTCGAACGCCCCCTGGATCCGGGACACAACGAGGCAGCTTGGACCAAGAACCGTCGGGATCAGTTTGTCCCAGCGTTGAACAAGTGATTTTGCATCGCTGATCCATTGATCCGTGGCGGCGGAGTGCCAAAAGCTCCGCCAATAGATCAGTAACAGACAGAAACATCGTTATTTATCAGTCGCCTCTCCTGGTGAAATTGCTGCCGGGAGAGGCGACTTTGTTTTCTACGGACAAGCTTTCTAAGTCCGATTCTAAATCAGAGATGATATCAAGGCGACGAAGGCGTATTGTTCATACGTCGAGAAGCCGATGACGAAGCCAACGAAGATAGCGCTTTGATTTAGAATCGGAATAAGTCTATCTCGGAGACTGCGCCGCAACGGCGATATCGCGGCTTAGCGTCCCCAGAGCCCGACTCAGGGCCGCCACGAAACTGGCATAGTCGCCGCCGCTGACCGGTTCGGAGATGTCCGATCGTCTGACCAGAATGGCTTTTGTCCCGTTTCCCTCAAGGATCGCCCAGTTTGCCTTCAGGATCACCGTTTTCCCTAATACCCCGTCCAGACGGAGAATATCAACAGTGATCTGGCGGTTGAGGCTTACCCTGCGTCCCCAGGCATAGGAGACTACCTGTTGCGATGGCAGCAGCGCGGACAGGTTCTCCGTCATCACCCGGGCGATTTCATCCCGACAGGAACCGGACCAGCGGTCAAATTCCGCGATTCTGACCTCATTTTCCCCGGAAAGGGTGACGATCTGGGGGCGATCCAGGCTATCAGGAATGGAGACCGGTCCCACGCCAATTGTCTCTTCCTTTCCTGCCGCCACCGGGGAAGCATTGTCCGGTTTGCTGATCGCATTCAGGGTGTAGAATCTTGCCGGTTGCGATGTCGCACACCCGGCCGTGACAAGCGTCAATATAAACAGTAATGTCCAGCATTTCAGTCCTTTTTCCATGCCCTTTCCTCCTTAAGGCCCCTTCTTTCCCTTCAGAATCGCCTCGGGATGGCGTTCCAGATAATCGGTCAGCGCCCGCAGAGACCGGGCAATATTGGAAAATTCCCGGAGGGTGTCTTCCAACTGGAAGGAAACCTCCGTATTCTCCTGGGTAAAACGCTTCAGGGCGGCAAGGCTATCGTCCATTTTTTTCAGCGTCCCCTTCGCCTGATCGAGGGTATCCTTGGCCTTCGCCGCTATTTGACCGGGAACCCCTTCATTCATGGCGAGGGTCTTTTCCGCCTGCCGGAAGGTTCCCCGGGCCGCCTCGGAGGTTGCCCGCAGATCCGTCATGGTCGGACCGATCTGTTCGTTCATCTTTCTTATAAGCCCCTCGGCCTCCTTAGACGCCCTGGCAAGGGACTTGACGCCTTCCTGCGTATCCTTGGAATTGACGAGGCCTTCGATGCCTGAGATGATCTTATCCAGTTTCTTCACCATGTCCCTAAGCGGGAGCTCCTGCAATGCCTTGGTAAGCTGCTCAAACTGCGTCGGTATCGTCGGGATCTCCTCGTATTGTTTCATGAAATGATGGAACTCGCTGGGTTTGTCGGGATAATAATCGAGGGTGATAACCAACAGGCCGGTCACCAGGCTCTGGGTATCCAATTGGCCCTTCAGACCTTTTTTTTCCACCAGGTATTTAATGTCTCCCGTTTCAGCCGCTTCCCTCCTCCCGGTATTGAGATTAATGACCCGACTCGGGTCAAGTTCAATGACCACGGCGCTATGCAGCATCTCAAGCTCGGGTTTGTAATAGAGCCGGACATCGGTGACGACGCCGACCTTCACGCCTTTGAAATACACGGGGGCCCCCGCGTTCAAGCCCCGGACGGATTCTTCGAAGTAGAGGGCATAGAAGTTCTGCTTCGCAAAGAACTGCCCGGAGGAAAAAATGACAATGGCCGCCGTCAGCAAAACCACCGCCCCAACGACAAAGACGCCGATCATTTTCATACTGGCCTGTTTGCTCATGGGTTGACCCCCTGTCTATAGTCCTTGTTTTACTCTTTGAATCAACACCCATCCGATTCGAAGGTCTTCTCGGTAAACTCCCCTCCTCGCGTTAGAAAGCTATGCACGATGTTGTTGGTACATTCCTTCAGCAGCAGCTTCGGATCGCCGGAGGCAATCATGGTTTTTGCCGTCGCATCGAGAAATACGGAATTGTTTCCGATCGAATAAATACTCGCCAGTTCATGAGTAACCACCACAATGGTTGTCCCCAGGCTGTCCCGAAGCTGGAGGATCAGATCATCGAGAAGACGGGAACTGATGGGATCCAATCCTGCCGACGGCTCGTCGAAAAAGAGGATCTCCGGGTCCATGGCCATGGCCCGGGCCAGTCCCGCCCGCTTCATCATGCCCCCGCTTATCTGGGCGGGATAATAGTCCTCGAACCCCTTCAGCCCCACGAGTGCCAGCTTCAGGGAGGCAATCTCGCCGATATCCTGAGGCGAAAGATCCGTATATTCCTCCAGGGGCAGGGCGATATTTTCCGCCAGGGTCATGGAGCTCCACAGGGCGCCGCTCTGATAGAGGACGCCGAAGCCCCGGGTAATCTCCTCCCGCTGCTGCGGTTCCGCCCGCCAGTAATCAACGCCATTGAAAAGTATCGACCCCTTGGCCGGATTATTGAGGCCGATGAGATGCTTGAGGAGGGTGCTTTTTCCGCACCCGCTCCCCCCCATAATGATGAAGACGTCGCCGGTGTAAATGGTGAAGGTCAGATCCCGCTGGAGGACGAAATCACCATAGGCCATCGTCAGGTCCTCAACCACAATGTGGGGTTCTCTCATTTTTAGATTCCCAGGATGTTGCACAAAACAGTAATTATCGCCGTGGCAATCACAATGCTCACGATCCCCGTCACCACCGCGGAAGTGGTAGCCTTCCCGACGGCGGAAGCGCTCCGTTCGCACTGGAGTCCCCGGAGGCATCCTGTAACCGCAATAAGAATGCCAAAAACGCCGCTCATGAACAGGCCGACCCACATATCGTTGAGCCTGATAGCATCCGTCGTCTGATTGTAGTAGACTGTGAAATTCAGGTCTAGCACTGTCACCCCCACGATAAGCCCCCCGAGGACGCCCATGAAATCGGCATAGAGGCACAGGAGGGGCATCATCACGGCCAGGGCGATCATTCTCGGCAGGACGAGAAATTCCATCGGCGGAATGCCCAGGGTCTTGAGGGCGTCGATCTCTTCATTTGTCTGCATGGTTCCAAGCTGGGCGGCGAAGGCGGCCCCCGTCCGTCCGGCCATGATCACCCCCGTCATGATCGCCCCCATCTCCCGGAAGACACCGATCCCGACCAAATTGGCGATATAGATCTGAGCTCCGAACATGCTCAACTGGATAGCTCCGACAAAGGCGAGGATGAGACCAACCAGCAGACTGATCAGCGAGACGATGGGAAGGGCCTGAATCCCGCATTCCTGCATGGCGACAAACAGATCGCGGCGACGGAAGCGGGCCTGGCCCCTGAGCAACTTTCCGAAGGCCACGGTCGCCTCGCCGATAAAGGCGAAGACTTCTTGGGTCCCCTGCCAGAAAGCGTAAACTTCTTGTCCTATCTGTTCCAGGATGGGCGTCCGGACCTTTTCACGTCTGGCCCCGGCCCGCTCCGGAACTGCATAAGCCAGATTCAGAAGCCCCTGAACTCCCGGGGGAAGACCTTCCCTATCCACAGAAACATCCCGCTGTTGGCCATAGTCAATGATATTGATGAGGAAGGTGATCAGGACACTGCTCCAGACGGCCAGCCCGGAGCATTCAAAGGCAATATTTTTCGTCGCCGGGTCCTGTTCAATTTGTCGGAATACTTCCGAGACAGGAGGCAGTCTTTCCCCGGCCCGCCATTTCCCCCGGAGGACGATTAGGAGTGTACCTTTGTCAGGACGGATGAAGGAGAACATACTCTCGTTAACTTGCATTTTCAAGGAGGTCCCCATCCCCACCCTAAGCCTCTCCCTGAAGGAAAGGGAAAAACAATGAACCTCCCCTCAGCAAGCTGATGAGCATCTCTGGATTACAGCCGCTCTTAACACAGCAAGCTGCGGGGAATATTACGCTAAGAGATATAAAATTCCCCCCGCCCAATCTCGTTTCCTTGAAGGGGAAGGAAAGACAATAATGATTTCTACAGCCCTTTGATTCAGGAAACAGTGTCAAATAATTTCTTGATATCAAGGCCAAGGGCCTTGGCCACCTTGGCAGCGAGGCTGCTGCTGGGATCGATCTGGGCATCGCTGATCATCATGACCTCCATGGTCCGCTTTACAGCCTCTTCACGTTCTTCCTTTGTCGGCAGAAGTTTTGCCAGGGACGCAATCGCCCGGTCCTCGTCAATGATGAGCATGAAATACTGCTCCCAGAGCATTTTCCTGAAAACCTCCGGTTTGATTTCTTCTTCATGGTAACGCTTCTTAAGCTGTTTAGCGATTAGACTGGAACGGTAGTCTATTGCCCCGATATGAATCATGCTGGCCATAATGAGGCGGATCAGGGCTTCATGGAAACCGCCCTTGTCCATCTCGTTTTTCAGACGCTCAATTTCCGCATGGATCGCTGCCTTCTGCGCCTCATTTTCCTCTTCCATTATCTTGGCTTTCTTGCCCGGGAAGAGCGGTGCAAATCCCAAGGGGCCATATAGAGCCTTGAACATATTACGGTAACTGTCGTCCCGCGAATCACGATAACCATTGAGACGATCCTCGATCGTTTGAGCCATGTCTCTTTCCATGGCCAGAAAATAGTTGCTGTCCTGCATGGGTTTGCGATTCTTCCGGACCCAGTCCGCCCAGATCTTGAAGGTCGCCATGAAGGGATTCACCTGCTCGGAAAAGAGGTAATATTTCCTGCGACTCTTATTGAGCCAGCGCAGCATCTCCGCGCTCTTTTCCGTCGTCATCATCCGGACCCAGGGCTGGAGAAAGGTCCGGTACAATTCATCATTGAAATCGGAAACTTCCGCCACGGAGGCAAAGTAATCGTCGTCGCGATGACTGTCATTGAGGTCCATAATGTCGGAAATCTTCCGCATCTCAAACCGAACGGTGTAGTCACCATGGATCAGTTCTCCCCGTTCCGCAAAGGGATTTTTCTTCTCGATGATCATTTCATAGAGTCCCGGCGGCAGGTCATCGATCATGTCGAGGGTCGTGACAAACTCGGTGTGCTGCTTCTTGGCAATGGAGGTGCCAACAAAGATCCCCAGGTGGCCCACGTCGGGGTGGAGGGTGTAGATGATCACCTGACCATCCTTCAAGATCGCCTCATCACTGCCATAAACATCAACAATCCAGTTGAGGGCCTGCTGAGGAGGGGTAATGTTGTCGCCAAAAGAGGCAAAGATGACGATGGGACACTTGATATGTTTCAGGTTGATGCGTCGACCGTCGGGGGTGACAATTCCGCCCTTGGCCAATTTATTCCCGATGAAAAGATTGGTCACGATGGAATCGATTTCCTCGGCGTTCATCAGGAAAAAGCCACTCCACCACTCCTCGAAATGGAGATAGCGCTCCGCCTCCGTGTCGATTTTGGCGTATAGGTTATACTCCTTGGTAAAGAGGGTATTGGCCGGATTGAGATTCTCGAAATTCTGAACGAGATAGGAACCGTCAAATATGCCGTTACCCAGATCACAGGTCATAGTGGTGAGCCACTTGCCGCCCAGAAGGCCGCCTGAGTAACGCATGGGGTTTTTGTTTTTGTATCCCGCCCAGTAGGACATGGGGGCGCCGTTCAAGATAATGGTTCCCATGATGTCCGGATCAACGGCGGCAAGGGCGGCGACGGCCCAGCCGGCCTGGCAGTTTCCCATGACGCAGGGTTTCCCCGCCTCCGGATGCCGGCGGATGACTTCCCGGAGAAACAGGTGCTCGGCATGACCGACGTCGTTCAGGGTTTGCCCCGGTTCCGGTTTGGGGAAGAACATGACAAAATAGGTTGGGTGACCAGCTTGTAGGGCGACACCCACCTGGGATTCTTGTTTGGAGCCGCCGATCCCCGGCCCGTGCCCCGCTCGGGGATCAACGATGACGAAGGGACGCTTCTTGGGATCAATGGTCATACCTTTCTCGGGGATAATCCTGAGGAGGGCGTAATTAACCGGATTCTCCAGGGTACGGCCGTCGAGGATCGTTTCATACTCGAACTGCAATACCGGCGGCTCTCCGTCCTTGATGTGTTGCAGAAAGTTATCGCCCCGCTGACGCATGACATCCCAGAAGAGGATTTGCCGTTGGATCATATCCACAACATATTCCCAGAGGTCTTTTGCAGCGACGTTGCCCTTGCCTGTTTCCCCAAAGCATTTGAACAATGTCGACGGGTCAAAAGAAGCCAAGGGCTTGTCGGCGAACGGGAGTTTATCCGCGCCCGCAAGGGGGCGTTGGAACATCTCGAACCCTGATTTCCAGAAGTTCTTGAATAGGTCGTTGTCCTTCCAGGCATCCCCAAATCCCCTAAAGAAGACAGAAGGATCAAGCCCGGCGAAGGGTTTTTTCACCCCCTCCTCTTTCCTGTCCGCCCCTGCTGTCTTCGGAGCCGCAGCAGCTTTTTTCGGCGCCTCCTGTTTTACGGGTTGGGGGGACGACGGTTTCGCTGCCCCTGACTTTTTAACGGCGGCCGCAGCCTGTTCGGGAACCGCAGCTTTTTCTTTTTTTACCGGCTTCACAGCTTTTACGGGTTCAGAAGACGCGGTCACTGCCGTCTTTTTTATTTCCGGATCGAGAACTGACGACACGGCGGCTTTAATCTTGGATGCCTTGCCTTTAACTGGTGCTGATGTCTTGGCCATGATTGATCCCCTCCTTATTTTTTATACGTACCGCCGATGCTCTATGGATTCGATGTATCCCGTGTCTCCCGGCTTGATTTCGGCGGCGTTGCCTTCATCCGTATCGAGATGCATGTCCAGGCGGAAGTTCTGATCCACCCTGATCAGGACATCGCCGAATATGAGCCCGCGCCCCCCTTCCTTCCGGACCCGGACGACGTCCTTGTCCCGGAGCCCGAACTTGAGGGCGTCATCGGTGGACATATGGATGTGGCGCTTGGCGCAGATTACCCCCTTTTCCAGATGGACCTGTCCCTGGAGACCTACCACCGTAATGCCCGGTGTTCCTTCGATATCGCCGGAATCACGGATCGGCGGATCGATGCCGAGCTTGAACTGTTCCGTC
>JAPLJZ010000168.1 GCA_026388335.1 Deltaproteobacteria bacterium
GATAACTTCCTAAATCGACTCTTCATTTGTACCTCCCTCCAATGGTACCTTTCAGGAGGGAGGTACATTATAACAACTTAAACGGTTTAACCTGCTTATTGTACCACTACCAGAGGTAGTGGTTTATGCAGATTAATAAAACTCGTTCCGCAACGCGGATGACGTGTAGAATATTTTCGAACGTTTTCAACAGTCAATTCCTGTCCGTTTTCCCACGTGAATACGGTCTTATGTTCAGCGCCATGATACATGAAGACACGCCGCATGTCTTCCATGAGTAGGGTGGCGCCCAAGAAGCAAAGAAATAGGCTGAGACGTATGCAACCTTCAATGATATTTAAGAGGAAAGTACTGACGATAACGCTTCTTAGCAGAGAAAAGATGTAGGCGGGAATAACGATAAAGAAAGTAATAGACACTGTTAAACTTATCAATATAGATAAAGGCATTTCCCACCGCCCCGGTTTTTTATCGTTCTCAGTCAGAGCCATCTCAGCAGAAAACATTAGACTTTTCATGCCGATAACCATCATTTCGATAAGCGAAACCGAGCCGCGAATAAACTTGAATCCCAGTAATTTATAACGTTTGGCAAGGGGAACATGATACTTTTCCTGGATGATGATTTCATTATCGGGTCTTCTCACGGCCGAGGCAATTTTGTTTTCGTGGCGCATCATGACGCCTTCAATGAGCGCCTGCCCACCAGCAATATCGTTGGTACGTTTTTTGTTGTTCATTTTAATATCTCCATCCCTTTAACCTGAAGCGCACCCCGATAATAATAAATAAAGCTCAATACTGTCCATTGCGGACACAGCTTCCGCTTATCCTGGTCATTCTTTCTTATTCTCGTTCTTTTTGGCCTCTGAAAGCTCTCCTGATTTTTCCTCCGGCTCAGCCATAGACTTTTTAAAGTCTTTTATCGCCTTGCCGATAGAGCTTCCTATATCGGGAAGCTTGCCGGGGCCGAAGATGACCAATACAATTACCAATATGATAACCAATTCCTGCATGCCTATTCCGAACATATATTCCCCCTTGTTTTAATAGAAGAAAATTACCCATTCTGGCGATCATTGTTTCAGGGCTTCCACGATGGCCTCATCCAGCATATTCATGTTAATGGGCTTCTTGATGTATTTAAAAACACCCTTCTTGATGGCTTTATCAATGATATCTTCATCGTGAAAAGCGGTGATCATAATCACTTTCGCTTGATGATCTTGTTTCCTAAGTTCGTCGTAAACGAAAAACCCGCTCACGTCGGGGAGGCGTATATCAAGTATCACCAGTTCAGCTCGTGAGGCGATAAATTTGCTGATGCCCACCCAGCCCCTGTCCGCGACTTCAACATCATAACCTTCTTCTGTCAAATACATATCAAGCGACTCCCGGATGGAATCGTCATCATCAATGATAAGAATCTTCGACATTGTCACCTCGTTTTATTTCTTATACGGACTATCCTTGGCATTACCAACATCATGCAAAGGTTAACGTAGATAGGATATTTGGTTGTCCGCGAATTGAACTAAGAAAAAGAGGGCGGAGCGCGATTATGAGATGAGCTTAGGTAAAGGAGTCTTACTTGCCGTTTGATTTCATCAAGGTAAACTTGAGAGAAAGATGGTTGTTGTGCAACATTGATTGCATCTCTCCATGTGGGATGGCCATACGTTGCCTTGACGCTGTGATCCCCGCCATCATCTTGGCAGCTTCCGCTTTGAATCATGGGAACACTGATATTTAAAGGCTGCCAGAATCCCGAAACGTAATCTATCCCGGTCAACAGGCATAAAATCATGATGCCAAGGCAGATTACCGGTTTTTGGGAAGTGATTCTTTTATGTATGGCCATAATATGGCTGGAGCTCCGTCAAAACACTTAACTTGTAGGTTGGATTATAAAGTGGACAGTTTCAAGAGTCAATGAAAATAATGGGATACCTAATTGCCAGTGTTATATTAATAATAAACGATTTGGGCTGCCTGCTTAAGTACCATTTTATATTCATATTATTTGATTCGAGTAGACCAGTTTTCCCCAATTTTGTGCGCTCTTACTTTTCCGTGTCGCCCCCGGCCAGGGACTGGATCGCCGCCAGGGCCAGGGAAATTTCCTCATCTTTATTGAAATAACCGAACCCAAAGCGGATCGTCCCCTGGGAAAAGGTCCCGATCGTCCGGTGGGCGGCGGGGGCGCATTGTAGTCCCGGCCGGCAGAGAATCCCGAACCGTTCATCTAATTCCAGGGCCGCCTCGGAGGGAGAAACGCCGGCGACGTTAAAGGATACTACCGCCGTCCGGTTTGCGGCGTCGGGAGGACCATAGACGGTGACGCCGGGCAGGGCAGCGAGTCCTCCAAGGAATCGCGCTGTCAAACCTTCCTCTTTGCTGCGGATGGCTTCCACTCCTTCGGCAAGGACAAAACGGACCCCGGCGCCCAGACCGGCGAGCCCGATGGTGTTAGGGGTCCCCGACTCGTATTTGTCGGGCATGAAATCCGGTTGTCCCTCAAACTCCGAGCGGCTCCCCGTGCCACCCATCATCAACGGCCGGAGCTGATTTTCTGTCCCCTTGCGGACATAAAGTCCCCCCGTCCCCTGAGGTCCGAAGAGGGATTTATGACCGGAAAAAGCGAGGAGGTCGATGGCCATTTCGTCAACTTGGATGGGCAATGCCCCGGCCGTCTGGGCGGCGTCCACACAGAAGAGGATTCCATGGTTCCGGGCGATTTCCCCCAGTTCAGCGATGGGATGGATGGTGCCCGTCACGTTCGACGCATGGGTAACGACCAGCATGCGGGTCTGGGGTTGAATCGCGGCGAGGACATCCGCCGGGTTCAGTCTGCCGTCGCCGGAACAGGAAACAACGGATAATTGCACCCCTTGAGATTCCAGATATCGCAACGGTCGCATGACGGAATTGTGCTCCATGCTGGAGGTAATAACATGATCGCCCGGATTGAGGATGCCGGACAGGGCTATGTTCAGCGCCTCCGTGGCATTTTTTGTGAAGGCAATCCGGAGGGAATCGTCGCATCCGAAAAGCTCCGCCAGGGCCTCCCGGGTCTCCAGGATAATCCGTCCCGCATCGAGGGAGCGTTGGTGTCCGGAGCGGCCGGGACTGCCACCGATCATCTCATTATAATTGATCATCGCCGCCATCATCCCCGCAGGTTTGGGCCAGGACGTGGCGGCGTTATCGAAATAGATAATACGGTTGTTTAACTTATCAAGCGGCATGGCCTATCTCCAAGTTTCATGGCAGAACGGAATCCCTCAAGGGGGACAGATTTCAAATCTATTCCCCTCCCTTCTCACAACAATACTACCTTGTCCCATCCCACTTTCCCAAGGAATTCCCTCTCTACATCCTGCTGCTTATCTTCTGTAATGCGTACACAGACGCCGCAGTCCGAACTGATATGGCGGGGCACGGGAATCAACTTATGGGCGATTCCCGCGGCCTTAAGGATCTTCTCCGCCTTCAGGGCATAGCTGACGGAGGGGAACAGGAATACGATGTACCTTTGCCCTTCCATCAGGGGCGCAGCAGACGGCCGGCGCCGGCCATTGTTTCGGCAATGTCGTACATATTGGAGATATGGCCCGCTGCCAACTGATCGCCAATTTCGAAGTAGTTGACACAGGTTCCGCAGACCAGAATATCCACCCCGTCCTTTGCCAACTGCTGCAGGTCATCGAGAACCGCCGAATCCTTCACGACCAATTTGACCCCGGAGTTGTAACAAATGACCGTATCCGGCAGGGGTTTCAACTGGAGCAGGGTGTGGACAAAACTCCGAATCAGGATATCCCCCAGAACATCGTCACCCCGTCCCATGTGATTGTCGGACAGGACGACGACGAGAGGGCCGGTTTCCTTCCCCACAACAACGGCGCAGGACATATCGGCGGCAATCGCCTCTGAATCAACCGGGGTCTGACTCGTTGCCCCGGTCCGCACCAGGGCAATATCCCTGACTCCTCCTTCTTTTTCAGTTACCGAAAAGCCACAGGCCATTTTTACAGCCAGGCGCCGGATGTTTTCCACGGCCATGTCATTGTCCACCAGTATGGTTATCTGCTCATTTTCTTCAATTGCTTTTTTCGCCATAATGACGGGCTGCGGGCAGGCCAGCCCTCGGGCGTCAATGGTTACCGGCATATATTTATCCTCCTTGTCTTATCTTCCCTTGATGATTCCATTTACCATAATTCAAAACACATTGCCTTTTCTTTCCGCAATTTCGTTCTGAAGTTATAAGCTATCGAAGAGGGCTTCCACCCTGGTCCGGATCTGTTCGACGTCACCGTCGGAGTAATCCGTTTCGATCCTTAAAGAGGGCAAAGCATGTCGCTCTTTAACATGCTTCATGATCTTGTACGATTCCACGTTGTAAGCATGACAGGCGTGAAGAACTACATCGATGACGACATCGGGATTGAACCTCTTGATCATTTCATCCAGCATGGCGAGGCGTTCGCCGTTCGGCGTCATACAGGAACAGGGAATCTTCAGGGTCGCTTCCGCAACCGCCCTCAGGGGATCGCCGGTTCCCTCCTCGATACGGATGGAATATCCCTTCATCCCGCTGCACGCCTCCAGGGCAACAATGACCCCGCCTGCTTCCTCGATGATCTTCAATACCTTGCTTGCGTCCCCCCCGATGGGACAGCCGCTCACGAGGACCCGGGGGGAGGCGGGGGTCCCGAAACAGATTCCCGCGGCTATTCGCTCATCCAGCGTTCGGGAAATACCTGTCATGAGAGACTGGAGTTCACCGCTGTTAGTGACCGCATCAAGACCAATGACATCGTATAGCTCTTGCCAGTTGAGGGGAGGAGGATGCAAGGTAACATAATCAAAAAACCCGTCTATCAGGCGACACTTTTTATTTGTCTCCCTGATTTCCGCCTCGAGGCGGTCTGCTGCGATATTGGCCCGGAATGTAGTTTCCAGAAAGATCTTGAGCTTGCGAACCATCTCCGTCCATCGTTCCCGCACGTCCTCCTCATCGGGCAGTTGGGGAAGATCCATAACGTGGGTAGGTTTGAGATGGGATATGAGTTCGAACATCTTCTTTTTCCCGTCGCACGTTGTCTCGCCGATCACGGCCTCGGAGAGTTCATAGAGGAGACAGGTATTGGTGCGGATAAACCCGAAGCTTGATTTGATCAGCGGACAGAGATTGGCAGGTAGTACCGCTTCGGCAGCAGGAATGGTCCGTTGGGCGGAGGCGCAAAGAGAAACGGGGACGGCCCCCATGGCCCGGATCAGCTCCACGGGGGCGTAACCGCAATATAAACCTACAACGGGAGCCCCTTCCCCCCTTCTTTTCAGAATATAGTCGAGAAACCGGCCAACCGGGTCCGATTTATAACGGTCGTTGATCAGCGGGCCAGGAATATTAAAGACTGTCAAACAACGCCTCCACGCGGGTCCGGATCTGTTCGACGTCGCCGTCGGAATAATCCGTTTCGATCTTCAGGTACGGCAGATTATGCTTATTTTTAGCATGGTTCATAATCTTGTAAGCCTCTATATTGTAGGAATGACAGGCATGGAGGACCACTTCTATGACCACATCGGGCTGAAAACGGGCGATTGTCTTGTCCAGTTCGTCCAGTCGCCGCGTATTGGGGGTCATACAGGAGCAGGGAAGCTGGAGATAGCGGGCGGCAACGGCGGCGATGGGATTGCCCGTGTTTTCTTCAATTTCTGTCATAAAGGGTTTCATCCCCGTACAGGAGTCCATGGCTACGACCACCCCGCCCGCCTCTTCGATGATCTTGTAAACCTTGGTCGAATCGCCGCCCACGGGACAACCGGTGACCAGCACTCGGGGGGCGGAGGCGGTTCCGTAATAAACGCCCTTTGCTTCCCTCTCCTCAAGCGTCTTGAAGACTTCCTGAAAAATTGGCTGGAGATCCTCTGTGGTTGCCACCTGGGCCAGAAAGGCCAGTTCGTATGTCTCACTCCACTTCAGGAGCGACGGTTTTTTTGTTGCATAATCAAAGACGCGATTCATCAGGCGGTTTTTGATATTGGTCGCTTTGATCTCCGCCTCAATACCCTCCGGCGTAGCCGACTTTTCAAAGGTTTTTTCCAGAAATCCTTGAAGTTTTGTGATCATCGTCGCCCAGTTGGCCAGAGCTTCCTTCTCGTCGGGCAATTGGGGCAGGTCCATGACAAACATCGGTTTGTAATGGGAGATCAGTTCAAACATCTTCTTTTTGCCGTCACAGGTGGTTTCCGCCACCACCGCATCGGAAATGCCGAAGAAGGGGCAGGTATCGGTGATAATGAATCCATAACTGGACTTGATAAGGGGGCAGAGATTGGCCGGCAGGACCGCTTCCGCCGCTGCAATGGTCTTGTTGGCAAAGGCGCAGAGAATGGCCGGCACGGCTCCGACGGCGCGGATAACCTCCATGGGGGCGTAACCGCAGTAAATGCCCGCCACGGGCATCCCCGCCGAGCGCTTTGTCTGGATATACTGGAGAGCCCTCTTGGCGGCCTCGCCGACAAATTCATCTTCAATCAGGGGTTTCACATCAGTAACATTGAACTTCATCTTTCTTTTTCCTCCTTTGTTTCTAAATGATTATTTTCATTCCTTGTTGTATCCGCACCCGGATACGGCATTCAGACATTTTTCGCCGCCAAGAGGGCGCAACCGAGGGCGCCGACGATTTGCGGGTCAGCGGGCGCATGAACCTTGCGATCCAGCTTATTTTCAATCTGCTTATGCATACACCGATTCAGGGCCACGCCGCCGGCAAAGAGAATATCCTCGGTGATGGATACCCGCTCCAGAAGGGAAACAGCGCGGGCGGCAATGGCATGATGAATACCCAGGGCAATCGCCGGTCTCGCTATCCCCCGGGCAATGGTGGAGATGACCTCCGATTCGGCGAAGACGGTACACATGCTGTTGATGGGATGGGACGTTTCCGCCGCCAACGCCTCGGTCATGAAATCACCGAGGGACAATCCCAGGGCGGTGGCCATGATTTCGAGAAACCGTCCCGTCCCGGCGGCGCACTTATCGTTCATGTGAAACTTGTCGATCCTGCCGTCCTCGCTGAGGGAAATGGCTTTGGTATCTTGACCACCGATATCCAGGATGGTGCGGCAGGAAGGGAAAACCGCCCGAGCCCCCACGGCGAATGCCTTAATCTCGCTGATCGTTTCACACCGGAGGTATTCCTTCACCAGATGGCGGCCATAACCGGTGGCCACGAGTGGTCCCGTGGGGGCATCATGCAGCAGCTCCCGGCAGACGGCAATGGGATCGTAGGAAGTCAGGGCCTTGCGGGTCATAACGGTAGCGCCGCTTTTCCAGACCACCAGCTTGATCGTCCGGGAACCAATATCCAGGCCGAGGGTCGTCGTCATGGGCGATCCTTTCCCGCTTTGATAAAAACCAGGGAGGCCACGGCCCATTCCCCCGTCTTGTCCTTATCGCTCATGACGGCAATATCCGCTGTGGCGGCAGGAACAATTCCACAACGCCGGGAATGAAACATCCCTTGGGGGAAAATGTTTGTGATCCTGCTACAATAAATAGGTACTTGGAAAGGTTGATTGACCAATCCCGCCTCCTTATGGCGCCATGCCGCGATCCCCACGGCATGACCATCAAGAGGCTACTCGGTCATGGGTGGCGAGACGGCAAAACGGCGTTTGATGGAGAACCGCCCGGGTTCTCTGTCAGCGCCTCATATTAATGGGGTGAAGAATAATAATAAATAAATCACTGATATCACTCTCAATATTTACTGAACACACTCAACGTAACGGTCGGCTTATAGACAATCATCATGGGATTGTCAACAACAATGTGTTGTGGCGCCTTAGCATGGGGCTTGACTTTCATGATGGTCATGAAACTTCCAACCGACGATGGGGCAGCTTCTATATAACCCATATAGCGCCGATCATAACCCTGTTTCAAGGATCCGTCGTTTCAGGAGCTGGGTGCATAAAACCGTTTGCACCGTTTCATCCCGCTGGTTCAAGGTTGCGCAACGCAGGCGCACGGTGCCGCGATCCGGGCGCGAGGCGGACGGACGGACATCAATAACCTCGGCTACGGCCCGCAGTGTATCGCCAGGCCGCACTGGGCGCAACCAGCGCAGCTCGTCGAAGCCGGGCGATCCCAGATTGTTGGTCAGCACGCCGGTCATGAGCAGCAACCTGAAGGTGACGGCAACGGTATGGATGCCGCTGGCGATAAGACCCCCATAAAGTGACTTTTTAGCCGCTTCCAGATCCATATGGAAGGGTTGCGAATCAAAGTGCATGGCAAAGTCAATGATGGCACTCTCGGTCATGGTAAGGCCGGGTGATTCAAAAAGATCCCCGGGCTGGAAGTCGTCGAAATAGAAAGATTTTATCATATGTTCACCCCTCGCTGATATGTAACTCTTGACGCACGATTATTCACGGTTGCCCATCTTGTCTACCCGCGGCATATCTTCAAAAAATGAAAGGGATAATCCTTTTCGTCCTTTCCGTGTACGCCGGGTAGTCCCGGAAGTGCCATTTCAATATGCCTTCCTCATATATCATTTTAATCATCAGGTCAGCCGTAAGGATCAACCCGACGATCGAGCGCAGCAGTGTAGATTGATCAATGATAACCGCCCATACGGTCAATAAGACCGACGCATACATCGGATGTCTGATGAAGCGGTAAGGTCCTCTGGTGATGAGTTGGGCGCCGTCCCTTACCGTCGGGGCAATATTCAGATTTTTCCTCCCCATAACCGCCAGGGACCATACCCCTAAAGCAATTCCGCCGGTTTCTACAACCAGGAGCAAGTGGTTCACCGCGAAAAGAGGTCCTGTCGCCAGAATCAGCAGGATGCAGGCAAGCTGGATGGAAACCAGTATAAAGGACTTGATTCTGTCAGGGTTCATTGAGATTTTCATACACTCATCAGTAAAGATCTTCAACCTGAATCTACTATGGCTATGGCCATTAAATAAACGCAACTATTTTTGCCATAAAGCAAATTTAGTTGCGTTTATTTTTGCTTTATGGCTAAAGAATGCCTGTAATTATAATAAGATTTGATGCGAGTAGTGGAAAATAAGAAAGATGGTTGATGCCCTGAAAAAAATCAAGCTGCTTCTCGCTCTGGCGCTGGTTTTATCGCTGGGCGCCTGCACTCCTGCTGTCAAACAGACACTGACAGGGACAGGGGACGTCTATTACCTTGATTCCACAGCGGGTCAATTCCCACTGTTCCCCGACCCGCCTCTGGCCGGCTCGGACATAGACAAAGCCGACCTTAAGGTGCTGCAGGCATGGCAGGCAAAACGGACGGCGGCGGAATGCGTCCAGGCCCGCGCCGAGGCCCGCGGCAATTTCGAAAGCCTGTTCGGAAACGTCAACCCTTTCAGCAAACCGCTGCCACCGGAAGTCACCGCCTTTTTCAAGCGTGTCCTTGCCGATCTGGATTATGCGGTTGGGGCCGTCAAAGAGCGTTACCAACGTCCGCGACCTGCTTGGCGCGGCTGCGGGATAACGCCCTGCATAGACATAATCGGCGGTTTTGCTTATCCGAGCGGTCACACCGCCAATGCCCGTTTATTCGCCCTCATTCTATCGGATGTGGCGCCGGAGCGGCGCGCCGAATTCATGGCCCGGGCCGACGAAGCGGCCCTGAACCGGGTCATCGGCGGGGTGCACTATCCCACGGATATTGAGGCCGGGAAAAGACTTGCGGAGGCCATATACGCCGAGCTAAAGAAAAATCCGGCGTTTCAGCGGGACGAGGAAGCCCTTGAGAAATACATCGTGAAAAAGGATTGAACAGGGACAGGGGACGTCTCATTATAAATTGATCTGGGCGATTATTTACATTCCCAGCCTTGAGATGAAGTGAGGTCTATAATGAACAGAAAGTGTTTGCTCGTTGATCTTGTTGCTATTTTGGTCATTGCTTTTACAGTTACAGGATTTGCCGCCGACAAAAAATCTTCGGTTGCTGTCTTGGATTTTGAAAGCATGGGAACAGAGGACTATCTCGGTAAAGCGGTATCGGAAATCATGAGGACAGCTCTTGTAAGCAATCAGAACTACAGAGTTGTAGAACGCGCCCAGATCAATAAGGCCCTTTCAGAACAGAAATTTCAGAAATCGGGCATTATCGACGACAAGAGCGCCGTTGAAATCGGAAAGGTATTGGGCGCTGATCTTATCATTGTCGGTTCTGTCGTAAAGATCGGCAATGCCTATACAATCAATTCCCGAATGATTGAGGTAAAAACGGGTGAAGCCAAACTTGGGAGGAATGTAACAGGTACGGATCTAAACCTCCTTACCAGTATGAGCAATGAACTGGTTGAGGATCTGTTTGGCACATCCCCTAAACCGATTAGTCCCGGGAAAGAGATGATCAAGTCCGCTAAATACAAACCGCAAAGCGTAAAATGGATATTTAATGAACAGTATTGGTTACCAGAAAATGGCAATCTTCATTATGTTGGCTATGGACGGGATGAAGTAGCATGGCTGGACTGGGCCTTACCCGCAAATTTCAGCATTGCTTTTGATTTTACGGCAAAATCTACTTCCGATAATAGATATCAAAGTGCTGATTTCTACGAAATGATATTTATTGTTCATGGGAGTAAATCACTTGATTCATCTTTCTGGCAAGAGGGGATCAAAATCAATTATTTAGTAGGTGCTCCAGGATCTGAAACAGGTAATGAGAGTTGGATCAGAACCGGCAGCATCTATGATCCCAAATGGATCAGTAATCGTAATAAGCTAAATTTGTTCTCACCCGACAGACCACACAAGATAAAAATCATATATATGGACAAAAGATTAAGCTTTTATATAGATGGCAAGCTGATTCATGATGGTATATATGTGATACTCAACAACAATATTGGATATTTTGGTGTTGCTAACTATCATGGAAACAAAAACGAGTTCCTAATCTCAAATTTGACGATCAATTGATACATGAATGAATGCCTGAAATCAGGGGCATAAATTCGGCGCATGGCTGACAGGTCCCAGCGTTTCAACGTATCGAATATCTTATCCGTGATCGTGACAAAAATTATTGGGAGGAGGCATCGTGGATATCCATCGGAAGCATATCCTTTACACTCACAGAATAAAGCCCGAGGAAATGCCTAACTCTCATAAGGTCACAACTTATTGACAGCCTCGTCGAGTTTCATATAATAGGGCCATGCCTGCCAATCTCCCACCAGACTATTTCGCAGCGGAAGAGCGCTTCCGTGCTGCCAAAACCCCGGAGGACAAGATCGAAGCCCTGGAGGAAATGCTGGCCGTCATGCCCAAGCACAAGGGCACGGACAAGCTCAAGGCCATGCTGCGGGAGCGCATTTCCAAATTCCGGGACCAGGCCCAGCAGAAAAAGGGGGCCGCCAAACACAAGACCGCTTACAGCATAGACAAGGAAGGGGCCGCCCAAGTCGTCATCGTCGGGCCGCCCAATACGGGCAAGTCATCTCTCGTGGCCCTGGTCACCAATGCCTCCCCGGAGACGGCGGCCTTCCCCCACACCACCCATAAACCCACGCCGGGAATGATGGAATACGAGAACATCCAATTCCAGCTTATCGACACCCCTCCGATCACCCGCCAGTATGCCGACCCGGCCCTGTTGGATCTGCTGCGCCGCACGGACATCGTGCTCGTCATGCTGGACCTGCTGGCCGACCCCATGGGGCAGTATGACGAGATCATGGCCATCCTTCATGACTATCGCATTTACTCGCCCCAATGCCGGCTCCCGGAGAATCTCCCGAAACGGCCATTCATCCTGAAGATCCTGGTAGTTGTCAACAAGATGGACCGGCCGGAGGATCAGGAGTCCCTGGAAATCTTCCGGGAACTCTCCGGCCTTGATCAGCCCTGCCTGGGCCTGTCCACAAAAACCGGCCTGAACGTGTCGCGCCTCCCGGAAACACTCTTTTCCCTCGCCGAAATCGTTCGCACCTATACCAAACGTCCCGGCAAGGAGGCGGATCTGAGGGCTCCCTTCATTCTACCCGCCGGCAGCGTTCTGGAAGAACTGGCTGCCAGGATCCACAACGAGTTCGCCGCGAAGCTGAAGTACGCCCGGATCTGGGGCCGGGGCGTCCGGGATGGCCAGATGGTCCAGAAAAACTACGTCATGCAGGACGGCGATATCGCAGAGTTCTGCATCTGACCTGAAATCCCCATGACAAAATCTCCACCGCCTGATGTCCGCAAGTGTTCTTCCCGGTTATTGAGCAGGGAGATGGGTTATAAAAAAGATAATTTGATATTTTCCGGGTTATCGTTGATAATCGCGCTGACGAATCATGACACGATCAATATAGATGCAAAGGAGATATGAAGGACAAAGGGACCACCATTAAGTTATCATTATAAAATACAAAATATTACAGTTAGTTAGAAGGAGGAAGAGATGTTTCACGAAGAGCGATGCGATTTTTGCGGTGACTGTTTAGCGAAGTGCCATTATCTCGATTTCAACTCAGCAACAGGCGGGGAGGCCTTCCGGAAGCTGGTCCAAGGGGAAAAGGCGGACTGGATTTATGATTGTGTAACCTGTATCGCCTGTAATGAATACTGTCCCAAGGACGCCCGGCCCTTTGACCTGATCCTGAAAAAGATGGAGGAGGCAGGCGATTTTACCGATCCGGCCCTGCGAACCCAGATGGCGGATCGCTTCAAGGCAGACGGGGAACCGAAAGCCATAGAACCGAAGGACCGGGTCATGTCCACCTGCGTCATGGACGGGAGTATGCCCTGGGCGATCCAGGGAAGCCTCTTTCAGGAACTTCCGGTGCTCAAGGGCCGCCACTATTTCTGCAATGTCCTGTTTGCCCACATGGGAGATGAATCCATCATGCGGGACCGTATCCAGGGATTAGTAAACAACCTGGCCAAATCGGGAGCCAAGGAGATCGTCTTCGTCCATGACGACTGCTACGCCCTCCTCAAGGGCATGGCCCCGGAATTCGGCATTACCCTGCCCTTCCGCCCCGTCTCCATTCTCGAATACCTGGCGGATTACCTGAAGGAACATCCGGAGCGGATACAGAAGCTGGGCATGAAGGTCGCCTATCAGCGCCCCTGCGCCTCCCGCTACACGCCGGAGAAGGATCATTACTTAAATGAAATCTTCGCCCTCATCGGTGTGGAGCGCGTCGCCCGTCAATATGATGGAATCAATGCCATCTGCTGTGGCGTGGAATTGGCCGGTCCCAACCTGAAACTCTTTCCCCGGGGAAAGAACTTCGAGCCCTTCCGGGATAAAAACATTCAGGACGCCAAAGAGCACGGCGCGGAGGCGATGGTCTATCTATGCCCCATGTGCTACCGGACCCTGGGCAAGAAGGTAAAAGGTGTGGGGATGGCCAACTACATGATCAGCGACATCTGCCGCCTTGCCATCGGCGAAACCCTGCCGGAGGACAAGCCGTCGTAAGAAATCGGTGGGAAGGATCATGAAGATCGAACCGGGGAAATACCTCTTCTCCAAGATCGAATGTCGGGACTATGATATCCTGGTCCCCTTCTCCTGTCGCAAGACGGGGACCTGTTGCAGCGTCTATGTACCCAGGATTCCCTATGACGATTTGGAGGTACTGGTGAAATACCTGGGGCTACCTGCGGATGAGTTCATTGCGGACTACCAGTTTTATTATGGTAAAAAATTGAAGGGGCAAGCGGTGCGCTGCCCCTTCCTCGACAACCACAATCTCTGCCGGATCTATCACCATTCCCTGCGGCCCTGGGTATGTTATCTTTTCCCCTTTTCCTACGGCAGCGAAGTAATTAAGACCTGCCCGGCCCATGTGGAGCATCACCATCTACTTGATTGTCTCGTGGCCGGGGAAAAAGAATGCAACGTATATGATTCGAGTTTTTGCCCCAATCTCGATCTTCGACCCATCCCGGAGGAGAGATGGTTGGGCATTTTAAAGAGATTTCAATCCGTTCCTTCCCTGCCGGAGTTGGCGGTGGCCTTTGTCATCTTTAATGAGCCGGAGCTGATGGGGGAATTGATGGCTATGCGCAGGTCCTGGGAATAGATTCGACAGAGGAATTCTTCGCCGCCGGCAACGTCGAGGCCCACGACCCGAAGATCATGGTCCTGGGGCCCTTCGTCCGGGCCGACCTCGTCCCCGACAGGCGCAAATCCGTGTCCAGATATAAAACAAGTTCAGTCATCGAATCGAGGATGACTGACTTTCCCTGTTCGGATCTGGGAGAAGTCCCGGGCAGATGCATGGGGGGAGGTCATCCACCCGGGAGAGGGTGCAGCTTCTCTATTTCCAAAAAGTAAAGGGGCTCTTGATCTTTAGTGATTTTATCTTCTCCTCGACCTCGCTTTTTAATAGCTCGTCATATTTCTGAACGACGATGTATATGGCATAATCGAACATGAGAATGGTGCGGCTCTGGCTTTCCGCTGCCTGGTGATGTTCGACCGCTGTCATGAAAACCGCCTGTGAAGAGGAAAATAGCCACATATGGCGTCTCATCAGCGTCAGGGCGTAAATGACCTCGCTCAGAGGAATACGTTCCTTGTATCTACTTTCAGCATATTTGGAAAAAAGAGCCTGTGCTTCCTCGAAGGGCTTGTCTGTAAAGAAGAGCTTCCCGAAATTTTTGAAGAAATACAGGGCCTGTTTTTTTGCCTCCTCTTCCGGCATCGAGTGATACGATGGCGTGCGTGGATTCATCTTTACATTGTTATACCACTGCTCGGCTATTGTATCGGCGTTCTTCTCGGTGATTTCAATCAATTTTGTGGCATATGATGACATAGCCTGACCCTCCCTTTTTCCTTGAAAATTCGAATCCTTGCAGGAAAATCTCTTTAATTCCGCAAAAAAACGAATACGCCGGTTTATTTTTTCTTCTTGACTTCCTTCTTCGCGACTTCCCCTTGCGTTTTTTCCACCGTGATGTCTTCCAGAGTTTCAACTGCCCCGACAAGATCTCCCTTTGAATCCCTGATGAGCGCCGCCGTAAAGCGGAGCCAACGGCCATTATCTCCCAGGTCCGGGAAGAAATCTGTTGCCTCGAATGCATCTTCGATAAGATCAGATTTTTGATATTTACCCGAATACCACTTGGGAATTTTTTCCAGGGCGCTGTCAACGAGCAGATCCGCCATACAGGGCCTCTCTTTGCTATAGAATGCCTTCCATTGTTGATTGGTACCTACGACGTCGGCGGCGGGGATACTGCTCAGTTTTTCCAGGGCGCGATTCCAGTAGATCACCTTGTGGTCCTTTCCAATCACAAAAGCAGCAATGGATAAACCCTGAATTACACTGTTCAGTCTTTTCTCGTTCTCTACGAGTTCCCGTTCCATGGATTTTCTCTCCGTGATGTCTTCCAGGGTCTCGATGGCGCCCATTAGGACTCGCTGGGAGCTACGGATGGGAACAGCGACAAATTTGAGCCAGCGGCCGCCTTCTCCCAAGTCGGGAAAGAACCCTTCCGCTTCGTAAGTATCTTCGAGGATTTTCGATTTTGCTACCCCTTTGTACCACTCCTGGATAATCTCCGGTGTCTCGTTTGCAAGCAGATCGGCCATGCAAGGCCTCTCTTTCGCATAGAAGGCGCGCCAGTGCTGGTTAGTCCCGATCATGTCCTCCGCGGGAAGTTTGCTTAATTTCGCCAGCGCCCGATTCCAGTAAATCACTTTATGATCCATGCCGATTACAAAGGTAGGAATCGGCGATCCCTCAATAATGCCGTGCAATTCCCGTTCTGTTTCCCGTTGTTTCAACTCGGCAAACTTACGTTCCGAGATATCCTCCAATGTCTCCAGCGCCCCTACAAGCTGACCTCCGGAATCTCTGATTGGCGCTGCCGTAAAGCGAAGCCAGAGTCCCTCTTTCCCCAGGGCAGGGAAGAAATCCGTTGCCTCGTAAGCCTCGTCTAGGAGATCCGATTTATGGTACTTATCGACATACCACTTGGGTATCCTTTCCGTTATCCCGTCGATGATAAGGTCCGCCATACAGGGTCTTTCCTCTGCATAGAAGGCTCTCCACTGCTGATTGGTCCCTACGATCTGATCGGCGGTTATGTTGCTCAGCTTTTCCAGCGCCCGGTTCCAGAAGATGACCTTGTGGTCTTTCCCAATCACAAATGTGGAAATGGAAAAACCCTGTACCATGTTGTGCAGCAGAATGTCTGTGAGCCTTCTCCCGACAGCCCAGATGTTACCGATAGTTGCATCGTTATCACCGTCTCTGCCCCGTCTTTTTTCTGTTTCTTCTTTCATAAGGACCTCCCTTCTGTGGATCAGAATTCCTTTAATACTTCCTCGCCTTGAAGGCTTTTTTGATGATTTCCGCTGCTTCGTCGATGGTCACACCTGCCGTGTTCAGCACCAGATCGTAATGTAAGGGGCTCGCAATATCCTCATGAAAGGCCTTTTTGATAAAGGCAGCCCGGTCATTTTCGGTCTTGATGATGTAGTTTTCCGCCTCTTCCAGGGAACAGCTCCGGTCTTTTCCGATCTTTTGTATCCGCTGTTCCCGAGGGGCGACAAACCGGAGACGGAAAGTCCTCTCCGGCGGCAGGATAAATTGCGCTCCCCGCCCGACAATGATGGCGTTACCGTGCTGACCGATGGCGCCAATCACCTTGGTCAGATGTTGCAGGTAAACGTCAGGCCAGAGATGGCGGGAGGTAAACAGCGAATTGATCCAACTGTCCAAGGTGCTGACGTGTTTTTCATCCAGGGTCTTGACGACCTTTTCACTCATGTTGGCGCTTTCGGCCACCCGGGAGATAATCTGCCCTCCCATGAGATCCATCTTTAGATCCTGTGCAAGCTTCCGGGAAATCTCGCTGCCCCCGGCCCCCGGTTCACGGGAAACAGTAATGGTCGGCCGGGGCTTGATCGCCCCTTCCTTGCGCCACTTCTCCAATTGTTTATCAACAATACTGTAATCAACCTCTGAGTCCTTGATGGTGTAATCCCTTGTAAAATCAGGGCAATGAATGTTAACCCCTCCGTGCTGCGTGATGGAGAACCTTTTCTGACAGTGCTCTCGCCAGGCGCAGATGATGCAAAGCGTCTTTTCCATTCCCATAATCAATAACCCCCTTTCATTAGTTTTTCCCCATGGCTTCAAAACCAGCGACAATATCCAGGAGCTCTTCCGTAATGCTCATCTGCCGCTGACGGTGAAAATGGACATGTAGCTCCTCCAGACGTTCCTCGATATTCTTCTCCGCATTTTGCATAGCCGCCAGCCGGCTGGCGTTTTCACTGGCCAGCGAATTGGCGAAGGCCTTGTAGATGGAAACGAACAGGTATTCCCGGATCATGGACCGGAAGATGGGCTCCCATTCCATGGTGAACAGGGGAAGGGTCCGGGACTCCCATTTCTGTCTCTGGAGATTCAGCAGCCAGGTCCTGTCCACGGGAAGTAGCTTCAGCATGCGGGGCCGGTAAGTGGCCCCGGAAACGTATTCATTGTAGTAAAGATGCATATGCTCCACTTGACTCTTGAACCGCCAGTTCTCCAGGAGCAGGGTGATATCCTGCACCATGGGTGTGATTCCCGACGTGGACCCTGGCGTGGCGAGGGTTTCAAAAACCTTCTGTCCCTCGTCCTCCAGGATATCGGCCGTCCTCATCCCAATGGCAATCACGACCCGGTCTTCTTTTCTGACACCCGTCTTGTCCATTTCCTCCAGGGCGTGATGGACAACGATGTTGTTGAACTGGCCGCAGAGCCCCTGATCCGTTCCGAAAACAATGGCCCCGAGACGGGTTATCCGCCCGCCGGAGGGCGC
>JAPLJZ010000244.1 GCA_026388335.1 Deltaproteobacteria bacterium
GATCCCAAAGGTGCGCTGTAGGGGATAAAGGGTGCACCAATGGCGCCGGCGAGAAATCTCATGGCCATGGCGCCATGGGAATAATCCTCAAGAATCACTTTGCCATCTTTATAGTTCCGGTTAAGATTGATATCAAGTTTGCCGGCCATTTCGCCCCAGCCCATCCAGTCAGTTTCATAGATCTTGATGGCGCTGACGGCGTTAAGCAGCCAGGTGCAGCAACTGCCATGTCTGTCTATTGCATGAAGATCTTTGACCCCCTGCCTTGCCATTTCCCAGGCGAAGGCCACCGGATTCCTGTTAAATCCTGTAAATCCGCTGAATGCGACCTGAATGCCGTTTTTTGCATACTTCTTGACCGCTTCCGGAAGCGTCAAGATTTCAGCGGTCTTAGACTTCCCACGAATTCTTGCCATAACTACCTCCTTTTGTTATTAATTAACCCCTTTACAGAAAATAAATAATAATGAGATAAAAAACCCCCCTTTCTGTTTCACCTCCTCTCAAAAAGAATTTTTAAGCCCTTCTGGGACGATCTTCGTTTTCCGGTGGCACTAAAAAATCTGTATAATTAAAGACATATGGAAGATGGTTAGAATATCTGGTACGACAAAAACCGCGTATTGTATATTTAATCCTGCCTAAAGTGTCAAGAAGAAATACATAAAATATTTCAACTCCTCGGGTGCCAGAATTAAGATTCATTCCGGCGCCTGTATTCTATCTTCTATTTCCTCGTGGTCCATTTCCGCCGCCAGCTTTTTAAGATATTCGCCGGGGATTTCGTCACGGATGCTGGTGAGCGGTTTTTCGATAACTTCACAGTAGGCATGGGCAAAGCCTTCGTAAAGTGTCATAAGATAGTCAAGACCACAGTCAGGACTTCCCATGCGTAATTCATCCTCCATTGTCATCAGTATGAAGTCATCTTCGATCAGGTGCAGGGATGATTGCTCAAGGACCTTCAAGTAATGGGCGGGATTGGCCAGCTCCAGGCTGCGCAGGTGGCTCAACTGGAAAAAAACAAGATAACAGTATTTTGCCCTTTCCTGGATTTCTTCTTCAGAGAGCATGCGTGGTTACCTTTACAGAATTTGGTAGAGTGTTAAGGTCGTGTACGACTGCTTTGATACGTCTCACAAATATTCCGACATGTCAAATGATGGCGGTCAGAGTTATCATATTTTTCCCCCGCTCAGGAACATAGCTAACCTTGCCTGTTTTGCCCACCAGTTCCGTTTTTTCCATTCGGTACAGCTCCTCCGGAGATGCCTCGATGTCGGCCAGGGCGCGGCGGCCGTCGGCAAGACGACCGATCACGGTTCCCCGTTCCGGGGCGCCGGCAGCGTCATGTCGAATCATATATGCCTCGATGGTGAGGGGTCCGCTGGCCTTCTCCACCGGCAGCGGCAGTTCTTGCCTCTCTATTTCCTTCTGGACGGAGCTGTCGTCGCGATATTCCCAGCGATTACGGGGCTGCGTCGCTCCATAAACGCCCACGGATTGTTTGGAGTTATACCAGCCGTTGGCTGTTATCATAGCTTTCAATTTATGATTGCTGCGAATCTTTTCGGTCATGGCGGCGATGGCGTGGAGAGAATAATTGTTTCCCGGCCCGCCGAAGTAGGGAAGACCGCCGGTTACGGAAAGCCCCCGGGGATCGTTTACCGCCAGCCCCAGGGATTGCCGGGCGATCTCCACCGCAGAGGGAAAGCAACTGTAGATGTCGAAGGCGGCGATGTCGTCCATGGACAGATTCGCCTGTTCCAGAGATAGCCGCGCCGCTTCGGTCAGGGCCGGGGAATCGACCAGACAAGGACGTTGGCTTACATGCCAGACATTACGGAAATCCGCACCCCCCAGCGGGTAAACCCAGCGGGAACGGTTGATGCCCAGGGTTGCGGCCATTTCTTCGCTGGTCAGGATGACGCCGGCTGCCAGGTCAACGTTGATGTTGGCCATCATAAACTTTGTGTAGGGATAAACGATCATACGGTTCTGTTCTCCGGGCTGGGTAATGTCTTCACCGGAGAGAAGCGAACGGCTCCAGGCGTATGGGTTTCCGGAGGCGACGGCGCAAAGATCATGACAAAGTTTGCCGATCTTTTTCCGGTGCTCCTCAACACTTTCTTGTGCAGCAGCCCGCAGGGCCGTCTCAAAAAAAGGATACATGAAGTGGGGAAGATAGAGGTCATACGCCTCTTCCACATTATTCAGTGGATAGCGATATCCTTCCAGGGTCGTACTTTCCAGGCCGTCTCCGGCCCGCAGCAGGACATCGAAGTTGACAGCGGTGGGATGGTCTTCCAGAAAAGGCTGGGATTCCTGCTCCGGCCAGTCGAAGGGGACTTTTCCTCGTAGGGCGCGGTTAAGGCCATAGACCGCTTCGGCCCCCGTGATCAGAACGGCTTGGCATTCGCCATTGGCAATAGCGCGGCAATAGTGGTTGACCAGCATCTGGGGGGTATTGCCGCCGATGGGTCCGTAGTTCAGGGAGGTTGCCTGTATCCCCAATTTCTCGCAGAGGCTTTGTGGGGCGTTCTGGTAAATCCAGGTAAAAAGATTGACCACACAGACGGCATCGATGACCCGCAGCAACTGCTGGTCAACACCGGTGTCTTCAATGGCCAGGCGGCTCGCTGTGGCCATCAGACTGAGGGGATCGAGAGCGGGCAGGGCGTTCCTGGCTTGGGTATATTGGGCAGCTCCGACGATGACAGGCGTGGCGATACGCTTCATAATGCGCTCGTATAATAAACGATAACCATCCTGTCAACCCATAATGCTATGCGGGGTCTTTCCCTTCCCGCCTTTCCCTTTTCCTTCACCCTTTATCTCTTTCTTATCTTTTCATCCATATCTCCATGCGGGCGGCTTCGGCGGGCCAGCCTGCCGATAACCGCAGTCCCATGAAGAAGGCAAAAAGCTGATCAATCGTCTCGATCGCCTTTTCCAAAAGAAAGATCCGCTCCAAGAGACGTCCTTCTTCCTCCAACGCGCTATTTTCGTCAGATTCTTCTGACGGGGCTGGCAGTTTCATGGACTGGAATTGAAAAAGATCCGCCTTGAAGGTGAACTCCCACTCCATTGAATCGATTTCCAAGGATAGACGGGCTTCGCGGATCTTTTTCCCCTGCCGGAGGGCCTCTTTCCCTTCCAGCAACAATGCGTGCTGCCCCTGGCAGACGACGGATTCGGCGTAGTCTCCTTCTCCCGATTCGAGGATTAGACGGCGTACAAAGGCCAGACCGATTTCCTCCTGCCTTTCCAGGGCGATTCTTCCATTACGCTCCTCGCTCTTGAACCACAACCAGGTAAGGAACTCCCGGCCCGGCTGCCGAGAAAGGAACTCCGCTTTGTCGTCTTCGCCCTGTGCCAGGGCTTCCAGCCAGGGCACATGAAGAGCAAGATCCATTTCAAAGGTCTCCCGGAAGAAGTCCTGGAAGTCCTGGAGGACCTTTTCTGCATGGGAGGAAAAATAGATTTTGCCCCGGGAAAGGGACCAGCAGATGTCAAAAAGCGAGGGTACAGGTGACACTTGTTTCAGGAGGTCCTGGCGGACCCCTTCGCGGAGGGCTTCCCTCTCTTCCTTGTATAGTTTTTTCGTTTCCCGTTCCGCCAGCATGCCCCGTTCCGACTCTAAAAACCGCAAACGCAGCAGCGCCGACGGGATGGTCTTGCGGTCTATGCGCAGGGAAAATACCCGGTAGTCCCCCAGCGTATGGGCAGCGTATGCGAATTCCGTATCGAGAATTTCCTGCAATCCTGTCCAGCCCAGGGACTTCTCTTCATTTTCGGGAAAGAAATCCCGAAAAGCGAATGACTTGATCTTTTCATCGAATAAATCGGCAAAATTGCCGGGCAGGGGGCTGGAAACGCCAAATCTTGAGAATGAGAAAGCTCCTTTTTTTAGACCCATCAGTTTTATCCTTCCCTTGAGGTTGTTTTATTGAGGTGGTTCAGCCTTATATACAACCTGGGAGACAATTGCAACGTGGCATCCTTGAGTGCCACTTTTCATTTCTGGGGAATATTTACTTGATCATGATTCTTTGTCCTTAGATCATTTATGGCGAAGAAAGATGAGGATATAAAAAAAGCGCTCCGCCCTAAGGGGCGAAACGCTTTTTTGCAGATTACCGATGAAAAATATTTGACTATTTCTTACCTTTTTTTACAGGCTTGTCCGGGATGGCGGCCAGCTCCTTGAAGGTGGCGTCCCATTTGTCGATGATGGATTTCAGATCAGCGGCCTTCTTCTTGGCGCCGGCTGGATCACCGGCGATCATGTCTTTGGTTGCTTTCAATCCGTCCTCAAAGACTTTCGTATCAGCCGCCCAGGCTTCCTGCTTGTCCTTCATCTTCTTCTCGACACCCTTGGCTGCTGCGGCAAGATTCTTCCATCCATCTTCCACCGCGGCCACGGCTGCGTTCGCCTCATCGGTCATGGCCTTCTTGCCTGCTGCGGCAGCGCCGGCAGCTTTATCGAAGGCGGCCTTGGCACTCACATAACCCTGCTTGGCTTCCTCGTACTTCTTGTCATTCATCTGCGCTTCTGAAGCATCCCAGGTACCCTTGGCAGTTTTAAAATCGGCGGCGGCATACTTATCAGCTCCTGCGGTTACGGCAGCGTCCATAGCCGTCTTGGCAGCCCCCTTTTCAGCTTCGGGTGGTTTCGCACAGCCGATGAACATCATGATAAGCGCCAAAACCATAATCGATGATACTGCATACTTAAAATACTTCATAACTTAAGCCCCTCCTTAATTATAATTATTTGGTCCATTATTGAAAATTCGCGTTTACATTTATATCCTTTTCCATAGTTGTCAAGATTTTTTTGATCAGGAAAAGCTCATCGTGATTTACCTCCATTCAAACACTTGATTATTATTTACAGTCGAGAACTGAAAAGGCATGACTGAAAGTCATTAAATCATCATAAAAAACATTGGGATTCGTCTTGACAACCAAATCTGAAAGGTATATAGGTGCCGTGGTTGTGCGGATGAAGACTTTTGCTGAATCTTGAAAGTCCCCGCCTCTATTACCCACTGACAAACATATTGTAAGCGAGTATCTCGAGTAAATAGTCATTGAGCTTGAAATCCCTGATGTTGAAGGAGATGACCCGGCCGTGATGCGACATACTTCCACAAGGACAGGCAGGCTAGGAGGCGTCAGAACCGCCTCAGTCTGCATCTATTCTAAAACATTCAAAATATTTAACCAGAAATCACTCCCAAATATTCATAAGGATCGGAGGGGTTGCCTTTTTTCTGTTGGCAATGAGAGGGGGAAATTTGCTCCGGCCTGATGATTTAATAACATGACAATACACACTGGCGAGGAAGGGGATTTTAAGGAAATACCTGCCCGGAGCCGGTGAAGAGGAGAAAAGGAGGAGGAGATGGAAAAAGTACCGCAGAAGTTGGATAAAACAAGGAAGGAATATTACAAGGACGCGAAGATTGCCAAATTCGGTGAGCGGAAACCGGATTTTTCAGGGATGGGCAGAAAAATCAAAAACAATTCTAAAGGTCTTCGCGAGGTGGTCTGTGTCGAGGCCTGCCGGACCCCTTACGGCGTCTTCGGTGGGGCGCTGAAGGGTTTTGACGCCCCCCAATTAGGGGCGTTGGCCATCAAGGAATGCCTTCGGAGAACGAACGGCAAGGTAAAGGGTGAGGATGTAGATTATATAATCATGGGTCAGGTCGTTCCTGCCGGTTGCGGGCAGGTGCCCAGCCGCCAGGCAACCATCCTGGCAGGGGTGCCGGAGAGCGTTCCCTCCATTACGGTCAACAAGGTATGTTCCTCAGGGATCAAGACCATTGATCTTGCGGTCCAGATGATTCAGACCGGCCGGGCCGAAATCGTCATCGCCGGCGGCCAGGAGAGCATGAGCAACTGTCCTTATGTCCTCCCCGACATGCGCTGGGGTTCCCGGATGGGATTGCCGAATGGCAAGCTTGTGGATGCCATGGTTCTGGACGGTCTCTGGGACGCCTTTTATAATCGCCACATGGCCATTCACGGTTCGGAGGTCGCCGACGAGTTCGGCTACACCCGCCAGGACATGGATGAGTGGGCTCTAAATTCCCAGCTGAAAGCCGTGAAGGCCATGAAGGATGGAAAACTGGACGACGAGATTTTCCCGGTGGAGATCAAGAAGGGAAAAGAAGTCATCATCTTTGACAAGGATGAAGGACCAAGGCCGGGAACAACCGCGGAAGGTCTGGCGAAACTGTCCCCCGTCTTCAATCATAAGAGCCCCGTGACGGGACAACCGGGAAGCGTAACGGCGGGCAATGCCCCCGGCGTCAACGACGGCGGCGACGTCTGCATGCTCATGAGCAAGGAGATGGCCGCTAAGCTGGGCATGAAGCCCCTCTTCACGATCCTCGATTACGCTGAAGTCTCCCAGCCGCCGAAGGATATCGCCACGGTGCCCGGGCTTTCCATCAAGAAGATCCTCGATCAGAACGACATGACCGTCGATCAGCTCGATGTAATCGAAATCAATGAGGCCTTCGCAGCGGTGGCCATCGTCAGCTCCCGCACCATCCTGGGATTGAGCAAGGAAGAGATGTTCAAAAAGGTGAATCCCAACGGCAGCGCTATTGCCTACGGACATCCCATCGGCGCCACAGGGGCTCGGATCCTCATGACCCTGGCTTATGAATTGCGGCGGCGGGGCGGCGGCATCGGGGCGTGCGGCATCTGTGCCGGCCACGCCCAGGGCGACGCGATGCTGATCAGAGTGGATAAATAAGACCGAATATATTTTTTTGAAAGGAGAAGTAGCAGCATGAGAGAAGCAGTTATTGTAAGCGGCGCCCGGACTGCCGTCGGTGAATTCGGCGGGTCCCTGAAGGGCGTTTCGGTTGTAGAGTTAGGCAGGCTGGTTATCAAAGAAGCCATCATCAGGGCAGGGCTCCGCCCGGCCATTACGGATGCCATCAAAGCGGCCCGGCCGACTATCTTCGGCGATTTCGATATGACCGATGTCCAGAAGAAATACTTTGCCTACGACAGTGCCCTGACCCCGGTATATTTTGACGAGGTCATCATGGGGAACGTCCTGAATGCCGGCGTTGGCCAGAATCCCCCCCGGCAGGCGGCGATATTTGCCGGTCTTCCCGAGGAGACGAACGTTTTCACGGTTCAGAAAGTCTGTGCATCAGGCATGAAGGCTATCGCCTTGGCCGCCCAGGCCATCAAGGCAGGTGATGCGGATATCATCGTGGCCGGCGGTATGGAAAACATGAGCAATGTCCCTTACGCCATGCCCGACGCCCGTTGGGGTTACCGAATGAGTATGCCCTACGGTAAGGTAACAGACCTCTTGGTCCATGACGGTCTCTGGGAAATCTTCAACGGCTACCACATGGGCAACACGGCGGAAGCCATCGCCGCAAAGTACGGAATCTCCCGGGCCGAGCAGGATCAGATAGCCTATGAGAGCCATAGAAGGGCAAGAGCAGCTATTGCCAGCGGCGCCGTGGCTGACGAGATCGTACCCGTCGTCATTCCTCAGAGGAAGGGCGATCCCAAGGTCTTTGCCGTGGACGAGCGTCCCATGGATACGACCCTCGAAAAAATGGCGAAACTCTCGCCAGTCTTCAAGAAAGACGGCACCGTTACGGCCGGAAACGCCTCGGGCATCAATGACGGCGCCACAGCAGTGGTTATCATGAGCGCCGACAAGGCTAAAGAACTGGGCCTGAAACCTCTGGCCAAAATCAAGGGTTATGCTACCGGCGGCGTGGATCCGGCGTATATGGGCCTCGGTCCCATTCCGGCGACGCGGAAACTGTTCAGCAAACTCGGCATCACGATGAAGGATATCGGGCTCATCGAGCTAAACGAGGCCTTTGCGGTTCAGGCCCTGGGCTGCATCAAGGAACTCGGTGTGGATCTGGATAAATGTAATCTCAACGGCAGCGGGATCTCCATCGGTCACCCCATCGGCAACACCGGTGCCAGGATCACTTACACCCTGGCCATGCAGATGAAGAAGAAGGGCGTGAACCTGGGTCTGGCCTCCCTGTGCATCGGTGGCGGTCAGGGGATGTCCATTGTCCTCGAAGCTGTTTAATTAAGTTGGTATGATCGGGGCGGCCCCTGGACGGGCCGCCCCTTCATGAACTTTAATCTCATAAGGAGGGTTGAACATGGCAGTAAAAACCTTTGGCGTCATTGGCGCCGGACAGATGGGAAACGGCATTGCCCAGGTGGCGGCCTATCCCGGTGGCTTGAATGTCATCATGAACGACATTTCAGATCAGTTTGTGGATAAAGGCTACGACACCATTGCGAAGAACCTCGACCGTCTGGTGGCCAAAGAAAAGATCACGGCTGATAAGAAGGCGGAGATCCTTAGCCGGATCAAGAAAAGCACGAATCTCGAAGACATGAAGGCCGCCGATTTCGTGGTTGAGGCGGCAGTGGAAAGAGAAGATCTGAAGCTCGGCATCTTCAGGAAACTTGATGAGTTCTGCAAGCCCGATGTCATTCTGGCTACTAATACCTCGTCCATCCCCATTACCCGCATTGCCGGTGCGACCAAGCGTGCGGACAAGGTCATCGGCATGCACTTCATGAACCCCGTTCCGGTTATGAGACTTGTGGAGATTATTCGGGGACTGGCAACTTCCCAGGCGACATACGACCTGACGGAGAGCCTCAGCAAGCAGTTCGGCAAGGTGCCTGTGGAATGCAACGACTTCCCCGGCTTCATCTCCAACCGCATTCTCATGCCCATGATCAACGAGGCCTTCTGTGCCCTGATGGAAGGCGTGGGCACCCCCAAGGCCATTGACGACATCATGATGCTCGGGATGAACCATCCCATGGGTCCCCTGGCCCTGGCCGACCTCATTGGTCTGGATACCTGCTGGGCCATTATGGATGTCCTTTACAAGGGTTTCGGCGATTCCAAGTATCGCCCCTCGCCGCTGCTGAAGAAATATGTCGACGCCGGCTGGGTTGGCCGGAAGGTCGGTAGAGGCGTTTACGATTACAGCCAGAAATAGGGTAATCCGCATCTTTAGGGATGCATAGATAAAAGGGGGTATGAATTGATGGAATATCAGAATCTCTTATTTGACGTGGAAGACGGGGTAGCGACGATCACTTTTAACCGGCCCAAGGCCCTAAACGCGATGAACTCCGTCACCATGAAGGAGCTTTATGATGCAGCCATGCGCTGCCAGACGGATGCGGCCATAAAGGCAATCATCCTCACCGGCGCCGGAGACAAGGCCTTCGTGGCCGGGGCGGATATTTCCGAAATGCAGGAGATGCGACCCCAGCAGGCCATGGAATTCATGGAATTGGGCCATGCCACCCTGCGCCTTATCGAGACGATGGGCAAGCCGTCCATCGCGGCGGTCAATGGCTTCGCCCTGGGCGGCGGAACGGAGATATCGATGGCATGTGACATGCGCTTTGCTTCCGACAAGGCCCGTTTCGGTCAGCCCGAGATCCTCATCGGCCTGATTCCCGGCTGGGGTGGCACGCAGCGCTTGCCGCGCCTCATCGGCGTCGGCCGGGCCAAGGAAATCATCATGGGGGGCGGCCAGCTTGACGCTCAGCGGGCTTATGAAGTCGGGCTGGTCAACAAGATTTTCCCGGCGGATCAGCTCATGGCGGAAACAAAGAAGTTTGCGGCCAAATTGGCCGGGCTGCCCGGCTTTGCCCTGAAGATGGCGAAACACGCCATCGTTTATGGCTATGATCTGGCCCTGGACAACGCGAACAAGCTGGAAGTCGAATGCTGCGCCCAGTGCTTCAGCACCGACGACCAGAAAGAGGGGATGAAGGCGTTCCTGGAAAAGAGGAAAGCAAATTTCAAGGGTTGCTAACAGGCGAAGGGGCATGACGCTCTCCTCTCGATGAGAGGGGGCGTTGTCCTTTCCCCGGAAGATCGGCATTAAACACTTTTTTAAAATTAATTTAAGAAGGGGGTAAAAATTATGAATTATGGACTGACTAAAGAGCAGCAAATGTCATGCTTTAAACCCCCAAACCGTGAGAAAAATATTCGTTTTTTCATCATGGGGAAATTCTTGAGTTAATTGAGACAACCCCCACTGGATGGCATCGTAGTCGTCAGTTAAAAAAATATTAGGAGGGATTGGAAATGGCACATTATAATTGGTTGTATCAAACGCGCGACATTACGTTCCAGATTAAAGAATGGCTCGACATGGGTAAACTCTTGACCCTTGACGCTTACAAAGAATACTACGGGATTGACGATATCGATAATTTCCTCGATGTTAACAACAAAGTCTGCCGCGACGTGATGTGTCCGGCCAACAAAGATGCCGATGAACCCGGCGCGAAGTATGTGGGTGGTAATGAACATGCGGTTGTCACTCCAGACTCGTTTAAGAATGTTTATAAAACCGTCCAGGAGGCGTCGGTAGCACAGCAGTTTGGTTTCCGCGGTGAAGGTAAAATACCGCTTACTTGGTACGCTCCGATTCTGGAAATGCAGACGGCTGCATCACCGTCGATAGTCATGTACTGGTGTCTCACTCAGGGTGCTATCACCGTGCTCCAGGAATATGGCACCCAAAAGCAACGGGACATGTTCATGCCCAAGATGTTAACTGGTGAATGGTGCGGTACCATGGGCCTGACCGAACCGGGCGCAGGCTCCGAGGTCGGCGCGGTCCAAAGCAAGGCATTCCCCACCGACACTCCCGGCAAGTATAAGCTCACAGGTACGAAATGCTTCATCACCTCCGGAGACCATGACCTGGCGGAAAACATTATCCACCTGATGCTGGCCAAGACCCCGGGTGCCAAAGAAGGTACCGCCGGCATTTCCCTCTTCCTGGTGCCCAAGTTCTGGGTCAACGATGATGGCTCTTTGGGCGCCTGGAATGACGTAACCACCGCAGGTATTGAGCATAAAATGGGCATTCACGGTTCTTCTACTTGTACCTTGTCCATGGGTGAAAACAATAACTGTTACGGCTGGATGGTAGGCGAAAAAGAAGTTGTTGACGGCAAAGGCGTAGGTCTGAAGCAGATGTTTGCGTATATGAACGAAGAACGTCTGAACACCGGATTATTCTCCCTGGGATGCATTGGAGCAGCCTATTATGCAGCTCTGGATTATAGCAAGGTCCGGGTGCAGAGCAAACATTCCACCAATCCCAAGGGACCCAGCGTCAGGATCATCGAGCACGAGGATGTCCGCCGCATGCTGTTGTTCCAGAAATCCATTTTGGAGGCCTGTCGGGCGTTGATTTACCAGTCCTATCTCTACCGCGACCTGGCTGTAGATGCCGCCACGCCGGAAGAGAGGGCCTATTACGATGACATGTTTTCGATCAACAACCCTCTGTGCAAGGCCTATACGTCCGACATGGCCAGGCGTACAACCGAGGAGGCGATCCAATGCCACGGCGGCTACGGCTTCATGGAAGAATATGCCGGGGCGGAACTGTACCGGGACGTCGTGATCTACGGTATCTGGGAAGGTACGAACTTCATCCAGGCCCAGGACTATACGGGTCGCAAGTTCACCATGAAGGACGGCGCGCCGTTCCGGAAGTGGGTGGCAGAAATCGACGAATTCGTCGCCAGTAAGAAGACCGACGAATTCGCGGCAGAATTCGCGATGATGGCGGATGCCATGGTTGCTTTCAAGGATATCGTAGACATGAATGCGGCCTGGACAGCCGGCGATAAGCAGATGAAACAGCTTTTCGCTACCCGGACCATGCATGCAGGCGCGAGAGTTTACTGCGGCAAGCTATTGCTCGAACAGGCCATCCTGGCAGCCGCTAAGCTCAAAGAACTGGGTGACGACCACTTCGATGCCAATTTCTACAAGGGCAAAATCGCCAGCGCCAAGTTCTATATCATGAATCATGTTACCGATATCTTCGGATATGAGAAGTCTATGAAGTGCGGCGACCGCAGTTCTATCGACATCCCTGAAGCAAGTTTCATGTAGTTCAAGTGAATCCTCCTGCTTAAGGGCAGGAAGACCCTAAGTGTGAACAGCTAGAGCGGAATATAATTCCGCTCTAGCTAATTACGCTAAAAAAAGAGTCCAGCTCGGCAAACCAATTTCAACCTTCAAGGCTATTCAGTTCAAGCTGGCCGATATGGCGACCCAACTCGAAGCCGCTGAGTTGCTTTTCCTGCGCGCTGCCTGGATGGAAGACAACCACCGGGTTTACGAGAAAGAATCGGCCATGGCCAAGATGTACGCCTCCGACGTTGCCATGAAAGCGGCCATTGAAGGCGTCCAGATCTTCGGCGGTTATGGCTTCTGCAAAGAGTATCCTGCGGAACGGCATATACGCGATGCCATGATCGGCCAGATCTATGAAGGTACCAACGAAATTCAGAGAGTGGTCATTGCCAGGCAGCTCCTTAGCCTCCGTTAGCAGGGACGAAGGTTGACATTAACTTGGGGGCGGGGTTTATTATCAACCCGCCCCCTTTGTGATGAAAATACTGAAGGGTAAAAGTGCGGAGTATTTGCGGAAAGAGTTTCCTGAATTAGCCAAGAAGTACTGGGGAATGCATATCTGGGCACGGGGGTATTTTGTCAGTACCGTGGACATCAACAGCAACGTGATAGAGAATTATGTAAAAGAGCAGGCAGAAGAACAAGTCCGAGAAGAACAGCTTAGGCTATGGAAGGACAACAGCGAATGACATTGTCAGGAGTTGTCGTCCTTTACATAGCCACCGACAGGGTCGGTGGTAGTTTACTTAATTTAAGGGGGTAATAAGTTATGAATTTTGGACTGACTGAAGAACAACAAATGGTAAAGGATCAGGTAACAAGATTCGCTGAGACAGAGATTAAACCCATCGCTGCGGAATTAGACAAAACCCACCGCCATCCCCAGGAGATCTGCCGTAAGCTTGGCGAGATGGGCGTCATGGGCGTAGCCATTCCCACGGAGTACGGCGGTGCCGGTATGGACATCGTCACATACGTCCACGCGATGATCGCCATCTCCAAGGCCTGTGCGAGCTGCGGCGTCATCGTCTCCGTGAATAACTCACTCTATGGATTTCCCGTGAATAGCTTCGGGACGGAAGAGCAGAAGCTGAAGTACCTCACCCCGGTCGCGAGTGGAAAGGTCGAAGGCTGCTACGCACTGACGGAGGCCGGCGCCGGTTCCGATGCTGGCGCTCTTGCCTGCAAGGCGGAGCTGAAAGGGGACAAGTTCATTGTCAATGGCACCAAGCGTTTCATTACCAATGGCAATGTGGCTCAGTATTGCGTGCTGGCGGCGACGACCGATGCGAGCAGGGGCTACAAGGCCGTCATCAACCTGATTGTTGACCTGAAGAATACACCCGGCTTCTCAACCGGTAAAATCGAGGAGAAGATGGGCATTCTGGCCTCCGGCACGGCTGAACTGGTCTTTGAGGATGCAGAAGTCCCGGCGGCCAACCTGTTGGGAAAGGAAGGCCAGGGATTCAAACAGATGTTGATGGGATTGGACTGTGGTCGCATCGGCATCGGCTCCCAGGCCTGCGGCATCGGCAAGGCTGCCCTGGAAGACGCCCTGAACTATGCCAAGGAAAGGGTGCAGTTCGGCAAGCCGATCTCCACCTTCCAGGCCATTCAGTTCAAACTGGCCGATATGGCCACGGAACTCGACGCGGCGGAACTTCTCCTCCTCAGGGCCGCTTGGATGGAAGACAATCACCTGGATTACGAGAAGGAATCGGCCATGGCCAAGATGTACGCCTCCGACGTCGCCATGAAGGCGGCTATCGAAGGCGTACAGATCTTCGGTGGTTACGGTTACTGCAAGGAATATCCGGCGGAACGGCACATGAGAGACGCCAAGATCTGCCAGATCTATGAAGGAACCAACGAAATCCAGAGAGTGGTTATTGCCAGAAAACTTCTTAGCATGCGCTAAAAGGGACAAAGGTTGATATTAACTTGGGGGCGGGGTTTTATTGACCCACCCCCTTTACATCACAGGGACACGTTCCGATCCCGGCGGGCTTCCGGAACAAGTCCCCGATGGTCGGTTTGATTTGAATTAGGAGGAAGGTTTTATGCATCCAGAATTGATCGATACCCTGGCCATACCCAACACGACAAAGATCATATTTCTCATCATGGATGGTCTCGGTGGTCTGCCTGGTCCGGAAGGAATGACCGAGCTGGAAACGGCGCAGACCCCCAATCTGGACGCATTGGCGAAGAAAGGTGTCTGCGGGCTCCTTGACCCTGTCGGCTATGGCATTACGCCGGGAAGCGGTCCTGCCCATTTTGCCCTTTTCGGATACGACCCCGTAAAGAACAATATCGGCCGGGGAATTCTGGAAGGGGCGGGAATAGATTTCCCCATGACGGAGCAGGATCTCCTGATCCGTATCAACTTTGCAACAATGAACAGCGACGGTCTGATTGTGGACCGGCGGGCCGGTCGCATTGACAACGAGACGAACCGCCGTATATGTCAAAAACTCCAGAAAAACATCCCTCTGGATGGTAACGTGGAGGTCATTTTCCAATCAGTGAAGGAACACCGGGCCGTCCTCGTATTGCGGGGGGAGGGTCTTACCGAGGAAATACAGGAAACGGATCCTCAGCATACAGGTATGGCGCCCCTGTCGCCCCGGGCTCTGGTTCCGGAAGCAAAATTCACGGAGACCATCCTGACCAACGTAATTAATCGGGCCAGAGAAGTTCTGTCCGAAGAACCGAAGGCCAACATGCTGCTGCTGCGGGGCTACGCAAAATACCGTAAATACCCCTCCCTCTATGGCCGGTACCGCCTTAACGCCCTGGCTATTGCCAGCTATCCCATGTATCGCGGCATCGCTCGTTTGTTGGGGATGAACATTGCCCGGCAGACCGAAACGGTAGCGGAGGAGATTGCCGTGCTCCGGGAGCATTACCATGATTATGATTTCTTCTTCGTCCACGTTAAAGCTACCGATTCCCGGGGAGAGGACGGCAATTTCGATGGTAAGGTAACGGTCATCGAAGAGGTGGACGCTCTGCTGCCGCAGATTACGGATCTAAAACCTGATGTCCTGGTCGTAACGGGAGACCATTCCACCCCGGCGGTCCTGGCGTCCCATTCCTGGCATCCGGTGCCGGTCATCCTATCCGCGGCCACGTGTCGACCGGACATGGTCACATATTTTGCTGAAAGAGACTGTATTCGCGGTGGTTTGGGTCGAATGCCGATGATGTATCTGATGGGCCAGGCCCTTGCCCATGCAAGACGTCTGGAAAAATTCGGCGCCTGAAGAATCAAGGTGATAAGATAGATAGTAAATATGGGGTCCCGATCTGTGGGAACTCATGGATTTTTCTCAGGCCTCTTTTTTAGCATACCCTTTCTAATTTATTTTCATTATTTTCTTGCATGTGACTACATGTAGTGGTATTAACCATTGGAACTACAATATGTAGCGATATAATTTTGATAAATTAGGCAGACAGAAAAGGCAGGGGGGAGACGATGCATACGAAGATCCGGAAACGGGATGGCAGACTGGTCAGGTTTAACGCGGAGAAGATCACCAAAGCCATTGCCAAGGCGGGCGAAGCCACGGGAGAATTTGATGCGAAGGTCGCAAAAAAACTGACCATCAAGGTCTTGAGCCTGGCGGAGAAGCTTTTCGACGGTGAGATTATGACGGTCGAGGAAGTTCAAGACATTGTCGAGGAAGTACTCCTCGATTCCCTCCATCGCCGGACAGCCAAGGCCTACATCATCTACCGGGATCAGCATGCCCGCCTCAGAGAGATCACCAACAAGATGGAAGTGGATCTCGTTGACCAGTACCTCAAAAAGATTGATTGGAAAATTCACGAGAACAGCAATATGGACTATTCACTACAAGGGTTGAATAATTACATTGCCTCGGAGGTGAGCAAGGTCTACTGGCTTAATGAGATCTATTCACCGGAGGTTCGTAAGGCCCACCTTGAAGGAGACTTTCATATCCATGATCTGAGCCTCCTTTCTGTTTACTGTGTTGGCTGGGATCTATATGATTTGCTCCTGGAGGGGTTCAAAGGCGTTTCCGGCAAGGTCGAAAGTAAACCGGCTCGCCACCTGCGGAGCATCCTGGGACAAGTAGTGAATTTCTTCTATACCCTCCAGGGAGAAGCGGCAGGCGCCCAGGCCTTTTCAAATTTGGATACCCTTCTCGCTCCTTTTATCCGTTATGATGGACTAAATTACAAGGAAATCAAGCAGGTCCTTCAGGAATTTATTTTTAATATCAATGTCCCGACCCGGGTTGGATTTCAGACGCCTTTTACCAATGTGACCCTCGATGTAATCGTGCCCAGGCATTATGCGGATCAGCATGTGATTGTTGGCGGCGTCCCGCAAAAGGAAACCTATGGTGAATTCCAGGAGGAACTGAACCTCTTTAACAAGGCCTTTCTGGAGGTCATGGCTGCCGGCGATGCCAAGGGACGGGTTTTCACCTTTCCTATTCCGACCTATAATGTGACCAAGGACTTTAACTGGGAAGACAGCAACCTTGACGGCCTTTGGGAGATGACGGCCAAGTATGGCGTTCCATATTTTTCGAATTTCATCAATTCCGATATGAGCCCCGAAGACGCCCGGAGCATGTGCTGCCGTCTGCGCATCGACAACAGAGAACTGGAGAAAAGAGGGGGAGGCCTGTTCGGATCACATCCCCTGACCGGTTCGATTGGCGTGATTACCATCAATATGCCGCGTATCGGCTATCTGGCTCACTCGGAAAGCGAGTTTCTCCAGCGTCTCGAACGACTGATGGTCATTGCCAGAGAGAGCCTCGAAACCAAAAGAAAGGTCCTGGAAAAATTTACCGACGGCAATCTCTATCCCTATACGAAATACTACCTCCGGAAAATCAAGGAACGCTTTGGCGAGTACTGGAAGAACCATTTCTCCACGATTGGCTTGGTGGGAATGAATGAGGCCTGTCTGAATCTTATCGGAAAGGACATTGGCATGCCGGAGGGACAGACGTTCACGAAAAAAGTACTCGATTTCATGAGGGACAAACTCATCGAATTCCAGAAAGAGACAAAGAACAACTATAATCTTGAATCGACGCCTGCGGAGGGGACTTCCTATCGCCTGGCCAAGGTTGATAAACAGAAATACCCTGACGCCCTGTGTGCGAATGAAGCTGCATTCAGAAGTCGTCAGGCGGAACCCTTCTATACCAATTCTACTCAGTTGCCCGTCAATTATACGGATGATATCTTTGAGGCGCTGGATCTTCAAGATGGCATCCAGACAAAATATACCGGCGGCACCGTATTCCATACTTTTGCCGGTGAGCGGATCGATGATCCAGGCTCAGTAAAAAGTTTCATCCGTAAGGTATGTACCCAGTACCGACTTCCCTATATAACATTCACGCCAACCTTCAGTATTTGTCCTTCCCATGGTTATATCAAGGGAGAACAAGCTGTCTGTCCCGAGTGTGGGGAGGCCTGTGAGATCTATTCACGGGTCGTGGGGTATCTCCGCCCCGTGAAGCAATGGAACAAGGGGAAGCAGGAGGAATTCCAACTACGTAAAACCTACCAGTTTTAACCATGAAAATTGGAGGCCTCCAGAAGGTATCCCTGATTGATTATCCGGGAAAGGTCGGCGCGGTGGTCTTCACACAGGGATGTAACTTCCGCTGTCCCTACTGTCACAATCCCGAACTGGTAAACCCAACTCTCTTTCGGGAACCCATTCCGGAAGAGGATATTCTTGCCTTTCTCAAGACACGCCGGGGAAAGTTGGATGCCGTGACTGTAACGGGCGGCGAACCGACCCTACAGGAAGGACTGTCTTCTTTTCTTCAACAGATCAAAGATCTGGGCTTTCTTGTCAAGATCGATACGAATGGGTCGCTTCCGGCTATGATTGGAATCCTGCTGGAAAAAGGACTGGTGGATTATTTTGCCATGGAC
>JAPLJZ010000142.1 GCA_026388335.1 Deltaproteobacteria bacterium
CATTGGGACTTGCCCTGGTGGTCCTGGTGATCACCTATCTGTCTCTTGTCCTGGGAGAACTTGTCCCCAAGCGCCTGGCCCTCTTCAGAGCGGAGAGGATCGCCTCGCTGGCAGCCTTTCCGGTATATTACCTTTCCATCATTGCCTATCCCCTTGTCTGGCTTCTCAATGTCAGCTCCGAGCTGTTTTTGAAGGCATTCCGCATCGAGAAATCGGAGAGTTCCGTGTCCGAAGAGGAAGTGAAGGTCCTTCTTGAAGAAGGAACGGAGGCCGGCATTTTTCATGCCATGGAACATGAGATCTTCCACCGGGCCTTCCATATCGACGACCTTGGGGTTAGGGATCTGATGACGCCCCGTCCGGACATCCTCTGGCTGGATGCGGAAAGGCCCTTTCCATACAATCTTGATATCATCAGGTCGGGACAGCACACCTGCTTCCCCGTGGGCCGGGGAAATCTTGATCAGGTAATCGGGTTTCTCCATGTCAAGGATCTCCTGAAACAAGTCGCAGCATCGGGTGCAGAGGAACTGGACATGATCCCCCTGCTGAAAAGGCCCCTTTATTTCCCGGAAACAATAACCGCCTGGCAGGTCCTGGGGCAATTCAAGACCTCCCCCATCCACATCGCCATGGTGGTTGATGAATATGGAATCATTCAAGGAATGGTGACCATCAGTGATGTAATTCAGGCCATCGTGGGCGATATTCCCTCGATCAGCGAAGAAGAGGACAATCCCATTGTCCAGAGAGAGGACGGTTCCTGGCTCGTGGACGGTTCCTTGTCCACTGAAGATTTTAAAATCCATTTCCAGATCGAAAGCCTTCCGGCCGAGGAAAAGGGCGACTTTTACACCCTCGGCGGTTTTATCATGTCCTATCTGGAACGTATACCATCTACAGGAGACCATTTTAACTGGGAAGAATGGCGTTTCGAAATCGTGGACATGGATGGTAACCGGATCGACAAGGTCTTGCTTAGTTCCACACTGGCATCTTCCTGATGGGGTTTTGCTTTGACACGGATTTCCCGGTCATGTTAATATTAAAATAAGCGGCGGCATGGAATAACGGTTAATCTCTTCACCATTGGCAGTTTACCTGATCACAACGAACGAGGACAGCAAAATGAGAAGGGCCGTTATTGCTTCCACAGGATCTTACCTGCCGGAAGTGATTGTACCGAATGAAGAACTCACGCAGTTTTCCCGGGAAGCCCAATCCTTGATCGGCAAGAAAACCGGAGTATTAGCGCGACGACACGCCGGGGAAAACCAGTGCACCTCCGATCTGGCCCTGGAGGCGGCCCGGACCTGCCTGGAAAAGATCAGTTTCTTCCCTGAAGATATCGAGGGGATCATCCTTTCGACCTCTTCTCCCGACCGTATCCAGCCGGCCACGGCCACCAGGCTCCAGCACCTCCTTGGCGCCAAAAGGTCTTTTGCCTTTGATATCAATTCCGTCTGTTCGGGAAGCGTCTATGGCCTCCATCTGGCCGACACCCTTGTGAAATCGGAGCAGTACGACAACATCCTCTTTATCGCTGCGGAGGTCTATTCGAGATTTCTCAACAAAAAGGATTTTTCCACCTTTCCCTATTTCGGGGATGGGGCGGGGGCCGTCTTACTGCAAAGCAGAGAAGAGTCTTCCCGGGGAATTCTTCATTCCTGCCTGGCCACCGACGGTAGCCGTAGCGAGACAATCTGCGTCCCCGGTGGCGGCACCATGATGCCCTATGAGAAAATCAGCAATCCCCGGCTGGCCTATTTCCGCATGAAAGGGGAGGTTGTTTTAGCCTTCACCCTTGACAAGGGGCCCGAGATAATCCGGCAGGTCGTTGCCGCAGCCGGCATAAATCTGGAAAATGTGAAATGTTTCATCTGTCACCAAGCGAACATCAATATCCTCCATGGGATCGCCGCTGACCTCGGCGTCCCC
>JAPLJZ010000215.1 GCA_026388335.1 Deltaproteobacteria bacterium
GATAATGGAGAAAAGGGGGTTGCCCAGGTCCGGGGCGCCCATTTCGATCTCGTCCTCCTCGATTACAAGATGCCGGGGATGGACGGGATGCAGGTCCTTATGGCAATCAAACAGATCAATCCGGAAATAGATGTCGTCATCATTACCGCCTATGGGACCATCGAGACGGCCGTGGAGGCCATGAAGGCCGGGGCCATTGACTACATCACCAAGCCCGTTGAATTCGAGGAACTTCTGATCCTGGTGGACCGGGTAGCCGAACGTCGCACCCTGATCAAGGAGAACGAGATTCTGAAACATGAACTCCGGGAGAAGGGAGTCACAACGGACCAGATCATTTACCGGAGTCCCAAGATGGATAACCTGATAAATATGGCCGGTCGGGTGGCGTCAAGCAGGGCTACCATCCTCATTCAGGGAGAGAGCGGCACCGGCAAGGAACTCCTCGCCCGGCTTATTCATCACCTGAGCCCCCGTTCCACCAGACCCATGCTGGCCGTAAACTGTGGAGCCCTCCATGAGAATCTCCTGGAAAGCGAATTGTTCGGCCATGAAAAGGGGTCCTTCACCGGGGCCGCCGCGCGGCGGATCGGTCGTTTCGAGGAGGCGGACGGAGGTACCCTTTTCCTCGATGAGATTGGAGAACTTTCGTCCACGGTCCAGGTAAAGCTGCTGAGATTCCTGCAGGAGCGGGAATTCCAGCGCCTGGGGGGTAATCAGACCCTTCATTCCGATGTGCGGATCATCAGCGCCACCAACCGGGATCTGGAGGGCCGGGTTAAAGAAGGGGCTTTTCGGGAGGACCTTTTCTACCGCCTCAATGTCGTGACCATATCCATGCCGCCGCTGCGGGATCGAAAGGAAGACGTGCCGCCGCTGATCGAACATTTTCTGCAGAAGTACGCACAGGAAAACGGCAAGACCATCACGGGGATCAGCAGTGAGGCCAGAGACCTGCTCATGAAGTATGATTATCCGGGGAATGTACGGGAACTGGAGAACATTCTGGAACGGGCCGTCGTCATTGGTCGGGAAGAGGTCATCTCCGTGGAAGATCTGCCCTTCCTGGAAGAGTCCCTTTCATTGTCAGACGACGGAAAAAAGGCCGAGGGGTTGTTGCGGGGATCAATGGAGGAGATGGAACGCAAGATGATCATCGAGGCCATGGAAAAGGCGGGGGATCATCAGACGAAGGCGGCGGAAATCCTCGGTATCAGTGAACGGATGCTGCGTTACAAACTGAAAAAATACGGTCTGAAGACCCATTGAATATAATTTATTTTGCTTAGAGAATAACGCAAGTAAAAACAACGATATAGAATTGTTTTTCTGCCCCTTATCTCTTTCTTAAAATAATATTCCCCAGCACTATCCCCAGCAGGCAGGGAAAAAAAGAGGGATCAACCTTGACTTGGCTAATCCCTTTGCCATTTATTTTTGCCCTGCCATATTATAATCTTGAAGGCAACAAAAAAAGCCCTCACGGTTGTAAGGGCCTCGCAAATCAGAGATCATAAAGGGGGCTTTAGTCTCCCCAAAATTGTTTTTTATCTATATTAAATCTTCGAAGGACTGCTTCAATGACCGGAATGGAAATTTCTGTTGAATCTCCATGTTTCTTGATGGGATATTGGGGACCCTTTCGCCCCCCTGGGACATCTGGTTTTACTAAAATGATCTCTGAACCTTTCCCTCTTTTGGAAAGGGTTTCGATTCCGTAAGGCTCTAATCTTTTAAGAAGCTCCCTAAGTTTCAGGGCGCTCTTAGACATGACATTCCGCCATGCACATATTTGCAATCACCCACGGAGGGACAAAAGATTCAAGGGAATCGCCTGTAAATCTTGACTCCACCTTGCTTTTCCTTTCCCTCGCCTCTTTGCATTTATAGAAATCTTTCCATACTTCAAGAGGAGCCGGGTGATAAAGATTGTCGAGGTTTCCGTGGGCAAAAGCATAATCAACTTGCGCATCAATCAAGTCGATTATTTCCTTCTCGACCTCTTCGGCGCTATTCGCCGTTGCTACGATGTCGAGCTCCAGACAATGAGCCAAAAAATAATTGGCTTCCTTTTTGATCAACACATTGACAGTAATTGACATCTCTGTCTTGCTTGCCATTGATTCTCCCCCTCCATGGCGATATGAATATCTTCGATTTCTTTATTTATGATTTATTGAATCCTGTCAAGAGGAAAGACGGTCGCGCTCAGCCCTTTTTCTGTTCGTCTTGTCCCATCATGTTTTCCTTAATATAGCCATCGGCCCCTTTTTGTAAATCCTTAATTTATTGTGACAAAGGGCATACCTGGTCTATGTTTGATTTCCCAATGTTCTGACACCCATTAAAAGGCGGATGCTCTCACATCCGCCCCGGTCGTTGCCGTTATGCTGATAAACGTCACCAGGCTTCGCCGAATATGGTCTGGTAAATCTCTGATGGTTTCACTTTCTGTTTAAGTAAATCACGTACCACGGCGTTCTGATCATCTTCTAACGGCAATTTTTTATTTTGTTCTAACATATGAAAAAGAAAAAGAAAATCAAGCCCATCAATGCCGATCTTTTCCGTTTTCTCACATACTTCCGTCACGAAGTTAACCATTCGTCTCCAGGCGCCCGCCGCCTTACACGCCCGCCGATGATTCGCCCGCTGTTCTTCTGTTGCCTTTGACCATGCTTTGCTCATGTCGTCACCTCCACCCCTTCCCGTTCTTTTGCCAAAAAGGCCCTAAATTCGCCTGTCAGGTGATCATTTGTTATCTTTGGAGTTTGCTGGTTTGCTCCTTCCCATTGTGGCGCTGCCAATTGAAGGGGTACCTTTCCCAGCTTCTTTGTCTTGGTGTGCGTCTTGGCGTTTACCGCTTTGCAATGCCTAAGCCTAACGTCCAGGGCGTCCAAAATTTCCACCTGCATATTATATTTTTTCCTTTTGAAATAACTACCCATCTCGTATATCAAACGCCGGAGCTCATCAGGCACCTCATCGGGTGTAGCGGCTGCCTTACTGAATAGCTCGTTAAGGATATCTATTATGACGCTCTGCTTTACCGCTTGCGTCTGACCCGTGAAACATTTAAAATCCCCGTCAACATCTTGTAGCGCCCATAAATCCTCAAGATACACCAATTCCCCGTTTAAACTCCTAAGCTTCATCGACATTTTCACACCTCCCATTCAAAAACAGAAACCCCCGGAAGATCTCTCACGGCCATAGGGACCGCCCACAGCGTCACCACTATGGGAATCTTCAAGGGGTTCTTTGTTGTTAATCTGTTTTTCATTGTCCTATGTTTTGAGAGATTTCTTTAAAGCTATAATTCTTACAATACTGATTAATTTCTTTCTGTCAATATTTTTCTTGCTTTCCTTTCATTTTCTTGTTTTAATTTTATTCATGGGTGATAAAAAAGTATTTTCGACGCGGCTTGAAGACGATCTGCTTAAAAAACTAAAGCATCTTGCCATCGATAAAGATGAGTCATTAGGCAATCTTCTCGAAGAGGCTATTCAGGACCTTCTGAAGAAATACGAAAAGCAAGAGAGTAAACCCAAGAAGTGAACCTACCCCAACACATAGCCTTGACCTGCGCAGCCTCAGCTGTCATGATCCCCTTCCTGAGGTGGTGGGAGCTGCTCCTATTCGCTATCGGCAGCATCCTGATAGATGTGGATCACTACATAGTCTATATCCAGCGTCGGAAGAATTTCAATGTGCGGGGTATGTTCCAGTACTTCGCAGTCCTCGATCAGATCCACCAAACTGTACCCTATGCGGGGCTATTCATTTTTCACCTGTTTGATTTCTTTCTACTCGTTGGCATCGTCTGCTTCTTCCATCCCTTCCTTTTTCCGCTTCTGGCAGGGATGCTGTTTCATTTTACCGCGGACCTGATTGAACTCACTCGCAAAGGGCGCCCGTTCATAAGGCCCTACTTACTCATTGAGCATCTGGTCCGGAGACGTAGCATCGGTTATCCCTATTACTGAAATTGAGAAGGAAGCTTCTCTTGTTCTGGGTAATACCGTCTAAATTACTCCGTCGAACTTCTCAGGATCGCCCAGGTTGAACACCCAGAGAATGCAAGAAATATTTATTGCAATTCAGAAATGACAAGAGTGAACATTAGCATCCCTTATTGATTCAGATTCATAAACCCATGGTCCCTTTTGTGAGGTGATAATGGCGTCATAATAGGCCCCGTACTCGAATGAGACGGGGCTTTGTCGTTAAGAGAAAGGAACCATGAAGTGGGTTATTGCAATAATCGCTTTAATATTAATATTTGCATCTGCTGTGTCTTATGCTGAATGTGTTTACATAATAGCGCCAAGTGTTTCGACTTCAATAGAAGCCCGAACAATAATGTCACGGCAGGGATGGGGGGAATGTAAAATTAGAAATGCTGACGCTATTCTCGTTGTTGTACGCAGTATGTTGTTCAATCCTTTAAATCATTCATATGAAACTGTGTTTGATCTTCAAAAAGATGCCGATAATCAATTGAACATAGCGGGGGAGAACTTTCATGTTTATATTTATTCAATTGATGATGACCTAGGCGTTGCACAATTAAAGCACGTGAATTACAAGGCAGATTAGTAAAAAGTTGAAAATCACCTTTTGCAGAGATTCATTTTTCAATAACCGTTATGGATCTTGAGAATATCAAGCAAATCATATCGAACTGGGCTTCCGGTATTAATTACCGGATTAGGGTCTATCTTTTCGGCTCTCGCCTTAAAGGAACTCATAGACCAGACAGCGATCTTGATCTTGCAATTGAATTTCTCGATTCATGGCACGACACTACTCTTTTGTGGTTCGACTTTCATGAACAATGGCAAAATGAACTATTTGAACTCACAGGATTTAAAGTTGACCTGCAATTATATGACCTTGAAAATGATAATATTCGAGCATATATCAAAGGAAAATCGATAATCATCTTTGAATCTCCGGAGGAACCCGAAAAGCTCGATACAAGCTCCTTAATGCCCCCTGGCATCTTACTGAATGTCGAATTGTGTGATGATCAAGAGGAATAGGAAGGCGTAACCTCCATGCCCTATTTCCTATCCTGACGCCCAGCTTCCAACCAAGATCATAAAGCTTTATTTGTATCTTAAATGCCCCAATCTGAATTGTCATATTACTGCACCGTCGTTGTTCCCTGGTGGACGGAAACAGCTTGCTCTTGTTTCCTGGCGTTCATAAAATCGATGCGGTTATCTAGCCAACCCCGAAGGGCTACGGCCATATCTGCATCCATCATGATCGTGCATTGTACTTGGCGCACAACGTCACCGCCCATTTCCAGCGTCGCTTCTTTTTCAGGCAAGTCACGATCATTCAACTTATGGGTTGCTGTCTTCGGTATGGGGCCACGCTCGGAGTAGAAATGGATATAGAATTCATCCTTCCGTGTAATCCCACCCCACAGGCCATTGACATAAAGGTCCCGAAGGTCTGAGGGGCAAACATATTTGAACGTGATCTTGTCTGATTTCTCTGCCATTGATTTAACCTTTCTATTTTGCCCTCAGTCGCCTTTCTCTCGTTCGGATGGGTCAACCTTCATTAAAACTGAGAAGTCACGCCACACGCCAAGGGATAAAGCCGACAGGGGTTAATTTTTCTTTACTGCGCCCTCAGTGAAGGCGGTCCCAAGGTTAAACCGTCAATGTCCCGCAGCAATGACTTGACAGAAAACCCCGTCCTGATGAAATCCTCGACCATTTGCGCGGTGTCCTCATTCGGACCGATCAATCCCACTTCCCGCCCGAAAGACACAAGATCCCTGGCCCCGGCTTCTCTGCTTTCCTGGCCAATGGCAGATTCCACTTTCCTTATCCTGCTTTCGATGCTGCCCATATCTCCCTCCTGTGGATTACGCAAAGCTGTCGATTAGCTTGGCGAATTTCACCAACTTAACGAATAAAACACCGTCCGGGTTTCCATATTTCCGCCTGAGCTCTTCCTTGCGCTTCTCTACCGAATCACCGGGGATGTTAGGGACAAAAACACCGTTGACGATCCGGCCCACGATAGTCTGCATTTGGTCTTCTTTTGGGATACTGCCGCAACCAGTAACAGCCATTTCTGCCTTTTCAATCCGTCTTTCAAGCTCTCTGCTCATGGTTTCTTCTCCTTAATCAGTCTTTCAATTTCTGTGATCCTGGCCTCAAGATCATCAATCTCTTTTGCCTTTAGGACATGGGCCAAGATGTCATTGGCCACATATCGTCTAAGGTTATCGTTTTTTGTGCCAAGTAGAGCAACTAAGACGTCAACGGCCTTTGTTGCATTGGACTTCATGACGTTCAAGGCATCCTCAATGACTTGGTCCCGCTGCCGTTTCAGGTCATCTTTAAACATGGGGTCGGAGAACCATTGATAGTAAGTCTCCCTTGATATCTTGGCAGCCATACAGCCATCTTCGATAGTCGAAGATTGAACGAGAAAAGGGATTGCCTTTTTCTGCCTTTCAGATAGTTCGTTTTTTTTGTCAGATTTCGTCATAAATCGTCCACTCTTGTTAGATTGCCCCGGCTATTCTTTTGTCATGACGGGAAAGTGCATTTCTGATGTGGTCAACGAGCATTCCTGGTCCGTTCATGATTGCCACAATCTCATCTAATGGCACCCCACAGGATACGCTTAATTCTTCCGATTTAGATTTGATAAGTAAATCAAGCTCTTCGTCGGTTAAACGCTGCAGAAAGCTGAAATTGTCACTATTCGGTTTAAACCTTTCCTCAATCTTGCGGACTCTCTGTTGAATGCTCATTCTCTTCTCCTTGCATTTTCCGAAAAAGTGCTTAAAATATTGAATATGAAACGGGTCGCTTTCGTGATCATTGTTTTGCTCCTAAGCGGGTGCATAGGTCCGCAGGTTAATCGGGACTATATTTCCCCTCCGTTTGTTAAAGATAGAGCAGACATTCTCTACCCAGCGGTGTATAAGTGCTATGGGTATACCGATACAGATGCGCCCCCTCTCTTCATTAATAATGGTTTTCCCCCCAATGCCTATTATGGATTTGGAGAGGTTATTATTGATGTGAACCTGTTTCTTGAGCATGACAATGATACTATGGCCTTTATAATAGCCCATGAGTTTGCCCACGCAAAACTTAACCATGTCACGAAGAGACTGGCGGTAAGTTATGCTACTAGCGGCATCATGATGGCCACTGGCTTTATTGTCCCCGGACTTGGCTATATCAACTATGTAATCAATCCCGCCGTGACGAATAATTTTAGCAAGACGCAAGAATATGATGCTGATCGTATGGCATCTGAAACGCTTATTAAGTGCCTCAATATTCCTGTTGATAAGCAAATTCATATTCTTGAAATCATCAAAAGCGGTTCTGGTTCTGGTGGCGGCTTCTGGTCTTCACATCCTTCATGGGACGACCGTATCGCCAACATCAAAAAAGCTCCTTAAAATCAGAAACTAAAATTAAACACTCCGCCGCCGCCCGTGTTTCTGGGCAACGGGACTATTTGCCCGGCGTCGTTCATCGTATACTCTCCTTGTCTGGTCCCCCAATCTGGGGCGTTCGCTCGCCTATATTCAAGGTCGTTGGCCGCGGCAATTCTTGCCGACTCCGACCCTTCCATTTCCCTCTGCGCCACTGCGAGTTCCGCCATGCTCCCGTATGACCCCATTCCAGTATGCGAATAGTCCGTTACGCCGCCGCCGAAGGCAGAACTGATCTGTTGCCCTGCCGTATTAATCATTCCCGGTGTCTGTTCGATTAACTGATTGACTGCCGCTCCTGATGGGCTTTTGCCGCCTCCTAATGTGACACCCAAATCCCATACACCATAGGCTGCACCGAGCGGACCAAGTACACTACCGAGGGTTTCACCTGCTAAAGCAGGGGCCACTTCTCCCGCCGCCGGTGCTGCGTAGAGAGAAGCAGCCGGACTGAGGACAGGTGCCGATGATTCGAGTACGGGTGCTCCGTATCCAAGACTGGCTGCGTAAGACGGCGCTCCTCCAAGTTGGGCGGCTGCGGCTTCCCCGGCTGTGGTTGCCGCTGTTGAAACTCCCGATCCCATATCTCCGAGTGTCCCAGTCGTGTCCGTTGCTATGGGCGGGGGCGGTGTGTCTGCGTTGAATACGCCCGGACTTGTTTCCGTCGCCGCGCTCTTGGCTTTCGCAAGGGCTTCCGCCGCAGGATCGAGGGGGTTGGGGGTTGCCGTATTGCTTCCGAAGGCATCCTTGACTCCCTGGCCTATCCCCTTTAAGGTCGGCTTAAATGACAAATCCGGGAATTCCATAGGTCCCGATTCACCCGTCCCTAATTTACTCCACAAATTCGCCCCCAACATCCCCGCCGACAATCCGGTCTGCACGTTCCCCAGGCTTTGGGAGTCCCCTACTGCGTTCTGCCGCGCCTCTTCAATCCGTTTTTGCTCTGCCAAGGTCTTAGAGAACTGATCGGCTGAGGTCGCCTGCGTCGCGTTGAACTGGTTGGCGTTCTGTGCAAGGTTCGCATTGAACTGGTTGGCGCTCTGGTCAAGGAGGGCGGCGTTCTGCGCCTCCTGTGCGGCCTGCGCCTTTTCCGCAAGGGTCTGTGAGGCTGATTGCAGATCCCATGCTCTATCGGTATTGGTGGCGTTCAAGGCATCGGAGAAATAGCCAGATGCAAGAGAGTTCACGTCACGCTTATTATATTTCGTCCCGGTGAGCTGCGACCTGTTTTTCAGGCTGGCCAGCATTGATGCGAATGTTCCGTAGGGTGTGTATAGTGCCATGGTTTATTTCCTTCCTATTCTGATCTATCGAGTTTGGCGGCTCTCCCTATAGCCGCCTTACTATCTCCCGCCCTTTCCGCTTAAATCATGGTAATGCTTTACTTGAAGTTATTACGTCAAACCTTGAATATTCCCCGTGAAAATAAAGCAGACATTCCCCTCCGGCATTGTACCGGCTTGCCTCGATCCTAACCATTGTGACCGGGTCGTAGGCTTCTGTCTGCAAAGTCTCACCTTCCTTGCCATTGCTGGCCTTTCGCGGTCGATGAAGGATGATAAGGTGATCGCAATCCGAAAAGATTGAAGATGAATCTTTCAAATCCATTGCCGTCATGATGCTATCGGCCTGAATTTTTCGTGGTTGTGCAATCAGGATAATAGGTATTTCAAGTTCTTCGGCCAAAAACTTGAAGGATTGAACGGCTAACCCGATTTCTTGAACCTGATTGTGGATTGACCGGCAAAGGAAATGAAGGTGATCGAAGCAAAGCAGCTTTAACCCATAACGCCGGATTGCCGCTTTCAGCGTTTCAATGATCCCGTCAAGTGTCGGCTTCTGATGGCAGTATCCCAGGTAAAGAGGCTTTCCCTTGAAGTCAATCCGCGCCCGTTCCATCTCTGCAAAGCCGATCCCCTCTGATTTATTATGGCATTGCATTACCTTTTGAATGATTTTCATTGGTCGCATTTCAAGACAGAAGAAAAGGGCAGGGTTATCTTGAAGCGCGTTATGGGTGATGATCTGTAAGGCAAAGGTGCTTTTCCCGATCTTTGGGGGCGCTCCTAAAACAATCAATTCACCTGGCATGAATCCCGTTTTGATGATTCGGTCAACGTCCGCCCATCCCGTTCTGATCCCGGTCGCCTGGTCTGGTCGTTGTGCTTCCTCTCGATATTTCTTAAGGCCATCTGCAAAGGTCATGATCCCGGCAACGTCAAATTGACGCGCTTCATTGACGGCTTGATTAAATTCGTTATGTCCTATCCCGTTCTTGAATAGGTCGTTGATGTCCTGGCCATCCGGCAAAACCACGTTGAAACATCGGTCATATCCTAACCGCCGCGCCGCTTCCCTGGCCCCTGCTTGCCCTGGATTTGTGCTGTCCGTTTTCTTGTCGTTGTCGTAACAAAGAAGGATTTTCTTTACGTCTTGAAGCTGGTCAATCCATGACGGGTCAAATGATCCGGCCCCCGTGGTGATCCCCACTACATTTTTTATTCCCTGATCAATCAGGGTCAAGGCGTCAATTTCGCCCTCAGCGATATAGATTTCATCCTTGTGGGCTTCTATGGCGTCACCATTGAACAGGATAGACCGGCAATCCTTGACGCGCCTGAAGGTCTTTTTCGCTGGTGGTAATGACCGGCTCTTGATATTTATCAGCTTGCCCTTTTCATAATGGGGTATGGTCAACCATCGGCCCCCGTCCTTGTCGATCTGCAAGCCGATCTTGAACGCCTTGACGGTTTCAATGCTGATCCCTCTGGTTTCCGTGATGTAGTGCAAGCCGTCTTTCTCTCTTAAAAGCCGCTCGTGGGCTTCTGTGGCCTTCTTTTCATCCGGTGTGATAAAAGGGGCGTCTTTATCCTCAAAAGCCTGTTTAACGCTTCCCTGTGGCTTCGTGAATGGTCTGTTCATGGTCTTTCGTTCCTGATAATCGCCATAATGCTTTTTCAGGGTGGCAAGGTTTCCCCGTTCCTGGCATTTATGACAGAAAAAAGCGCCTTCGCCCTGATCCATGTAGAAATGATATTTTGGATCCCCGCAAAAGGGGCAAGTTTTCAAGACGGCCTGTCCTGATTCAATCCGATGTTCAAGGCCCTTTTGCCGTATGTATTCAAGCGCTGTCATATAATCCTGATCCCCTGGCTTCTGTAGTGATCGTCAAGCAAAGGGCTTCCCGTGGCTTTCCTTGTCAGTCCTGAAATGCTGGCCTCTGGTTTGACGTTCCTGATGATCCCTAAAAGGTAAGATTCTTTTTTCCCTTGGTTACCATATCCCTTATCCAGATAGGTCCTGATCCCTGCCATGACCGATTCAACCGGGTATTGTTCCCATGATTGCAGAATTGACAGCTTTACACTGTCGGCAATCCGGTTTGATTTCCTGGTTGATGATATGGCTTGAAATGTCTGGTTGATGATTTCCTGATCCGGATATCTTTTTCCCAGTTCAGAGATTTTTAAAAGAATTTCCCCGGGGGTTTTTATATGTTCATGTGTTCCTGTGTTTGTATGTGGTCGTTTGCTGGTCGTTTGCTGGTCGTTTTGCTGGTCGTTTTCGGTTTCGTCTCCTTGATAAATAGGCCAATTAACAATAGAAATAACCGAAAATTTGTTGGTCGTTTTGATGGTCATATTTCCGGCTTTTATCAGAAGTGCAATAATGGTGCGGATCTCGCGCTCTGTCAGTCCGGTTTCTTCCACCGCCTTTTTCCGCCCGAAGATGAATTGACCCGGCATAAGATGAACAACTTGCAATCCGATAACGGCGTCAAATTCTTTATGGCTGGCTTTCATCAAGCAGTATGTCCAGAAGGCCCATAGCTTGTGATTTTTTATCCATCCGGCATCCATTGACTTCCGCCACAATCTCACATATCCCCGGTTCATCGTTTCGGCCCTCCTGATAACTGATAGGCCCTCGGATCATTGAACCGCGCCGCCATAAGACGTTGAATCTCGACTTCCGGGAAGGGGTTATTTAAAACGACTTGGCCCTTTTTGTCTGCAAGTTCGGCAAGCAGGAGAAAGACATTTGCCGCCGCGGGGTCTTTTTTGAAAATCCGGTCATAGTCACGCCGGAATTTACGGTTAAATTTCTTCATGGCCTTTCCTTTCTACCTGCGAGATATTCAATCAGGCAGGTAAGGCAATCTACGGCCTGTGAAAGGTCTCGATCCCACACCGTAACATTGATCCGTCTGGCCAATAAGACCCGGTGCAGCCGATAGAGAAGGGCAAAAAGGATATCTGTCATGGTCTCATTTCCCCGATTCCTCCAAGCGTGCCGCCTCTTCTTGTAACCGTCTGGCATCGGCAAGGTGTCGCTCTACATCGGCCATGAGAAGTTCCGCGGCCTGGTCGTGGAGCAAGGCTTTTCTTTGAAGCTCTTCGTGGGGAGTCATGGCCTGGCTCCTAATCAAAGGCGATTCGCCGCGCTTCCATGAAGGAAAGCACGTCCGCCGCCTTATATCGGATTGATCGCTTACCGATTTTGAGATAGGGCAACCCGCGCCTTAAGTGTCTTTCGTTTCTCAGGGTTGAAACCGCCCGGCCTGTAATCGCTGCCGCTTCCACTTCGTTCAAGTAGGGTTTCTTCAAAAGTTCGTTTGTTTCCATATTGGTCTCCTAATAAATTTTTAGTTTGCATGAGTATCTTGCACGGCTATATGGTATCTATTTGTAATTATAATGTAAATTACCGATAATTTTCTTTGCAAAGAATTTGGGGAGATTAATTTAGGAGATTAATTATTGAATGATTATGAGTATATAAAAAGAAATTCCCCATGGCGGGGAAATTCTTTACGCGTTAACAGGCTATTTTGGACATGATTTAGGAATTTTTTCTTCTTCCTTTCTTGCTACTGTCTTTTGGGAATATTGACGGCCCCCTGGTTATCCAGGTGCGGATTTGCTTTTCACTGTATATCCTCCCACAATCAAGCGAACGGATATTTCTTATCGCCTCGGCTATAAAGGGATTTTTCCCTTCTGCATTGCAATCTGCAACATACTCTTTGGCTGTTTCCCGACATTGCTTAAGGTCTTTGGTCTTATCTCTATTTTCGTTATTTTTGGCCTTTTCAAGAATTCCGGTTAAATCATCCTCCTTGAATAAAGCATTTAGCAGCAAATTGATAACCCGCTCCGCTGATGTATCATTTTTTGGCAATGCATAATTTGCCCAGGAATATTTATCTTTAATTTGTGAAAGTTCGTTTTTGAGGTCTTCAATGTCGCCTGACAACTTCTCCATTCTTGGATGATAGCGCTGTCTTTGTTCACAATACCAAACTGTCTCTCTCGGGTTGCTCTTTAAGCGTTCATGAAGCTCTTCGTTCGTTAGCTTCGGCCAACTACTTAAAAGTTTATCCAATTCGCTTTCGGATTCATTTAGACTTTTTAATTAATCTGCATAAACCACTACCTCTGGTAGTGGTACAATAAGCAGGTTAAACCGTTTAAGTTGTTATAATGTACCTCCCTCCTGAAAGGTACCATTGGAGGGAGGTACAAATGAAGAGTCGATTTAGGAAGTTATCA
>JAPLJZ010000201.1 GCA_026388335.1 Deltaproteobacteria bacterium
AATGGTCTTGGCCATGGAACCGAATTCCTGGGGGAGGAACGGGGTCAGTTTTACGATCCGTTCGAAGAGTCCCACGAGGTTCGCCATGAGGGCCTCGACCTCGATATCCTTACTGTCCTGATCCTGAATGGACTCAATGCGGGCCTGAAGATATGGTTTGCCGGTCACGATTTCCCTGACGTGGAAGCGTTCGATGCCCTGCACGAGGAGTTGAGCTTTGTTCTCCGTGGTTTTGGCCATCTTCAGGATGACGGCGCTTGTCCCGATGGTGTAGAAGTCCTCGGCTTGAAAGGTTGTCTCCGGCGGCGATTTTCTCGCCAGAACCAGGCCGATGATCCGGTCCTTCGCCATGGCTTCATCAATGAGTTGCAGGGATTGATCACCAAAAACCTCCAAGGGCAGCATCATCTTCGGAAAGACGATCATATTGAAGAGGGGAAGAATCGGCAGTGTTTCCGGAATGTGAATGATCTTCAAATCGTTCGTTGCCTTTCTATCCGTCATGTGTTGTTTCCTCCTCTTGGCCCCATCACCGGAATGCGCCTTTCCCGCTCCGCAGGTATTTTCCCTAAGCGGATTTCGAGAAGCCCATTTGCATAAATCGCCTGGACCGTTTCTGCATCCACAGGCGCATGCAGGGCCAGGTGCTTCTCGAAATAGCCGTAAGGGATTTCCGCGAGATGGTAGCGCGTCGTTCCGGAAAGATAATGCTGATCTCGCTTCCCGGAGATTTTGATACTCTTGCGGTTTACCTCGAGACGAATATCGTCCCTTGCTACTCCGGCCAGATCAAGGAGGACGATAATAAGATCCGGCGTTTCATAGATGTCCGTGTGGGGACGCCAGATATGTTCACAAAGGGTAAACGCGGGGCTGGCGATATGAAACATGTCATCCAATACATCCTGGATTTCCTGCTCGAACTTGCCGCTATCGTTCCTGAATTTAATCTTGATGTAGCCCATCTCTGCATTGATCCCCTTTCATGTTTGTCGTTTTTCATCATATAGAATGATCTTGACTTGTCAAGCAGCAAAGCCGGATATTCTGGACCACGGCTTTCCCCGGGGTGACGGCAGGGGAGACTTTTTGTGAACGCGTCAATAATCACGTAACGCCGTGTAAACATTGTTGCCTGCCTGCTAAAAAGGTATTGCACTGTCTCCATATTTACCGTATGAGTCTATCATGTTCTCATAATGTTAAACAATTTTCATAAACATGCCCGTTCCTACCACTTGGGATGCTTCTGTAACCGAGGGGGCGGAGCTTTATTTATTGAGAGCGATCAATCATGAAAACAATTTTTGTCACCGGCGGCGCCGGCTACATTGGCAGTCACACCTGCGTGGAGCTTCTTCAGGCGGGCTATGACGTCGTAATTGCGGATAACCTCTCCAACAGCAAGATCAGCGTCCTCGACCGCATTGAAACCATTACGGGCCGTCGACCCATCTTTTACCATGTTGACTGCCGGGACCGCGCCGCCCTGAAGGCTATTTTCGCCGCCCATCCCTGCGACGCCGTAATTCATTTTGCCGGTCTCAAGGCGGTGGGTGAATCCGTTGCCCGGCCCCTGTATTACTATGACAACAACATCGGTTCGACCGTCGCCCTCTGCGAGGTGATGGCTGCATGCGGGCTCAAAAGGATCGTCTTCAGTTCTTCCGCAACCGTCTACGGCGATCCCGCAACGGTCCCCATCCGGGAAGAATTCCCCCTTGCCCCTGCCAACCCCTATGGCCGCACAAAGATGATGATCGAGGAGATCCTTCGGGATCTCCGGATTGCCGATCCCGCCTGGCAGATCATCCTCCTGCGCTATTTCAATCCCGTGGGAGCCCACGAAAGTGGCCTGATAGGCGAGGACCCCGCCGGCATCCCCAACAACCTCATGCCATATATCAGCCAGGTTGCCGTCGGCAAACTTTCCCGGCTCAGCGTCTTCGGGAATGACTACGACACGCCCGACGGCACGGGTGTCCGGGACTACATCCATGTAGTGGATCTCGCGCTGGGTCATTTGAAAGCCCTGGAAAGGATTCAACAAACGGATTTCGCCACCTATAATCTCGGTACGGGCAGGGGATACAGCGTTCTGGAGATGATTAAAGCCTTCGAAAAGGCATCGGGCCGGCCCATTCCTTATGGCATTGTCGACCGCCGCCCCGGCGATATCGCCGTCTGTTATGCCGATTCCAGCCTTGCCAAAACTAACCTGAACTGGACAGCCTCCCGGGGGCTCGATGCCATGTGCGCCGATAGCTGGCGCTGGCAATCCCGAAATCCCAACGGTTACCCTGAGAAGAATACGGGGGACACTTTATGACATCGGATGAACTTTACCAGGCCCAGATGGAGATCCGCTATCTGAAGGAAACGATCACCGCCCTCAGGGAAGAACTCGAGAAGGAAAGGATCTGCCGCGATGACGATGTTCAGAAGGCCTTAGCGGATGCCCACGATAATATCAAACAACTAAAGGAAACGGTAAACTCCCTCCGCCACGCAATGGAAAAAATGGCCATCGAACATGACAAAGATAAGCAGAAGGTTATCGTTGATAGTCATGATGAGACGAATCAATTGCGAGGCATGATTGATGCCATGAGGTATGAAATGGAAAGAAGAAAAATTCAATATGAAGATGAAGTAGCAACCATTCGCCGCTCGGCTCGGGAAGAAATGCAACAATTGCAGGAAGCGATTTACACCTTGCGCCAGAAACTGGAGGGTTATGAAAAAAGATAGGGCTCTCGATACTGATGTACGGCTTCACCAGGCGGAACTGCTTCTCAATGTTGCCCAGACCATGGCGACCTATGAGACCCTCGATGAGATGCTGAATGTACTGGTGGAAATTACCACCAGGGAAATCCGTGCGGATCGGGGGACGATATTCCTGAACGATGCAGAAACAGGGGAGTTATATTCACGGGTTGCCCAAGGGACCTTCCAGAGAGAAATTCGTATCATTAATAATACGGGCATCGCTGGTCATGTTTTCACCACCGGGGAGAGTCTGCTTGTCCATGACGCTTACAAAGATGAACGGTTCAACCGTTCTGTGGATGAGAAGACCGGTTATACAACGAAAAGTATCCTCTGTGTGCCCATTCGCACTATGAAGGCCGAGATCATTGGCGCCGCCCAAATGCTCAACAAAAAAAAGGGGCGATTCAACAAGGAAGATATGAAACTTCTCGAATCGATGACGACCCAGGCAGCCATTACCCTGCAGAGCATCGGGATCGTCGAAAAGATGAGAAAGTTCCGGGCCAAGGAAATGGAATTTTTCGATCTTGTCTCCAATGTCACAGCGGAAATCGACTTGGGGAGCCTTCTGAATAAGGTCATGTCGGAGGCGACCAGGATGCTTAACTCCGAGCGATCGACCCTCTTTCTTAATGACGAAAAACGGAAGGAATTGTTTTCTATGGTCGGGGAGGGGTTGGGGGCTATGATCATTCGCCTTCCCAACCACATGGGCATCGCCGGCGCCGTTTTCCAGTCCGGAGAAACGATCAATATTCCATACGCATATGCGGATCTGCGATTCAATCCTGCTTTTGACAGGAAAACGGGTTTCTTCACCAGGTCGATCCTCTGCGTTCCTGTCGTGAACAAGAGTGGAAAGACCATCGGGGTGACCCAGGTTCTCAACAAGCGGGGAGGCCCTTTTACGAAGGGAGACGAATCCCGACTCCGGGCCTTTACCGCCCAGGTATCCATCGCCCTCGAGAACGCCAAGCTCTTTGATGATATCCAGAACATGAAGAATTACAGCGAGAGTATGTTGGAGAGCATGTCGAACGGCGTCATGACCCTCGATGAAGAGGGAAAGATCATCACCTGCAACGCCGCAGGGCTTAGGATAATGCAGATTGATGCTCAGGACATCATTGACTATGCGGTTCGGGATTTCTTCGTGGGAAAGAACTCTTGGCTTGTGGATAAGATCCACCGCGTGGAGGAAACAAGGAAATCCGAAATGACCATGGATGCCGAACTGGAGTTTGGAGAGAACAAGGTTTCAGCGAACATCGCCATTCTTCCCTTGACCAGTGTGGACAAAAAAAATCTGGGCGTCATGATTATCATGGATGACATCAGCTCTGAAAAGCGGGTAAAATCAACCATGTCAAGATACATGGATCCCGGTCTTGCCGATCAGCTTCTGGAAGGGGGAGAGGATATCCTGGGCGGAAAAAGCACCCCCGCCACGATACTTTTTTCTGATATCCGCTCGTTCACAACCCTGAGCGAGGAGTTGGGGGCGCAGGGAACGGTATCGCTGCTGAATGAGTATTTTACGATCATGGTGGAATGTATTCAGCGCGAGGGCGGGATGTTGGACAAATTTATCGGTGATGCGATTATGGCCGCCTTCGGCATCCCCCTTGCCCATGACGACGACGAAGACCGCGCCATGCGGGCCGCTATTGCAATGATCAACGCCCTCAATCACTGGAATCGGGAACGCGTCTCCCAGGGAAAGAAGCCGGTGAAGATGGGACTGGGACTAAATACCGATGTAATAGTTTCGGGAAATATCGGCTCGCCGAAACGAATGGACTATACCCTGATCGGGGACGGCGTCAATCTCGCATCGCGACTGGAAAGCTTATGTAAAAAATATCATGCCAGTATCCTGATCAGTGAAAATACGTACAAGCGTTTGCGGGGAACCTACCGGATCAGGGAGATTGACCGGGTGGTGGTCAAGGGTAAGACGGAAACCGTAGGCGTCTATGAAGTCCTCGATTACCACAGTGCCGAGAGCTTCCCCAACCTGATGGAAGCGGTCAATCATTTTCAGGATGGACTTCAGAAATACAGGAATCAGCAATGGGACCGGGCGATTCAGTCTTTTGATAAAGCGAGGGAGCTTAATCCGGCCGACGAAATTTGCCGGATGTATACCGACCGCTGCAAATTCTGGAAAGAAACTCCCCCTGCTGAGGGCTGGGACGGTGCCTGGATCATGGATTCCAAATAGGGATAAATTTAGAAACTTCCCTTGAAAAATTCCATTTCACCCGACCACTTCCGAAACTTCGCCCTTAGTTTTTTCAATGAAGACTTCACCGACAGAAACAGCTATGATCAAAGAGAAGGAGTAGAAAGATGTAAAAGCCTTAAAGACACCGGAAGCTGACATCCTTGCGTGTCTGGTAAATGGCGAAGTTCCGTAAAGCTTTAAATCCATCCCCTGACCAAGCCCCTGTATGAATCTGATTCAGGGGCTTTTTCTTTTTGACCTCAGCCGATATTTCCAATATACTTCCATCCAGATTTTGCCGGTAAAAATCATTGAGGATCTTGCTTTGCCGATATAGATTGGCCAGAAAGATTACAAATTCTACTTGTTGAATAAGGGGTTGATCCTATGATTACCAAGGGCGATATTGTTGAAAAGGCAATTCAATGCGGATTCGGAGATATAGGTTTCACAACGGCTGAGCCCTTTGATTCTCAAAAAACGCTTCTGATCGAGAGACGGGATGAATATGAATGGGTATTAAAATTGGGTCTTGACCTTATCTCCGGTACAGATCCCAGAACAATTCTCCCCGATGCCAGAACCATCATCGTCCTGATGGAAGGATATTTCAACGAAGCTTTCCCCTCGTCCATGGAAAACCATTTCGGGCGTTGTTATCTGGATGATGACTGTGTTTTGCAAGATCGCCTGGCGGTCAGAATCAAAGCTTTTCGTTCCTTTCTTCGAGACAACGGGATCGGCTCAAAGGTTCCATTTCATCTCCCCCATAGGCTGGCCGCTGCCCGTGCAGGTCTGGGCACATTCGGCAAAAACTGTCTCCTTTACTCCAAGAAGATGTCCCATAAAGGCTCTTGGGTTCTGCCAATTGCCGTGGTGATTGATCGTGATTTCACCCCGGACGAGCCTACGCTTGAAGTGGGATGTCCGGATTGGTGCAAAAATGTCTGTATTACTGCCTGTCCCACAGGCGCCTTGAAGGGACCCAGAAAGATAGATCCCCGCAGGTGCATTTCATATTTTACCTATCTGGACAGGCAAATAACACCGATGGAGTTACGGGCCCCCATGGGATTGTGGATCTATGGCTGTGATCGCTGCCAGAATGTTTGCCCGAGAAACACCCCATGGCTGGCAAAGAAGCTGCCGATGAATAAAAAAGTGGCAGGCATGGCAAATGATTTTAAACTTAAAAAGCTTCTGCATATGGACAAGGATTATTTTAACACCAAAATCTGGCCCCACATGTTCTATGGATCGGACAAGGATTTATGGCGATGGAAGATGAATGTGGCCAGGGCCATGGGAAATACATTGGATGACCGCTATATTTCTGCCTTGGTCAAGGCTTTCCTCAATAACGATGATGAAAGGGTCCTGGGGATGATTGCCTGGGCATTGGGTCGTATCGGTGGACCAAAGGCAGAAAAGCACTGAACAGCTTTCTTCCTCAATCCAAAGGATCTATCCGGGATGAGATAGAAAGTGCATTAGCGGGAAGTTGAAAAGTGTCTGTCCAAACAACTTTAAAGGATGTCAAAAGGAGGGGATTATGGATTTTGAAAATATTACCTTTCAGAAAGCTAATCACATCGCGACAATCAGGCTGAATCGGCCTAAATATTTTAACGCTTTGGACTTTCTTCTTGGGAATGAACTGGTCAAAGCCCTGGAGATCTGTCAGGACGATGAAGACATAAGAGCTGTTGTCTTAACGGGAGAGGGTAAAGCCTTTTGTTCCGGTGGTGATCTCCGATTATTTAGGGAACAGTTAGATAGCAGCAATCCATCGGAGGTCGTGCGGCAACTTGTACGAGTTTTCAATACAATCATCCACGGTGTCCGCTCTATGCCAAAACCTGTTATAGCCTCCATCAATGGCGCTCTGGGCGGTGGTGGTTTCAGTCTTGCCGCTGCATGTGATATTCGGATTGCGGCATCTTCTGCTATATTCAGACAAGCATATACCAGTGTCAGTCTTGTTCCTGATGGAGCCTGGACACTAATGGTTCCCATGCTCATCGGTTTAGGGAAAGCGACGGAACTGGTCCTTATGGATCCAATTCTCAGCGCCAAACAGGCTATGGGAATCGGCCTTGTTAATCAGGTCGTTGATGATGCTGATCTACAGAGAGTGACTCAGGAAGTAGCAGAAAAATTGGCGAAAGGTCCAACCAAGTCATTTGCCATAGCCAAGGAAAATCTCAATAATGCCATGCTTGGCCTTCTGGAACGGCAACTTGAACTTGAGCGATCAGGAATGATTAAGGCTGCGAAAACAGATGATTATAAGGAAGGTCTCAGGGCATTTTTCGAGAAAAGAGAACCTCATTTTACTGGGAGATGAAGCCAACTCTATAAAATCATAAAAAAGATCGCTTGAAAGAGAGGATAGATATTAGGTATCAAAAATCGTTCAACAACCGAAATATACCTGCATAGCTTTGGAATGGCTGAAAGGGAAGCGATCTCTGTATATGAATCGGCAAAACAAAAGTCTCACACAGGCAAAGAAAAAAGGGGGGTAGCCATGTGATAGCTAACCCCTTTTTTTCTTTGATGGAGCCGATGAGCGGATTTGAACCGCTGACCTGCTGATTACGAATCAGCTGCTCTACCAGCTGAGCTACATCGGCGTGATGAGGTGGTCCTTTAACTCAACATTCGCATTTTGTCAAGACATAAGCCCATTTACCTTGACAATACACATGGTTTTCATTAGAATCCGAAAGTATTTTTTTCAGGAGGGATGACCATGAAGGAACTGATGAAAAAACTGCTGGTCCTGTCACCCATCAAGATTTCCATTTTTCTGGTGATCCTTGCCCTTGCCCTGTTCTTCATGGATCTGCCCTTTCTTCGCTTCATGGAATTAAAATCACTGGATTTGCGGATGGTATCCCGGGGGCAGTTGCCGGCGGGAGGCGAAGTCGTCATTGCCACGGTCGATGAAAAAAGTCTCAGCGAAATCGGCAGATGGCCCTGGCCAAGGACGGTGAGCGCACGACTTGTCGACAGCCTGAAGGGTTACGGCGCGAAGGCCGTGGGGTTTGATATTGTCTTTGCCGAGCCGGATCAGAATGCAAGTCTGCAAACCCTGTCTGAAATCTTTCAGGATGCAACCAAGATGGGGATTCAGGATCCTCGTCTTATGGGTCTTCTTGAGGATAAGGCAAAAGCGGCTAATACCGACGCCATTCTTGCCAAGTCCATCGAAAAGGCAAAGAATGTGAGTCTCGGCTATTTTTTTCATACGACGGCAAAGGATGTCGGTTTTATCAGTGAAGAGTATATTGCCGCCAGCTCCGCTCTGATCGGCGGTTCCATGTATTCCATGGTGCGGGCGAAAGGCCAGACGGGAACATACAATATCATCCAGGCCTATGCACCGGTCCCGAGCATCAAGGAGATTGCGGAAGCAGGAGAAAACAGCGGCTATTTCAATGCCTTTCCCGATCCGGACGGCGTCGTCCGCTGGGCTCCGCTGGTCATCAAATTTCAGGATAATTATTTCTATCCTCTGCCTATTGCCATGCTCATGCAATATCTGGATTTCCCTATGATTGTCCTCAACCTTGCCGATTTCGGCGTAGACAGCGTCATGCTCGGGGACCTGCGCATCCCCACCGATGAAAGCGGGCGCCTGCTGATCAATTACCTGGGACCGGCCAAGACCTTCCCCCACTACTCCATTACCGACATCCTGAACGGCCGTCTTTCTCCCGATCTTTTCAAGGGAAAGATCGTAGTTGTCGGCGCCACCGCCACTGGTATCTATGATCTTCGGGTGACCCCCTTCAGTCCCGTTTATCCCGGGGTGGAACTACATGCAACGGTAGTCGACAACATTCTGCACCGGAATTTTCTGGAACAATCGGCGTGGACGACCTTTATCGATGTCTGTAACATCGCCGTGTTCGGCATGATCATGGGTATAGCGGTCCCGCGGGTCAAAGCGGTCCAGGGCATCATCCTCGCCCTGGTTCTCACCGGCGGTTTCATTGTGGGCAATACAATCGTTTTTGCCAAATTCAATACGTGGATCAATATGATCTATCCCGTCTTGACCATGATGACGATTTATTTGGTCATAACCGTATACCGCTACTTTACGGAAGAACGGGAAAAGAAAAAGATTCGCGGCGCCTTTCAGTATTATCTGACGGCCTCGGTCATCACCGAGATCCTCAAAGACCCCAGTAAGTTGAAATTAGGTGGAGACAAGAAGAACCTGACGGTCATGTTTTCGGACATTCGGGGCTTCACGACGATCTCGGAAAAGCTGAGCCCCGAGGAACTCGTCAGACTCCTTAACGAGTACCTGACGGTCATGACGGATATCGTCTTCAAATATGAGGGGCTTCTCGACAAGTACATCGGCGATGCCATTATGGCCGTATTCGGCGCGCCACTGGAACAACCGGATCACGCCCTGCGCGGCTGCCGGACCGCCCTGGAGATGATGGCGGAGCTGAAGGTACTTCAGGAGAGGTGGGCCCAGGAGGGAAGACCCTACGTGGATATCGGCGTCGGGATCAACAGCGGCGACATGGTGGTCGGGAACATGGGTTCGAATATGCGCTTCGATTATACCGTCATGGGCGACCATGTCAATCTCAGCTCCCGTCTCGAGGGGATTAACAAAGAGTATGGAACCCATATCGTGCTCAGCGAATTTACCTATGAGGTCGTCAGAGAAGAGATGTTCTGTCGGGAGCTCGACTCCGTGCGCGTCAAGGGTAAGAAGCTTCCTGTCAAGATCTATGAATTGATCTGTGAAAAGAAGGACGCGGCGGAACATGAAGAATATATAAGGCGTTTTCATGAAGGTATGGAAAAATACAAAGAGGGCCGGTGGGATGAAGGCATTGCGGCGTTTAAAAGTGTCCTGGAGGTCCATCCCGATGATCCGCCGGCAAATCTTTACATCCAGCGCTGCCAGGACTTGAAAGAGCAGCCCCCGGAAGGGGAGTGGGACGGCGTGTTCACCATGACAAGAAAGTAGGAGGGCGTAATAAATCTTATGCCTTATCAGGAAGTTCATAAATACCGGAGTTGGGTCGAGGTTGACCTGGATCATTTTGCCAGGAACTGGAAGGAGATGAAGCGTCTGGTCCGACCGGGCGTGAAGATCCTCCAGGTGGTCAAGGCAGATGCCTATGGTCACGGGGCCATCGAAATTGCCGAAGTGGCCCTGAAAAACGGCGCCGTCTATCTTGGTGTGGCCAACGCCGATGAAGGCGTTCAGCTCCGGGTCAGCGGCGTCATGTCCCCGATTGTAATCCTCAGCCCCTCACCGGAAGGGGAAATCGGCGATATCATCAAATACAATCTTATCCCTTCTGTTTCCGACCTGCATTTTGCAAGGTCCCTCCAGGATCGTTGTGAGAAGGCCCATATCCGAATATCGGTTCATGTCGAGGTGGATACGGGGATGGGAAGAGGGGGGACCCTTTACTATGAGGCATTTCAAACCATTAAGGATATCCTCGCTCTTTCGAACCTTATCCTCGAAGGGATTTTCACCCATCTTTCCTCGAGTGAGACGCTTCTGGAGTATAACGAGGGGCAGGCACAGCTTTTCAGTCGTCTCCTCGCACAACTGGAAGCGGCGGGAATCCGTATTCCCATCCGGCATATGTCCAACAGCGGCGCCATCCTGAACTACCCCCAGTTCAATCTCGACATGGTGCGGCCGGGGCTCATGTCCTACGGTATCTATCCTTCCCCGGAGACAATGGATAAAGCGGACCTGCTGCCGGTGATGTCTTTCAAGACGCGGATCGTGCTGCTGAAGGATTTCCCGAAAGGATACAGCATCGGTTACAATCGTACTTACATTACCGAAAAGCCCACCAGGATCGCAACGATACCGATAGGCTATGGCGACGGCTACGGTGTCATTCTCTCCAATCAGGGAGAGGTTCTCATCCGGGGAAAGCGCGTACCCGTCATCGGGCGGGTTTCCATGGATATGTGTACGGTGGATGTGAGCGGTATCCCGGATTGCCAGGTTGGCGACGAGGTCGTCCTCATGGGGCGGCAGGGGCAGGAATCAATCTCCGCCAATGAAATTGCCGGTCGCGTGGGGAGCATCAGCTATGAAATACTTTGTGCCCTGGGGAAGCGGGCGCCCCGATTGTTTATCCATAAGGGGAAGGCGGACACCGTTCTGCCCAGGCTCCGGCGCATCTATATCCCTGATGAAGAGCGGTCCATCGACCGGATCGACAGCATCATTCGACAGTGTTTTCAAACCCGGGCCCGGAGTGAGGAATTAGGGGATGCCATCTATTACGAAATGTTCGAGACCCTCTTCGGGAAAGAGGATCGACAGTTGGAATTGCGGGAAGACTTCCGTTATGATATTAGCGTCGCCGAGTCCGATGCCGGGAAAGATGGGACAGCGGCCCGACGCGGTGACGTCCTGAATGTGACCACCCGGGTGTCTTATAAGAAGGCCTTGAAAAACGACGCCTTCGTCATTGGCTGTGCTTTTGACAATGAACAGTTGGCCGCATTTTTTGAAGATCCCCGGTGCGAATATCGCTGGCTGATGAGCCGGGGGGAGCATCTGGTCATGGAGAGGGATTTTCGCGTTGCCAGAGTGAGCATCGATGACATTGATGTCCCCATCATCAGCACCGAAATGACCTCCCGGGGCTACGAGGTCTGGTGCAGCCATGAGGCCCTGCGGGAAAAGCTCAATACCCAGGTTGAAGTGGCCATCGAAATATTTACGAAGAAATCCCGGATGAACAACATTTTTTCCGTCTATGTCGTTTATCCGACCCGGGGACTCGATATTTCCTTCAATTATGAGAAAACGGGTTTCCGGCATGTCCGGGAGGTGAGTTTTTTTGCAGGCAAGCATCCTTATCCGGAAGTCATTCGGGAAAAAGGAAAATATATCCGTCTCCGGGCGCCGAATCATACCTGGATCTTTCCGAACAGTGGTGTGACCTTCGTCTGGGATGCTTAGAAATTGTTACAAGCTTTAAAGGAGGCAGCTTGGGTTTGATGAATAAATTACGGGTGGGTATTATCCTGGGAGGGATGTCATCGGAGCGGGAGGTGTCCCTCAATAGCGGTCGGAATGTCTACGACAATCTCGATCCGGAATACTATGCGGGGGTGCCGCTGTTTATGGACGGCGACGGCGGTCTCTGGGAGATCCCCTGGCAACTGGTATCTCAGAATACGACGGTTGATATTGCGGAACGTCTGGCAAGCGAAGCCCGGAGAATGCCCTATGAAGCATTGAAAGAGAACATCGATTTTGCCTTTATTTCCCTCCATGGTAAATACGGCGATGACGGATGTATCCAGGGTCTCCTCGAACTCCTCAGGATTCCCTATACAGGACCGGGGGTCCTGGCGTCCGCCCTGGGGATGGACAAGCATATCCAGCAGAAAATATTGGCGGCGGCGGGGGTTAACGTCCCGAAAAGCATGGTTGTGTATGAAGATGAATGGTTGCGGGCACCGGAACAGGTGCAGAAAAAGTTGGGGGATAATTTTGCCCTGCCCTTTTTTGTCAAACCGGTCCGGGAGGGATCGAGCGTCGGGGTGGGCAAGATTCAGGATATGGCCGATCTGGATGGGGTTATAAAAGAGGCTTTGCGCTGGGACCGGGCGGTGCTGATCGAGGAATTTCTCGAAGGCATCGAGTTTTCCTGTATCGTTCTGGAGCGGGACGGCGAGATCGCGCCCCTGGATCTGACAGAGATTTATCCCCAGAGCGCCTTTTACACCTACGACGACAAATACATGCCGGGACGTTGCCGTAAATTCACGCCGCCGAAAAACATTCCCCGGGAAACAGCGGAGATAATCAAGGCGGAAGCCACGCGAGCCTTTGAAGTTCTCGGGTTTCGATCCTATGGACGTATTGACGGGTTCTATCTGAAGGACGGCAGGATTTTTATTACCGATCCGAATTCGTCCTCAGGGATGGCCCCGTCTTCATTCTTTTTTGAGCAGGCGGCCAGCGCCGGGATGCTACCGTCGATGATGATCTCGACATTAATTCAGAACGCCCTCACCATTCACAAGGGGAAAAAGGGGCCGTTGTAAAATAATTATGGGGATGGGGTTGCTTATGGTAGGTGAGATGGTAGAGAAAAAGCTCAGAGTCGCGGTCATCATGGGGGGGGTGTCCTCGGAGAAGGAGGTCTCCCTGGAGAGCGGCCGGAATATCTTCAGCAAGATGGATCGGAAAAGATTCGATCCCTTAGCGGTGTTTATGGACTCTCAGGCCCACCTCTGGGATATCCCCTTGAAGCTCCTCATGAGAAACAGTACCAGGGATATCGAAGATGATCTGGAAACAGAAGCCAGACGGATTCCCTATGAAGCACTGAATGACTGCACCGATCTCGTTTATCTGGGCCTGCATGGCAAGTTTGGGGAAGACGGATGCATACAGGGACTCCTCGAGTTATTGCATATTCCCTATACTGGTTCGGGGGTTCTTGCCTCGGCCCTGGGAATGGATAAATATATATCCCGCCGTATCCTGTCCATGAGCGGCATTGACGTCCCCGCGACCATTCCGGTTTTCAGGCGGACGTGGGATGCGGAAGGGCGGGAAAAGATTCTTGCCCGGGTGGAAAAAGAGACAGGTTTCCCTTGTATTGTCAAGCCCACCCGGGAAGGGTGCAGCACCGCCGTGAAGAAGGTTGTCTCCATTGAGGGAGTTGCCGCAGCTATAGAGTCTGCCTTCGCCTGGGACAATGTGGCCCTGGTGGAGGAATTCCTCGCCGGGACGGAAGTCACCTGCGGTGTCCTGGGGGACGATCCGCCGCTGGCTCTCACACCGTCGGAAACGATTCCGACCGACGACATCCTTTCTCTTGAGGATAAGTTTCTTTACGGGCAGGGGGAAAACAAGACCCCGGCCCGGGTTCCTGATGATGTCCTGAGAAGAATTCAGGAGACAGCGATCGCGACTTTTCAAGCCCTGGACCTCACAGGTTATGCACGCATTGACATGTTTGTCCGGCCCGATGGGCGGATAGCTGTTCTCGAACCCAATACCCTGCCGGGGATGACGCCTTCGACAGTATTGTTTCATCAGGCCGCCGCCGCCGGCATTACTCAGGCCGATTTCATCAGCCGGGTCATTGACGCGGCGTTGAAGGCCCATAGCAGTAAGCGGGGGCCGCTGTAGGTGCGACACCTTTCCTCCCCCCTGGATTCTTTGTGGAGGACCGTCCTGCACTCGTTTGAAATCATTTGCAAAAGATAGTTCTTGACAAGTCGGGGAAAATGCATAAATTGCGAACGTCTAGTAAAAGAATAAGCGGTACGTTTTGACGGGATAATGGTGAGGCCGATGGGCCGGTATTTCAATCCTGCACAAATATCCTTGGCGGGTTCGGTCTTTCAGCATGCAGAGAGGCTGACGAGCGAGTATTTTCGTTTGAGCCCGGAGACGATCAAGGCCCATCGCTATGACGTGAAAACCTTGGCGTTCTTAGAGGAGCATGAGGTCAGGAAAGGGGCTTTCGCCCATCTCTGCAAGTATCATTACCATAAAGATGAACATAAGGATGAAGGGGAGCAGGAGCAGGGATTTTATTTTTACCGGATCTGTCTCCAGGACGACCGGATTCTCGACGCCGTGGAACGGGCCCATTCCTTTATCCGCTTAAGCCCGTTGATGCTTTATATCGCGGCCCATGAACTGGTTCATGTTATCCGGTTTGACAACGGGCAGACGGCATTTGATCTTTCTGTCGACGAGAAGAGGCAGGAGGAAGAAAAGGTTCACGGTATTACCCGCGACATGCTGCAATCATCGCTGAATCAGGATCTGAAGCTGGTTCTGGATTGCTTCAGCAGCCGCTATCATATCGGAGACATGTTTTCGTAAAATACTAATTGGGAGGGCAGCTTATGCCAATTTATGAATACAAATGCAGGAAATGCGGAAGGGACTATGAGTTGTTTCAGAGGATTACAGATCCTGCCGTCAAATCTTGCCAGTTCTGCAAGGGCCCCGTTCAAAAACTGATGTCCCTGTCTTCTTTTCACCTGAAGGGAAGCGGCTGGTATGCCACCGATTACGGTGGGGTCAAGGCGCCGCACAGTGAGACGAAGCACGAAGAGTCGGCGTCCACCGATACGACGGTTACGGAGACAACAAAAACGGAATCGTCCAGCGAAGCGAAATCTTCAGAATAAAAAGCATCTTAATGTTAAGGATAAGAAACCGGAGATCAGCGACACTCGGCTGTCTCCGGTTTCTTTACGTACCGAGGCGCCTTCAATGCAACTTGGTATAAAAATGTAAATATTTGTCAGGTAGTTTCCCGGTCGTTGTTCGGCGCCCGCTTCCTGTTCTTGGCCGGGCGCTTCTGACGGAGGCGCTGGACGAGGAATTGTTCGACCGACTCCTGGGACCACTCTCCCTGAAGAACCTCTCTGAGGGTTTCCAGGGGAATCTCAACCCGGGCGGCGCTCTTGTGCCCCCCGGCGCTGCCATACTTACCGAAGGCCTTTTCGGCAATGCTGCCGCAATCCTGGCGGTATCCGTCGCCCCGAAAGACAATAATCAACCTGTCCTTGATGACCCCCGCGATCACGACATAGTAGATATCGGCGATGCGGAGATAGAAATCGGCAACCTGGACGCAAACGTCCGGGCTTTCCACCTTTCCCAGAAAGCTGGTAACACGGTCACGGTAGCGACGTCGGTTGAAATAGGCGTGTTCAAAAGACTTGAGATAGCGCTCGGGAATCTGGTTGAGCTCGATACGACGGATGAGCTGCCGGTTTGCCCGGGCGTAGTTGAGATAATAGGCGCCGATATCCTCAAGAATGGAATCCCTTTCAAAATTGTTGGTATCGCTTTTAATGCCGTAAAGTAACGCCGTATAAAGCATTTTGGGAATACGCACCTTTGCGGCGAGGAGATATTCCGTCATGATCGTTGACAGGGCGCCATACTGCGGTCGGATATCGGCTAATTCGGCGTGCCAGACCGAGGTGACGGGATGATGATCGATGACAATCTGGGGATGTACGGCGTCGCAGGCTTTGCCAAAGAAGGTCGGTTGGGCGTCGACCAGCGCCAGGAGGCGGTAATCATGAAGGTTGACCTTGGGGAGGAGTTGGATTTCCACTTTCATGGCCCTGATGAATTCCATGTTCTGCTGGCGGAGCACCCCTTCGGTGGCCACGAAGGCAAATTTTTTCAATCCCCCCGTTTGTTTAAAGATTTCCCGCAGGGCCATGGCCGAGGCAACGGCGTCGGGATCGGGACTGCCATACATGAGGACCGCCAGAGTATCGTCCGGCCTGGCCATGGATTTGAGCTTGAAGACGTTGAACAGGGTGTCTTCTTTTTTAACGAGGAAGGATTCAATCCGTTTCATAGGCTGACGATGATTTCCCCTTTTTTTGTGCCGGTTACTTCGCCGACAACGGCGGCGTCCTTCAGGCCGGAACGATGAAATTTATCCAGAAGCCCGACCGCCTGTTCCGGAGCGACAGACAGGAGCAGACCGCCGGCCGTTTGAGGGTCGAAGAGGATATCCACTAACCACTCCGGACAGTCAGAGCTCACCTCGATGCGGGACATGCGGAATTGTCGATTGCGGTGGAGACCCTCGGGAAGGATTCCCATTTCGGCAAGTTCCTGAAGACCTTCGAAAAAAGGGACCGCAGCGGCAAAGATATGTATTCCCACGTCGCTGTCTTCGATCATCTCACAGGCATGGCCAAGAAGACCGAAACCGGTGATATCGGTGCAGGCATGAACATCCGGCGTCTCCATAAGGATTTCCGCCGCTCCTTTGTTGAGGGTCGTCATGGTCGCGATGGATCTTTCGACGAGATCGGCAGGGGCCGCGCCGGCCTTGGCAGCGGTGCTCACGATGCCGGTCCCCAGGGCCTTGGTCAGGATAAGCTTATCCCCCGACCGGGCGCCGCGATTCATGAGCACTTGATCTGGATGGATGACCCCGGTCACGGCGAGGCCGTATTTGGTTTCATCGTCTTCGACACTGTGTCCCCCCACGAGGAGGACACCCGCCTCCCGCATTTTATCGAGGCCACCGCGCAGGATATCCCGAAGGATGGACACGTCAAGTTTCTTGATGGGAAAACATACGATATTCATGGCCGTCAGGGGTTTGCCCCCCATGGCGTAAACGTCGCTCAAGGCGTTAGTTACGGCGATCTGGCCGAAAGTATAGGGATCATCCACAATGGGGGTAAAAAAATCCACGGTCTGAATGATGGCCAGATCGTCCCGGAGCTTATAGACGCCGGCGTCTTCAGAGTGCTCCATGCCGGCTAGGAGATTGGGATCCGTCATGAAGGGAAGATCTTTCAATGCTTCGTAAAGGTCACCCGGACCTATTTTGCAGGCTCAGCCCGAGCCGTGAACGGTTTGGGTCAGGCGGGGCCGGATTTCTTCAGTCATTAGCTATTCCTTTGTCGAATGGGTGTATGCATATGCTTAACGGGCAGGATTATCCGCCGAATTTGCTTGGATGTCAATCAGGAAGATGTGCTTGACGGCTCCACAAAAAGTTCATATGCTTCGATCAATTTTAGGGCGTCAAAAATGACAGAAAAGAGGAGATGTTCATGTCAGCCATGATTCGCTATTACAGCACGAATAGAAATCTTTCCCATGTTTCCGGTTTGACGCCGTTCCGGGGAACTGTCTCCTTTCGCGAGGCCCTGCTTATGGGGCAGGCCCCCGATGAGGGGCTTTTCATGCCGGATGCGATTCCTTCCTTGTCTATGGGTGAGATTATGGCTTTAAAAGGAAAACCCTATGTCGAGGCTGCTTTTCTGGTCGCTGGGAGTTTTCTGGCCGGGGAGATAGGCCTTGATAAATTACGGTGGATCGTTGAAGACGCCTATAACTTTGACGTTCCCCTGGAGCGGGTCACTGAGGGTGGGGGCAAGTACATCATGCGCCTGGATCAGGGACCCACGGCCTCTTTCAAGGATTTCGCTGCCCGGATGATGGCCCGGCTGATGAGCATGGTCCGTGATCCCGAGAAACGTCTCAATGTCCTGGTGGCCACATCGGGGGATACGGGCAGCGCCGTTGGCGAGGCCTTTAAGGGAGTACCGGGTATTGATGTCACGATTCTCTATCCCCGGGGCGAGGTCAGCGGGCGTCAGAAGAAACAGCTTGATACGATCGGACAAAATGTCCGGGCGATTTCTGTGGACGGGAAGTTCGACGATTGCCAGGACCTGGTCAAGCAGGCCTTTGCTGATCCTTCCCTGAATAATCTCAACCTGACCTCGGCCAACTCCATAAATTTTGGCCGCATTCTTCCCCAGACGATCTATTATGTTTATGCCTACAGCCAGTTGGCGGTCGGGGGAGAGGAAATTATTTTTTCCGTTCCTTCGGGGAATTTCGGTAATGCCCTGGGCTGTGAATACGCCCGCCGCATGGGGCTGCCGGTAAAGACTCTGGTGATGCCCACCAATGAAAACGACGAGTTCCCAAGATTTTTAGAGACGGGGGACTATGATAAGGTGTCGCCCTCCCGGGCCTGTCTCTCCAATGCCATGAACGTCGGCCATCCCAGCAATCTGGCCCGTTTTTTTGATCTCTTCGGGGGGACGGTGGATCGGAACGGATTGGTTCACCGCTACCCTGACCGGGAAGAAATGAAAAGGCATATCTACTCCGTCAGCATTACCGACGCCGAGACGAAAAAGACCATCAAAAGGATTTATGAGACCTATGGAGTGCTATTGGAGCCTCACGGCGCCGTTGGCTGGCGGGGGCTGGAGGATTACCTGGAAAAGCGGGGGGATTTCCCCTTATGCGTTTCCCTAGAGACAGCTCATCCGGCAAAATTCCCAAATGAAATAAATGAACTCCTCGACATCGACCCGAAATTGCCGCAGAGCATGAAAGACGTCGATGCCAGGGAAGGGGAACCGGTATTTCTTGACGCCGATGATGACACCTTCAGGACTTATCTGCGGAGACATCTGAGTGGCTAGGGGTCAGGCTTACTAATAGACATTTGATTCATCAAATGTCTATTAGTAAGCCTGACCCCGTTACCTCTTGAACCAGTGTCGGCGATTGTGATCTTTGAGCGCCGCCTCCAGGATATCCAGCTTTTTGGGTGGAAGGATGCCCCGCTCGATGAAGTAGTTGCCAATGCGGGGCTGGAGGATTTTCTGACGGCCCAGCAGTACCAGCACTTGATAGAAGCTTAATAACCCCGTGCGTAGCCCGAACTCGCCAAAGAGCTCCCCTCGCTTCCGCTGCCGTAGGATGTGTTGAATATCAAAAGGGCTTAGCCAGCGCAGTTGGTAGGCAATATCACCGAGGCGCGGTCTCTGAATCTTCTGCCAGACTACGGCGTCCCACATCTGCCGCATGGAAATAACTCCGGAATAATAAAGAAACTGGCCGATGAAGATTTTTCGGGAGGGTATTTCCCCCTTATAGAAATGCTGGCGTTGTGGAGACGGAGTTTTGGTTGCGGGGCGATCGGAACGATAGAACGACCCGAGCGGCATCGTCAGTATGTAACGATCCGGTTCCTGAATATACGAAAAGACCTGTTCGTAGGCGCGATGGACTTCTTTGAAGCGCTCTTCCAGAATCGCTTCATTCACACCGATATGATACGCCCGATCCGGGTGCGTTTCCATGACCAGTTTGCGATACGCCGTCTTTACCCCGGAAGGTTGAAGGTAGCCGAGAAATTGCGACGTAATGTTCGCTTCCGGGCCAAAAAGAATCCGGCACGATTGGAGGAGCTGCTTTTCCGGAAGGATGATCCTGGTATTTATGCCGTTTGTGTTCGTGGAGAGTCCCCTTTATTTCGTCATGACAAATTTCTGTTCCTCTTTAGGAACATACCACTTGATAAAATTATGCGTGATTCCCTGAGGCGCCGGCTCTATGCCCCGGAAACGGGCATGAATCATGGGCAGGGCATCGGGGACATAGAGGAACAAATAGGGCTGTTCCTCGGCCAGGATCTCCTGGATACGATCATAATACCTTTTTCTTTCTTTTTGGTCAAAGACCCCCCGAGCCTTTTCAATCAACCGGTCCACCTCCGCGTTTTTGAAGGAGATGAAATTCAACTCCTCCGGACCCGTCTTGCTGGAATGCCACACATCATAAATATCAGGATCCTGGGGGATTGTCCAGCCGAGGATTGTCGCATCAAAACGCCGCTTGTTGATAAAGTCATTTACGAAGGCCGCCCATTCCAGGACCCTGATCTTGACCTTGATCCCCACGTCGGCGAGTTGTTTCTGGATGATCTCGGCGCATTTTGCCCGGACTTCATTGCCCTGGTTGGTAATGATCTCAAAGGTGAAAGGTTGACCATCCTTGTCTAGGACGCCGTCCCCATCGGTGTCTTTCCAGCCGGCCGCGGCCAGCAGTGCTTTGGCCTGCCCGGGATCGTAGGGATAGTTTCTAACCCGGGGGTTATATGCCCAGGTTCCCGGTTTGTAAGGACCTGTCGCCGCCTTCCCCAAGCCTAAAAGCACGCCCTGGATCATCTCCTCTTTGTTGACGGCATGGGCGATGGCCTGCCGCACCCGCTTGTCTGCAAAAAGAGGGCTCTTGAGATTATAGCCCATGTAAACATAGGAGAAGGAGAGGTAGCGGTACTTGTTGTAATGCTTGCGGAAGAGATTATTTTCTGTCTGGCGGGTGTACTGAAGAGGCGTCAGTCCCATTTGGTCAATGCCGTTGGCCCGCAGTTCGAGAAACATGGTGGCCGTATCGGGGATGATCCGCATGATGTATCCGTCAATAAAAGGACGGCCTTCGAAGTAATCCATGTTGGCAACCAGGACGATTTTTTGCCCCGACAGCCATTCTTTGAAACGGTAAGGACCCGTGCCGATGGGATGCCTGGAAAGGGGGGAGGTGGTGATGTCCTTGCCCTCCAGAAGGTGTCTCGGCAGGATCGGGGACCCCCAGCTCATGAGGGCTGGAGCAAAGGGTTTATCATAGGACACGCGGAGGGTGTAATCATCCAGAATGGCGACTTTTTTCACTTTGAGAAAGTCCCCGGCATAGGCGGTGGGCGTCTTGGGGTCAATGATGGTTTTGTAGGTGAACAAAACGTCTTGCGCCGTAAAGGGATGAGCGTCGTGCCACTTGACCCCCTTACGGAGATGAAAGATAATCGCGAGGCCGTCTGGCGAGATCTCCCAGGATTCGGCAAGATCGCCGACAATCTTGAGATCCTTGTCGTATTTCACGAGGCCGTTGTAAACCAGGCCGGCGATCTGGTGGGAGGTGGAGTCGCTGGACAGGATGGGAATGAGGTTGCTGGCGTCGCCGATGGACCCTTCGACGATAATGTCCCCAAATGCCGGTCCCGTACCCGTAGCGGATCGCGCTGACAAATCGGGATTTTGGCTGCTGCATGCGGCCAGTACAGCTATCAGCAGAAGGAACAAAAAACAACGTTTCACGAAAATCCGATCGATGCCAATTTCCCCCTCTTTAGGCTTCTTCATGGGCATCGATCCTAATGGATCGGCGGGAGATTTGCAATGTGTAAAATCTAAAAACGTCGGAGAGGGGAGTTTTAGCAGCTTCGTGCCATATTTTCTGGCCGTTCCCTTAACCTTTATCGCATAATCCGCATCGCTAACAGGGGTCTTTATTCGCTTAAAAGTTCCTGCACACTATCAATAAGGTCAGAGTATTTGAATGGTTTCGTCAAAGCCCGGCTGGCGCCGAGGTGCTTGGCCATTTTAAGATAGTCTTGGGGACCGACCCTTCCTCCTCCCGACATGGCAATGATCTTTACCTGGGGATAGTCGCCGATCAATTCAATGATCGTTTCGATCCCCTCTTTATCCGGCATGATGATGTCGGTGATAACAAGATCGAAAGGGTGCTGCCGGAATAACTGTATGCCGATATGACCGTCGTTGGCTTCTTCAACATCCGTGTAGCCGGCCTTTTCGAGCATCTTTCTCAACATCATTCTTAATTGTTCATCATCGTCAATGAGTAGTATTCTTGCCATAGTTGTTGACTCGCATGTCATCTGCCAAAATCAGGAAAGAATTCCCGAATGGCCGTAATCAAATTTTCTTCTGTGATCGGTTTGACCAGGTAGGCGTCGCATAAGGATTTGAAAGCCGTTACCACGTTTTTGGGGTCGTCAAGGGCGGTGGTCATGATAATCTTTATCCCCTTGGGATAGATGATTCCCCATTCCTCTTCTTCAATTCTTCTGACCTCTGTGACTACTTCCTGACCATCCATTTCGGGCATCATAATGTCCAGAAGAATGAGATCATAGGGCTTTCCTTCCACAATTCCGATGATAAATGCCTCCACTGCTTCCTTGCCGTTGATAACCACATCACATTTCCCGTAGGGTTCAAGAAGCCGTTGCATCATCATGCGACAGGTGAAATCGTCTTCTACTATCAGAATTTTCATCGGTTGTCCCTCTCTTTGATATTGGTATTCAATAAGTTAAAATGTTTCCGAAGCTCTTTCAGAATCGAATCGGCTTTCCAAACGTTTTCGTCTTTGGCTGCTGATTGGATCTGGTCAGCCAGCACGGCTGCCTGATTGGCGCACATGGTTGCCGCGGCCCCCTTCAAGCGATGGGCGTGACTCCCCAACAATGAGAAGTCGCCGTCGGCCAAGGCTTTGGACATTTCCTCGATCTGCATGGGCAGGTCCTTGAGAAAATGACCGATCAATTCAGAGACGAGCGTCTCCTTGCCCCCCACCCGGCGTAGCAAGGCTTCCCGGTCAATAAATCCTTTACGGGCCTTCGAATCCTCCTGAAGCTCCTCATTGACGACCACCTTATCGTATGACCCGTCATGGCGTGCCTGGAATAATGCCTTGATCTGACTGAACAATTCATTCATTAGAAACGGCTTTGTCAGATAGGCGTCCATCCCTGCCGCCAAACAGAGCTGGTGATCTTCTGGAGCGGCGTGACCCGTTAGCGCTATGATCGGGATATGCTTGCCGGTTTCGGGGTCGTTTTTTTCCACAGCCCGAATAGTAGCGGTTGCCTCCAGGCCGTTCATCTCCGGCATCTGGACATCCATAATGATGAGATCAAAGACCTCCTGCTGCCATGCTTCTATGGCTTCTCTGCCCGTGCCGACGGCGTGGAACCGGGCTTCCCCCAGTTCCAGCATTTCAAGAAGGACCCTGCTGCTGATGTCGTCATCCTCGGCAACAAGGATTCTCAGGGGTTTGCCAGCGATGTCCGGCAATATCTCGCTGTCCGAGGCGCTGCTCGCCGATTTTGCGGTCTCAGCGACTCCTTTCAGGGATGGCGATTGAGCGTCTAAACGCAAAGGAACGGTAAACCGAAAGGTTGATCCGGCGCCTTCCACACTTTCACACTCGATCGTTCCTCCCATTAGTTCAACAAGTTGTTTTGTTACGGTAAGACCGAGACCGGTTCCCCCATAGCGCCGGGTCATGGAGCTATCCACCTGTGAGAAGGCTTCAAAAATATGCTTTTTCTTCTCTTCCGGGATGCCGATTCCCGTATCGGTGATGGAGAAGCGAACAACCATGTCCTCCCCGGATATCGAAACAGGTTCGATGTTTACAGAAATAGCCCCCTTCCTGGTAAACTTAATGGCGTTGCCGATGATATTCATCAGGACCTGCTTGAGTTTATGCTCGTCCCCGGAAACTTGCAGGGCCATACCTTCGGTGGTGATGAAGTTGATGTCGATATTCTTGCTCTCGGCCTGGAAAGACAAAAAATCGACGGTTTCCCTGCAAGTTTTTTCCAGGTCAAAAGGGAATATCTCCAGATCCATCCGGCCGGCCTCAATCTTGGAAAAATCAAGGACATTATTGACGATTTTCATCAGCGACCGGGACGACGACTGGACGGCCAGGGCGTATTCCCGCTGCTTTTCCGTAAGCCCGGTGCGGAGAAGCAGGTTGGTCAGTCCGATGATGCCGTTCATCGGCGTTCTTATCTCGTGGCTCATATTGGCTACGAACTCGCTTTTCATCCGGCTGGCGGCCTCCGCCTCTTCGATGACGCGATGTAGCTCGGCCGATTTTAATTTTTGATTATGGACATCATTGATGACAGCGAGCACGTGTTCCTGGTTGTCTATCAGCAAAGACCGGGCCGTGATCATGACGGTCCTGTCCTTTCCTGACTTGACCCGGAAGGTCATTTCCAAGCCGTCAACGAAACCGTTTTGAAGAAGCAGACGAATCAATTCACTTCTTTTATCCGGATTGGGATAAAAATTCATCTCAAAAACCGTGTTCCCAATAATCTCTTCCCGTGTATAGCCGGTCTCTTGACAAAAAATTTCATTCACCTCGATAAAACGACCATCGAGACACCGCGTAACAGCAAGTAGGAAGGGGCTCTTTTGAAATACAGATGTGTATAGATCCAAGGATCGACGCAGGTCTGCTTCCGACTTCCGGCATGGAGCCAATAATGTTTCCAGTTCCGAATCCTGCAAAGGTTGCCTCCTATGATTCATGGTCGTCGGACAGGAAGTCTTCTTTGTCCGGAGCTGTAAAGGCCGGTGTCGTTGCCGGTTCCGCCGACGACGGCAATCAGATCCGCCACGAAAGCCTTCATCTCCTCCGCCTGGGCATTCATCTCCTCCGCGGCGCTCGCCGATTCCTCGGCGCTGGCCGCCGCCTGCTGGGTGACCTTGTCCATCTCCGCCACCGCCGTACTCACCTGAGAGATGCCGTGGGCTTGCTCCTGGGAAGCCGTGGCGATTTCATCCACCAACTGGCCGATCTTCAAAGAGATCTCCGCGTTTTCCTTAAAGGCGGCCTGGGTTGCCACAGTCAGCTCATTGCCGTTTTCCACTGCCTTGATCGTGTTCTCAATAAGATTGCTCGTGTTTTTTGCCGCCTCTGCCGCCCGCATTGCGAGGTTTCTCACCTCGTCGGCCACAACGGCAAATCCCGCCCCGGCCTCTCCCGCCCGGGCCGCCTCCACAGCCGCATTAAGGGCGAGCAAGTTCGTCTGGAAGGCGATCTCGTCGATGGTCTTGATGATCTTGGAGGTCTCCTCACTGGTCTTGGTAATTTCCACAATGGCCTTGCTCATCTCGTCCATGTGCCCGCTCACCTTCTCGACGATGTGCCTGGCGTCTTCCATTATCGCCCTGGCCTGCCCGGCGTTGTCGGCGTTCCGGCTGGTCATGGAAGACATTTCTTCCAGGGACGAAGATGTCTCTTCCAGAGCAGCGGCCTGTTCCGATGTTCCCTCGGCTAATTCCTGACTGGCCGACGCTACCTGGGCGGAGGCGCCCGAGACCTGCTCGTGTGAAGCAGTGAGACCACGGATCGCCCGGTTCAGGGTCCTGACGAGGAAACGGACCAGGAAAAAGCTAAGGGCGACCATGAGGGACCCGATGATCAAAGCGGCAAGGAGGGTGGGGAAAATCGTGCCTTTCATCGTCTGTTCTATAAACTCGCGATCCTTCCCGATAAAGAACATGCCGACGATTTTGCCGTCTACATCTTTGAGGGGCCAGTAGGCGGTGTCGTAATTCTTTCCCAGGATCTTGTTGACGTTCAGGAACGTTTCCCCTTTTTTAAGAACCGTTTCTATCACCTGCGGGTTGTCCATCTTCGTTCCTATGGCCCGTTTCCCGTCCTTCATAATGGTGGTCGAGGCTCGCGTATCATCTTGGAATATCGTGCATTCCACCCCGAATGTTTTCTTCACTTCGTCCACGAAGGCCTCCGACGAGAGATCAAATCCCGCAGTCACGGAGCCGACCACAAGATTTTCGTTACGGATGGGATTTCCCGCCCGCAGGGAAAATTTGACCACGGTCCCCTCCTCGATGCCTGTCGATGCCTGACCGGCAAGAGACTTCTTCACATTGACCTGGTTCAGGACACTGTCTCCGGCCTTGTCGGAGTGTCCCCTACCCACCACGTTGCCGTCCTTGTTGGCAATGGTGAGAACGGAGACTTGGCGGGCCTTCACGTAGCCCTTACCCAGATTCTGCACGGCGGCCTTGTCCCCTTTCTCCACCGCCATGACCAGATCCTGTCTTTCCGCCAGGACGGCGGCGGTAATGACCGCCTTATCCTTCAGCTCGTCCACATGCCCCTGGACCAGCCCCGCCAGTTTTTTGATCTCTGACTGACCCTGTTCAAAGAGACCGCGACTGAGCATGATATAACTTGTCCCATAAACGACGCCCCCTACCAGGACAACCGTAATCACAATCAAACCGATGATCTTTCCGAATAACGAAATCCTCATGCCCATTCTCCTTATAATAGTTTAGTTTATTGGGACGTCCATCATCTCCCGCACTTTCTCCGACAGTTTTCGCAGGTGAAAGGGTTTCTGGAGGAAACCGTTACATCCGCGGTCGAGGATCTCCTGGGCCTGGCCCATCAGACTGTAGCCGCTGGAAAGAAGGACCCGGACCCCGGGGTCGATCTTCCGGAGCCGGTCAAAGGTTTCGCCGCCGGAGATTCCCGGCATGATCATGTCCAGGATGACAAGATCAATTTCTTCCCTTTTTTCCATAAACACCGCGAGGGCCTTCTGACCGCTTGCCGCAAGATAGACCCGATAGCCGAGGGATTCCAGCAGCTCCCTGGTAACATCGAGATTCATCGGCTCGTCATCCACCAGGAGGATGGTTTCCTTCTGTCGGGTTTTGTCTTCATTGGCCGTCATCGGATGTAATTTCCCTCGGATTTCTACATATAGAAATTGCACAGCAATAATCGTTCCATTAAATACCGGATTGACGTCGCTTCCGCAAAGCAGGATACCGGTAAGATCATAAGGATTTTCTTGACCCAGACTCTATTTTATGAGACGTAGACTATCATTATATCGAATAAAGATAATGACAGTAATTGGGATTCAGGGATATGGCAAAAATCTTGGTCGTCGATGATGATAACATGCTTTGTGAAATGTTGACTCGTAAGTTTCGGTCAATGGAACATGAAGTTGTCTGCTCACTGTCTCTGGAGGAAGGGGTGCAGGCCGCCCTTGTGGGCGCCTTCGATGTGGTCTACCTCGATGTTAGCCTTCCCGACGGCAATGGGCTGGAGGCCCTGCCGTCGATACGCAAAGCCGGGTCGGCGCCGGAAGTCGTGATCATGACCGGCAAGGGCGATCCCGATGGCGCGGAGTTGGCGATGAAAAACGGCGCCTGGGATTATATTGAAAAGCCCTCCTCTCTGAATATGATGATCCTGCCACTCGTCAGGGCGTTACAGTACCGGGAGGCCAAGATGCAGGTGAAACCGGTGGTGGCCTTGAAAAGAGAAGGCATTGTCGGCAGCAGCCAGAAGATGCAGGCCTGTCTGGACACTGTCGCGCAGGCAGCCGCTTCGGACGTCAATGTCCTTGTCAGCGGCGCGTCTGGGACAGGAAAGGAATTGATCGCCTGGGCGATCCATAACAACAGCGCCCGAGCGGGAAAGAATTTTGTCGTCGTCGATTGTGCATCCCTAACGGAAACACTGGTCGAAAGCGTCCTCTTCGGGCATGCACGGGGGGCCTATACGGGGGCCGACAAGGCCCACGAAGGGCTGATCCGGCAGGCCAACGGGGGTACCCTGTTTCTGGACGAAGTGGGAGAACTCACTTTTTCGATCCAGAAATCCTTCCTCCGGGTACTTCAGGAACATCGTTTCCGGCCTCTGGGGAGCAATCTTGAGGTGACTAGTGACTTTCGGTTGGTAGCGGCCACAAACCGTGATCTTGGCCGGATGGTTCAGGATGGAAATTTCCGGGGGGATCTCCTCTACCGACTTCAGGCCTTCAGCATCGAAATGCCGTTGCTCCGGGAACGAGCGGAGGACATTCCCGAATTGTCTCTCTATTATATGATGAAGTTCTGCGAACGTTACGGAATGGAGATCAAAGGATTATCGCCGGAATTATTTGAAATGCTGATGACTTACGAATGGCCGGGAAATGTGCGGGAGCTCGCGCAGGCCCTTGATCGGATGATTGCCGCGGCCCGCTATGATTCCGTCCTCGTACCCAAGCACCTGCCCACGCATATTCGTATCCACATAGCCAGGGCGTCTGTGACCAGAGATGAAAATTCAGAGCAGGAGACTCCCGAATCTGCTGCCCCGGCGCAGAAAACCGCCGATCCGGACACCTCAGCACCGGAGGCCCCGGGACAGGGGGACTCGGCATCTTCAGCGGAGGTCAATCTGCCGAAGTGGCAGGATTTCCGCGACGATATCCTTACTCAGGGTGAAAAAAAGTACCTTCAACACCTCTTAGCCCTTTCCGGGGATAGTTTAAAAAAAGCCTGTGAAATATCCGGCATGTCCCGTTCCCGCCTCTACGAACTCCTCAAAAAATACCAGCTGACCATCTCCGCCTGACCCTCAAGAAGTCCCATTGAATCCCACCTGCGCAGGAATGACAACTTTTTGTAACTCCATTATATTTGATGGTTTGCGCAGTCAGAATCTCCGGTGTCCGGTTCCAAAACTCCTTACGCCCATTGTCCTGTTCCGCCGGACGCAGTCCGGAATATCCGGACGATCGTCCGGAAGAACCGGATTCCCTCCCCTTCAAGGGGAGGGCAGGGGTGGGGATGGGGTATTCTTTGTCATTCAGGCACAGATCTTAGCTTATTCAGCTTTAGTTCCAATATCCAGAAGCGCTACATCCTCCCATAAATATTAATGATATTAATTAGCTTGCTATCTGCCTGCGGGTAAGAATGTTTGTGTCCGGCCAATCATAAAAAATCAACCCCATCCCCGCCCTAACCCTCCCCTTGAAGGGGAGGGAATCTTAAATTCTCATTTATACGTAACTTTACAAAATGGGGTGGGGACTCTTAAATAGTTGTTCTCCTTACATATTAATTAATTAGGATAGACGTTTATCCTGTTGCCAAGTCTGTGCCGGGACCTCTGGCATGTAACTTGAAGAATTGCTCGTGGACAGCAAACATCGGAGCAGGAGGAGTTCGGAATGGGAAAGATGAAATTGAGCGTCAAACTGATCGGCGGTTTTGCCATTGTGGCGTTAATCTGCGTCATCGTCGGCATTTTGGGCTGGAAAGGTATTTACGATACGGAAAAGGCCCTGAAGGAGGTGAATGACAACCGCCTGCCGAGCGTTAACGCCTTGCAGATAATCAAAGAGGCCCAGACGGACATCAAGTCGAATCAACGGAGCCTGCTGATTCCTGAGGTCAACAAAAGTAGCGACGACCTTCAGAGGCTAACTAAGAACAACGCCGATGCCTGGGGCCGTGTGGACAAGGCCTTGAAGATCTATGAGCCTCTTCCCCAGACCAAGGAAGAAGAAGCTGTCTGGAAACAATTCAAGCCCGCCTGGGAGGCGTGGAAGAAGGACAGCCAAGGCTTCGATGAGCTGATCAAGGCCGGCAAACGTGATGAAGCTGTGACCCTTACCTTGGGCAACCTCCGGGAATCTTTCTTCCGTGCCGAAAAGCCCATCGATGAACTTGTCGACATCAATATGAAGGCAGCCAAAGAAGAGGGGACGGCGGCCGAAAGCAAGGCCAGTTTCGCTAAGTATCTCGCCCTTGCGGGAATGCTTATCGGTACCTTTCTGTCCCTCGGTTTCGGTATCTTTTTGAGCACCGTCATCACCCGGCCCATCAACCGGGTGGTGACGGGTCTTTCGGAAGGGGCCGATCAGGTGGCGTCGGCGTCCGCCCAGGTGGCCTCGGCGAGTCAGCATCTTGCCGAAGGGACGTCGGAACAGGCGGCGTCTCTTGAGGAGACGTCATCGTCCCTTGAGGAGATGTCATCCATGACGAGGCAGAATGCCGACAATGCCGAGCAGGCCAAGGCAATGATGGGGCAGGCAAAAAAGATTGTCGAGAAGGCCACGATTCACATGGAAGACATGGTCGAGGCCGTCCATGAAATCAACAAATCCAGTGAAGAGACCTCCAAGATCATCAAGACCATCGACGAGATCGCCTTCCAGACGAACCTCCTGGCCTTGAACGCCGCCGTGGAAGCGGCCCGGGCAGGAGAGGCCGGGGCGGGATTTGCCGTCGTTGCCGATGAGGTGAGAAACCTCGCCCTGCGGGCGGCGGAGGCGGCCAAGAATACGAGCAACCTGATCGAAAATACCATCAAAGCAGTGAAAAACGGAAATGACCTGACCCTGTCCACCCAGGAGGCCTTTAAGGAAAATGCGGAGATTGCGATTAAGATCGCCCAGTTGGTGGATGAGATCGCCACGGCCTCCCAGGAACAGGCCCACGGCATCTCCCAGGTGAACATTGCCGTTGCCGAAATGGACAAGGTCACCCAGCAGGCGGCGGCCAACGCCGAGGAATCGGCCAGCGCCTCGGAGGAGATGAACGCCCAGGCGGAGCAGATGAAGGTCTTTGTGGAAGAATTAGCGGCTGTCGTGGGGGGCAGCAGCGCTCATCACGGCCCTCTGGTCCGGCCTGCTTCCCATGGGAAAGGCAGGCAGCGCTCCGGAGACGGCCGCAAGCTCCTCGCCATGAACCGAGGGCAGGTGGGCGGCGCCGGAAAAGCAGTGGCAACGGGTAAGGATGGCAAGAGAAAGGTGCGACCGGATCAGGTGATTCCTCTTGAGGATGGACAGTTCCAGGACTTCTGAGCATGGTGGTGGAAACTTCATGAACGTCATTTTCTATTCGGCGCCAGGGACGTCACAGGGCGAAAAGCTACAACGGGTCATCGACATCCTTGTTCCGAGGAATAACGTCGAGACGTTCCGAACTATTCCCTCTCTGTTACAGCGTCTGCACCAGCCGTTACCGGAAGCGGTGGTTTTTGTTTTCCTCGTCTCCAGCAGAGAGGAATTGCTGGAGCTGGTCGAATATCAAGAATGGCTGAGAGACCGCAGGCTGATTCTGGTATTGCCGGACGACGACATGGAGACGATTTCCCGGGGACATGCCCTGAGACCAAGGTTCGTAACCTATGCGGAAAGTGATTTTATAGATATCTCTGCGGTTCTGGGAAAGATGCTCGGCGTCGGGGTCCTGCAAAGTTCGTCGCTGGTCTCGACAAGGTTGCCGGAAATTCTGGGAAACATTCATAATGAGTAGCTGTGAAAAAGGAAAGGAGTCTCATTTGAAGCTGATGCTGCCGGCACTGTTTAAGGGATTCTGGAAGACTAATATGTCTCCCAAGCGGGATTGGCGCCATTGCCTGGATCAGGCCGGCGAACGGATCATGAAAATGACGACCGGCACCGAAGGGGAATTTCTGCGCATTGGCGAGAGACTTCAGGAGATTCATCAACGGGCTCGGGCCATGTCGCAATTATCCGGCGCCGCTGCGGAACGCTTGTCAGGCGACACAATCGTATCCGAGATGGAAGGGCTGAAAAGGATTCTTCAGCAGATCGGAGCTGAGAACGAATCTTCCCTGGGCGGGTCAGCAACCATTGCCATGATTCTCCAGCGCTTGAAAGAGGTGCATGGATATCTGGAGTCTTTCGAAAAGATCGTGAGAAATCTCCGGGTCCTCTGCAATCTGATCAGAATCGAAAGCGCCCGCCTGGGTAACCGACATGAAGGTTTCGCCGCCCTTGGCGACGATGTGCAGGGGCTCATTGCCCATGTGGATACCGGGTCGTCAACCCTACGGATGCGGACGGAAGAAATCATCCGGCTCCTGGCGGACCATCTGGTCCTTGCCCAAGAATTTGAAACCTCACAGCAGGAAAAGGCGAAGCAGATACTCGATCAGTCAAACAGCAGTATCCGGGAGATGGAGATGCGGCACGAGCTTTCCTCTCAGGTGATCAAAGATGCGGCGACGCGTTGGAAACAGATATCGGGAAGCGTTGGCGAAGTGGTGGCATCTCTCCAGTTTCATGACATCACCCGGCAAAGGATGGAACATGTCCGTGAAGCCCTGATGGAACTTATGGGACATCAAAAGAATACTTCGGAGCCCTTGGAACATGCATCTCGTGTGGCATGGCCACTGCGCAGCCGCCCGGGAAACAACGGGAAACGCGATACTACAGAAGTAATGTCCAAGGCGGCGGCGACCTGTGAACTACAGGCGGCGCAATTGCATCATGCCCGGGAGGATCTCGCCGGGGCCGTGGAGCGGATCGGCCGGAATCTCGACCGCATCTCTTCCGAAATATCCGTGATGTCGGAAGACATTCAGAAGGCAGCGGGGGCCTCGGGAGAAAATGAACAGACCTACTTCTCTGAGCTGGAAGCATCCCTTGCCAAGCTGATGGAAGCTATCGGCGAGTTTACGGAGATGAATCGGAAGATGTCGGGGTCGATGTTGCAGGTCGCCCATGCCATGGGGGAGATGACGTCTTTCATCCGGGACATCCAGAAGGTGGGGATAGCAATGCGGGTGACCGCCCTCAATGCCTGCATTCACGCCGCCCATATCGGCGATAGCGGTCTGGCCCTGGGAGTCCTGGCCGAGTCCATCCATCAGTTGTCTGCCGATACCTCAGGGAGCATTGACAGCATATCTACTAATCTCGCGAGCATCGGCGGAGAGGCGGAATCACTTTCCCGGCAGGGGGGGCGGTACGATCAAGAACGTCTGGAGAGGGAAAACGGGACGCTTCTGGACCAGGTTAAATCGCTCATGAAACCACTGCGGCAGATGGACGAGGAACTATCCGGCCTGTTGCAGCGGTTCGACAGTGACGGGGCCGCCCTGCAACAGGAGATCGAAGAAATGGCCGCCCATGTGCGGGTGCACGATGGGATGGACAGGGGGATCGGTGCGGTTGTGACGTCCCTGAAGGAGATGACGGTTGAGATACGTGCTGCTCTTCCGGCAGGATCTGGCCTGGCCAAGGCGGTGGCGCCTGGCGATTTGGCAACCCGCTATACCATGGAGAAGGAACGGAAGATTCACATGGACATTGTGGCGTCAGCGCCTGCTGCCGCAATAGGCATCTTGCCAATGCCGGCGGAAGACAGGGGAGAAGGGAAGGTGGAAATTGCCGAATCTTCCCCGGCGGCGGGGGGCGATGATGGGGATCTTGGGGACAATGTTGAATTATTTTGAGCTGATGGAAATGGGGAGGGGACTGGATAATGTTTGAAATTACGGGAGGAGAAGACAGGGCGACCTTGACGGTCAGCGGGGAGGTAACCATGCAGAACGCGCTGGCCTTCCGAGACGCCCTGAAGGAATGGATCGAAAAGGGCGATACCCTGGATCTGAATCTGGGAGGGGTGGCCGAGGCCGACCTGACGTGTCTGCAACTTATCTGTTCGGCCCACCGGTCCCTGATGAACACGAAAAAAACCCTGACCGTGATGGGGGAGCTTCCGGAATCCATCAGCAAGGCAGCGCAGGAGGCGGGATTTGTCAGGGAACGGGGATGCCGCGGGGAGGAAAGTCACAGCTGCATATGGGTGATGAGGCCTGAGAGATGAGAAATGAGGGATGAAAAATGAGTAAAGTCATCATGACGGTGGATGATTCCGCCAGTGTACGCCAGATGGTCAGTTTTACCATTCGTGACGCCGGATACGAGGTGATCGAAGCAGTGGACGGAAGGGACGCCTTATCCAAGGTCAATGGCCGGACTATTCATATGGTGATCACGGATCTCAATATGCCGAATCTTGACGGCATTGGCCTGATCCGGGAATTGAGAACGCTTCCGGCGTTCAAGTTCACGCCCATCATCATGCTGACCACGGAATCTCAGGCGGAAAAAAAACAGGATGGCAAGGCGGCAGGGGCGACCGGGTGGATCATAAAACCCTTTAAGCCGGAACAACTGCTGGCTGTAATCCGGAAAGTGATTGGATAATGGATCAATTCAGAGAAGCGTTCAGAGAAGAAGCCCATGAACTCCTCGCGGAGCTCGAAACGGCCCTGCTGGAACTGGAAAAGGATCCGGGCGCCGCCGATCTGATTGGCCGGGTCTTCCGGGCCATGCACACCCTCAAAGGGTCAAGCGGCATGTTTGGGTTCGATGACATCAACAAACTGACCCATGATATCGAAAATGTTTACGACCTAGTCCGGGGGGGAAAGATTCCCGTCACCAGCCCCCTGATCGACATGACGTTGCGGGCCTGCGATGAGGTAAAAAAGATGATCGAACCGCGGGAAGAGGGCGACGCCGGTCCGGACCTCAAGGCGGCGCTTGCCGTCAGCGCATCTTTCCGCACCTATCTGGAAAGCTCCCGCGCGGCATCCGTACCCGATGCGGCCCGCGATCAAGCGGGAAAGCAGACTGATGAAAGTAATGATACGGATAAAGACAAAGACCGCACCATGACCTATCGGATCTCCTTTCGACCCGCTGCGGACATCTTTTTATCCGGAACTAACCCGGTCCTGCTGCTGAACGAAGTCCGCGATCTGGGCCTCTGCCATATCATAGCCAAGACGGAACAGATTCCCCCTCTGGACGAGATTAATCCCGAGGCCTGTTACACGGGCTGGGAGATCCTCTTGACATCGGAGCACGATATCAACGCCATCCGGGACGTTTTTATCTTCGTGGAGGATCGATGCACCCTGAATATAGAAGAAATACCTGATGATTCAGGGGCGGAGGCGGACAAGGAGGACCGGAAGCTGGGAGAGATTCTGGTCGAGCGGGGAGATATTTCGGGATCAGATCTACGCAAAATATTGGATTCACATAAGAAAATCGGTGAGATCCTTGTTGAATCGGGGCTGGTCGGGGCGGAAAAGGTGGAAGCCGCCCTTGTTGAACAGATACATACCCGGGAGGTAAAGCAGCGCAAACAGGTCGCCGAGACGGCAGCCAGCATCCGTGTCCCGGCGGAAAAACTCGACCGCCTCGTTAATATGGTGGGGGAACTGGTTACCGTTCAATCCCGCCTGTCCCAGATCTCTACGCAACGGAATGATCCGCTCCTTATTCAAGTAGCGGAAGAGGTGGAGCGTCTCATGGCGGAACTCCGGGACAATACCATGAGTATCCGCATGCTCCCGATCGGCAGCACCTTCAGCCGTTTCGAACGCCTGGTCCGGGATCTCTCGGCGGAATTGGGGAGAGAGGTGGTTCTGAAAACGGAGGGGGCCGAAACGGAGTTGGACAAGACGGTCATCGAGAAGCTCAATGACCCCCTGGTTCATCTGATCAGAAACTGCATCGATCATGGCATCGAACCCCCCCACATCCGGGAAGCTGCGGGAAAACCCCGTCAGGGAACGGTGCTGCTGGCCGCCGAGCATTCCGGGGCCCATGTCGTGATCACCATCCGGGACGATGGGGCCGGCCTCGACGGGGAAGCGATCCGGGCGAAGGCTATCGAGCGAGGTCTCATCGCTCCGGACACACAATTGTCGGAAAAGGACCTCTATGCACTTATCTTGCAACCGGGATTTTCGACGGCCAAAAAGGTTTCCAGTGTATCCGGGCGCGGCGTCGGTATGGACGTGGTGAAGCGGGGGATAGAAACTCTCCAGGGGACGATCGAGATTGTCAGCGAAAAGGGGCGGGGATCATCGATCATCCTCAAGCTGCCCCTGACCCTGGCGATCATCGACGGCCTGTTGGTCAGAATCGGCGACGATTATTTCATTATGCCCCTGGCGGCAATCGAAGAATGCGTCGAGTTGACCGAGGCGGATATTGCCCGGGCTCATGGGAAGTGCATTGCCGAAATACGGGGGGAAATAGTGCCGTATCTGCGCTTGCGCGATGCTTTCGCTTTTATAGGAGAGCGTCCGGCGATTGAGCAGATTGTGACCACCCGGATTAACGGCAGCCGTGTCGGCTTCGTCGTCGATCAGGTAGTCGGCGGTCATCAGACGGTGATCAAGAACCTCGGCCGGATGTGCAGGGATGTGCATAGCGTTTCCGGGGCCACCATCCTGGGCGACGGGACGGTCGCCCTGATCCTTGATCTTCCGAAAATCGTGCAACAGGCGGAGCAAGACGAAGCGACGAACAGAAAGCAAAGGGGGTATTGATGGCCTTTACTTTTTTCTTCCGCGACCTCGATCCCCTGACGCACGCGGTTCGCTTTTTGATGAGTGCCGCCAGTGGCCGCAGCCGGGTTCGCATCTGGGATGCCGGCTGCGCCATGGGGCAGGAACCTTATACCCTCGCCATCCTCTTGGCGGAGACCATGAATCCCTTTGCCTTCCGGAATGTCCAGATCTTCGCGACGGATTACGACGCGCCGCTTCTGGAGAGATTGAAAGAAAGCGTCTATCCCTGGGAAGAACTCCAAAGGATTCCTGAGGAGCTGTTCCAAAAGTATTTTCAGCCTGCGGAAAGGGAAGGGTACTTCCGGCTTATTGACCAGATCAGACAATGCATCCAGCCGAGCTGGCACGACCTCTTGACCTATAAACCGCTTCGGGACGGTTTCAGCCTGGTCTTATGTAAGAACGTCATGTTGCACTTCCAGCCCGAGCAGCGGGTGAAAGTGATCCGGATGTTTCACAGCGCCCTGGAGCCGGGGGGGATTTTTGTCACCGAGCACACGCAGAAGATGCCTGGGGAGGCCTCCCATCTTTTCGAGCAGTTGCTGTCGGACTGTCAGGTATTTAGAAAGATTGAGGCGACGACGTGAAGATTATCTCTGTCCCCGGCAACGGCAATATTTACAGCTCGAATGTCTATCTGGTCCAGGGGGATTGGAAGCGCATCGAGGACATTAACACGCTGGTGGACGTGGGGAACGATCCCGCCATCCTGGAACAGCTTGAGAAAATGTCTACGGGGGTAGGGAAAAAGAAGGTCGAGCAGGTGGTGCTGACGCACAGTCATTCGGATCATTCGGCCCTTTTGCCCATGATCAGGGAACGATATAAACCTAAAGTGTTCGCCTTTTCTCCCTATCTGGAAGGCGTTGACCACGTCCTTACCCATGGACAGCGCCTGCGGATGGGCGACCGGGACTTCGAGGTCATTCACACTACCGGACACAGCGAGGACTCCATTTCTCTGTTCAACGAAGACGAAGGTGTCCTCTTTGTCGGCGACGCGCAGGTGATCGTTCGTTCCTCGGGGGGAGAGTATGAGGAAGATTTCGTCCAAGCCATGAAGAACATCTGCCAGCGCAATGTGAAGAAGATCTATTTTGGGCACGGCGACCCGATCTGTCAGGGGGTGCAGAGACTGTTGATTGATTCCCTGCACAATATCCGCAACGCCAATAGACGGTTGAAACAGGTCATGAAGGAGGCAGGGGCATACTGATTATCTTGATCAATCGGGAGAAAGAATCAGGATACGACAAAAAAGATAATGGCTATGAAGAGGGGGGAAAAGCAATGTTGGCAAAAATGAAACTCACATCGCGGATTGTCCTGCAATCCGTCATCATCATCATGAGTTTTGTCCTGGCACTGGGATGGCTGCATTATCATCTGAAGGGAAAACTGTATGATGAAAAAATCAAGGCGACAAAGCATGTGGTCGATGTCGCTTACAGTACTCTCGCGCAATATGATGAGCGCGTGAAGAAGGGGGAATTAGAAATGGAGGAAGCACGGAAAAGGGCGGCCTCAGATGTGCAAAACCTCCGGTATGCAGAGAAAGAGTACTTCTGGATCAACGATCTTGTTCCACGGATGGTCATGCATCCCTACAAACCCGAGCTGAACGGCAAAGATCTATCGGAAGAGAAGGATCCCAACGGGAAAAGACTTTTTGTAGAATTTGTCAACGTGGGTAAGGAGAAGGGAGAAGGCTTAGTCGAGTATATGTGGCCCAAGCAGGGCGAAACGAAACCGGTCCCTAAAATTTCCTATGTTAAGCTTTTCAAACCCTGGGGATGGATCGTCGGTTCGGGAATCTACGTCGATGATTTGCAGAAGGAGTTTGCAACTATATTCTATATTATCCTGGGTCTCATCCTGGTGATTAGTATCGGTGGCCTGGCCTGTTCTATCCTGATGACCCGCAGCATTACAAAACCTCTTAAAGACCTCCTTGCCGCCACGGACAAAATAGCAGCGGGTGATATGAATGTAACCCTGGAGATAAAAAGCAGGGACGAAGTTGGCACGCTTGCCCAATCCTTCAAAACAATGGTCAATAACATCAATCTGCTCATCACCGATGCCGATCTGCTCTCGAAGGCCGCCGTGGAAGGAAAGCTCGCCACCCGGGCCGATGCTTCCAAGCACCAGGGCGACTTCAGAAAGATCGTCCAGGGAGTCAATGACACCCTCGACGCCGTCATCGGGCCTCTGAATGTAGCCGCCGAGTATGTGGACCGGATCTCCAAGGGCGACATCCCCCCGAAGATCACCGACAGCTATAACGGTGACTTCAACGAGATCAAGAACAACCTCAACCAGTGCATCGACGCCGTTAACGCGCTGGTTGCCGATGTGAACATCCTCTCGAAGGCGGCAGTGGAAGGCAAACTGGCGACCCGTGCCGATGCCGCCAAGCACCAGGGCGACTTCCAGAAGATCGTCGCCGGTGTCAACGACACCCTCGACTCCGTCATCGGACCTCTTAATGTCGCCGCCGAGTATGTAGACCGGATCTCCAAGGGCGACATCCCCCCGAAGATCACCGACAGCTATAACGGTGACTTCAACGAGATCAAGAACAACCTCAATGTCCTTATCGAGGCGATGAATGAGATTACCGGTGTGGGCGAGCAGATTGCCGATGGCAATCTGATGGTGGAAATTAGCAAACGATCGGAACAGGATAAACTCATGCAGGCACTGATTGTCATGCTGGAAAAACTGACCGAGGTCGTCACAAACGTTCAGAATGCGACGGAGCAGGTAGGACAGGGAAGTCAGGAGATGAGCTCGAAAACCGAGCAGATTTCCCAGGGAGCAACGGAACAGGCGGCTTCAGCGGAAGAGGTGTCTTCTTCCATGGAAGAAATGGCCGCAACCATCATGCAAAACGCCGATAACGCGCAACAGACGGAGCAGATTGCCGTTAAATCCGCCGCCGACGCCCGTGAAGGCGGCAAGGCAGTAGAAGAGACGGTGACGGCCATGAGGGAAATCGCCAACAAGATTTCCATCATCGAGGAAATCGCCCGTCAGACCAACATGCTGGCCCTCAATGCAGCGATTGAAGCGGCGCGGGCAGGCGAGCACGGAAAAGGATTTGCCGTCGTTGCCGCCGAGGTGAGACGCCTGGCGGAGAGAAGCCAGACGGCGGCGGGAGAAATCAACCGCTTGTCCGCCTCCAGCGTTCAGATTGCCGAAAAGGCGGGTCAGATGCTTGCTCAGATCGTCCCGGCGATTCAGAAGACGGCCGATCTGGTTCAGGAGATCAACGCCGCCAGCAGTGAACAGAAGAACGGCGCCGATCAGATCAACAAGGCCATCCAGCAGTTGGACCAGGTGATTCAGCAGAATGCGGCGGCGGCGGAAGAAATGGCCGCTACGTCGGGAGAACTGACGGAACAGGCCGACCAGCTCCAGACAGCGGTTGCGTTCTTCAGGACGGATGACCAAGCCGGAAACAAGCGAGACGGAAAGAAGAGCGCCCGCATGAAAGAAACTACTGGCGGCTATAAGAGCGTGGTGCCCGGCTTGATAATTCGGACCGCGGACAAACGCCTGGCTGCAAGTGCCGCCTCGCCAAAAACAACCGTAAAACCATCAGGTTATGCGCTGGACCTCACGGATAGTAAACCCAAAAGAGATGCTCAAGACGCAGAGTTCGAGAAATATTAGGGGGTATCATGGCTTGCTTCGGACTCTTAAAAAACGCGATTCCAAGAAAGAAAAACGAAATTGCAACCTTATAATGAAGGGAAGGAGTGATGAGAAAAAAGTTGATATTGATGTTCGTGGACATGTCCGGCGCATGCCGCGTTGACGGGGCAAACGAGAAACCGGTCGGGGGAAGACCCGGCCATACGGAAAGACTTCGACTGGAAACCAAGATAAGGAGGGAGATATGTTTAAAAACGTGAAAATCGGTGCAAAGCTTATGGGCGGATTCTCATTGGCGGTGCTTATAATGGTTATCGTCGCCGCCGGTGGTTACTGGGGTGCGCACTCATTAGCGAAGAAAACGGAAGAAATTGCCGCTAACAGGTTGCCGAGTATCATAGGGCTTGGGCTGGTGAGCGAGGCACAGATAGCTATACAGAGAGCTGAACGTGCTATATTGATCCCGGAGTTTTTTAAGGATGAGAAAGAAAGGAACCATCAGATCAAAAATGCCGAGGATGCTTGGAAAAAGGTGGAGAAGGGCTGGAAGATCTATGAGCCCCTCCCTCAGACAAAAGAAGAAGAAAAGCTCTGGAAGCAGTTTGTCCCGGTCTGGGAGCAGTGGAAGGATTTGCACAAACAGGTCTTTACCCTTGTAAAGAGCGGCAAACGGGATGAAGCGCTGGCCCTCTCAACTGGAAAGGCGCGGGAAGCACTCAATGGTTCGGAAAAGCTTCTCGATGAACTGGTAACTATGAACGAGAATCTTGCTGCGGAAGAGCACAAAGCGGCCACCGCAATGGCAGCATCGGTGAAAATGCTCTTGTTGATTGTTGCGCTGATCGGTGTCGTCCTGGCCATACTCTCAGCTGTATTCATCTCCCGGGACATCAGTAAAATCCTCAATGCGCTGCTGGCGGAAATCAAAACCCTGGTTGCTGCTGCCGTAGGCGGAAAACTTGCCACAAGAGCCGATCCGGAGAAAATTAACTTTGAATTCAGGGGAATTGCCACGGGTCTTAACGAAACCCTCGATGCGGTGATCGGGCCGCTGAACGTGGCGGCGGAGTACGTGGACCGGATCTCGAAGGGTGATATCCCCCCGAAGATCACGGACAGCTACAACGGTGATTTCAACGAGATCAAGAATAACCTGAACCAAGCCATCGATGCGGTGAATGCGCTGGTGGCCGACGCCAATGTGCTGTCGAAGGCGGCGGTGGAAGGTAAACTCGCCACCCGTGCCGATGCAACGAAGCATCAGGGCGACTTCCGGAAGATCGTAGAAGGGGTGAACCAGACCCTGGATGCGGTAATCGGACCGTTGAATGTAGCAGCGGAGTATGTGGACCGGATCTCGAAGGGCGATATTCCCCCGAAGATCACGGACAGCTATAACGGCGACTTCAACGAGATCAAGAACAATCTGAACCAGTGCATCGACGCTGTAAACGTGTTGGTGGCTGACGCCAACATGCTCTCGAAGGCAGCGGTGGAAGGCAAACTGGCGACCCGGGCCGACGCCGCGAAGCATCAGGGTGACTTCCGGAAGATCGTGGAAGGGGTGAACCAGACGCTGGATGCGGTCATTGGGCCGTTGAATGTAGCAGCGGAGTACGTGGACCGGATCTCCAAGGGCGATCTGCCCCCGAAGATCACGGATGCATACAATGGAGACTTCAACGAGATCAAGAATAACCTGAACAACTGTATCGACAACATCAACGCCCTGGTGGGCGACGCCGGGCTGCTGGTCACGGCGGCGGTTGAAGGGAAGCTGGCCACGAGAGCGGATGCAACAAAGCATCAGGGTGACTTCCGGAAGATCGTGGAAGGTGTCAATCAGACGCTGGACCGGGTGGTGGGATTTATCGATGATATGCCGACGCCGGCAATGATTATCGATAATGATTACAGCATTATGTATATGAACAAGATTGGGGCGCAAGTAGGGAATCGGCAGCCGAAAGACCTTCTGGGCACGAAGTGCTTCGAACATTTTCGGACCAGCGACTGCCGTACCGCCAAGTGTGCATGTGACCGGTCAATGCAGTCGGGTTCGGGGGCCACCAGTGAAACGGACGCCCACCCAGGTACGCTCAATCTTGATATCTCGTATTCGGCTACACCGGTAAAAAACAGAGAAGGGAAAGTCATCGGGGCGTTTGAAGTGGTGACGGACCAGACGGCAGTCAAGCAGGCGATGCGATTGGCGGATAAGGTAAAGACATTTCAAGATAATGAAGTGGCGATACTGCTGACTGGACTGGAAGCTATGGCGCAGGGAAAGATGGCGTTTGAACTTGCGGACGTAGCGGGGGATTCAGATACGGCGGTGGTCAAGCAGGCGTTTGACCGGCTGAAGACGGCGGTCAGCACTTGCCGAGATGCGGTCAATGCTATGACTACAGACGCCGGTGTGCTGGTGAAGGCGGCAGTGGAGGGTAAGCTTGCCACCCGTGCCGATGCGACGAAGCATCAGGGCGACTTCCGGAAGATTGTGGAAGGGGTAAATCAGACCCTGGATGCGGTCATTGGACCGTTGAATGTAGCGGCGGAGTATGTGGACCGGATTTCGAAGGGTGAGACTCCTCCCGTCATTACTGATAACTATAACGGAGACTTCAATGAGATCAAAAATAATCTAAATGCCTGTATAGAGGCGACGGCTCAACAAGCTAATGCAGCACAAAAAGTGGCCGAAGGGGATCTGTCCGTTCAGATTCACGTAAGATGCGAACAGGATATTCTTGCCAAAAGCATGAATAATGTCATTGGAGCCTTAAAAGATTTGCAGAAGGAAATGTCCAGACTTACGATTGCTTCCCGTGAAGGCTTGCTTTCCGAGCGCGGCAAGACCGAAAACTTCAAGGGCGCCTATGCGGAAGTGGTGACGGGTGTTAATGAGATGCTGGACGCGATCCTTCTTCCCATCGGTGAGGGTAATCGTATCTTGAGCTTGATATGTGGTGGAAATCTCCGGGAAAAGATTGAGATTGCCTGCAAAGGTGATCATGAGCGAATGAAGGACGCAATAAACGGCGTACATACCTGGTTAAGCGAGCTGGTTGCCTATGTTACCAAGATCGCCAATGGTGATCTGACGGCAACAATGTCTAAAGCATCTGAACAGGATCAAATCCACGAGTGGCTAGTATTGATGAAGAACAACATCAACGCCCTGGTGGGCGACGCCGGGATGCTTGTCACAGCAGCAGTGGAAGGGAAGCTGGCTACAAGAGCCGATGCGACGAAACATCAGGGCGATTACCGTAAGATTGTGGAAGGGGTGAACCAGACCCTCGATGCGGTGATCGGGCCGCTGAATGTAGCTGCGGAGTACGTGGACCGGATTTCGAAGGGCGATCTGCCTCCGAAGATCACCGATGCTTATAATGGCGACTTCAACGAGATCAAGAACAACCTTAACAATTGTATCGACAACATTAACGCCCTGGTGGGCGACGCTGGTCTGCTGGTAACGGCAGCGGTGGAAGGTAAACTGGCCACCCGTGCCGATGCAACGAAGCATCAGGGTGATTTCCAGAAGATTGTCAAGGGAGTCAACCAGAC
>JAPLJZ010000245.1 GCA_026388335.1 Deltaproteobacteria bacterium
CGCCCTCTTTGATGATAAATTCTACAGGTCGCATATTCACCTCCCAGGTGTTACTTTCTGGGACTGTGAATATCGTAAATATCCTTTAATGTCAACTAATTACATTAACTAAAGTGGCTTTCATGCCACTAATTCAGGTAAAAGAAAAATGCCGTAAATGTGGTGATTATAATACCCGTAGAGGTTAACTGTACTTTCAGAATATCGGATCGTTTTTAAAAAGATGTCTCTCAGGGATTTGGCGTAATTAGTCCCCATGTATTTGATAACAACATCTTCATTGATCTCTCTACGGATATTATCCCGCTTTAATTTTCGAATCCAATCCACGTCATGACCGGCTCTTTTATTTTCCAGGAACAGCCCTGTTTTTTCAAATACAACCTTTCTTACCAGTGACGAAGGTACTGTCGGACGTGTTTTATAATAACCGTATGTCTGTGCTATGGCCGATTTGTCCTGAAGAGACGTGCCGCTGAAGTGGCAGAGGCCGGAAACGACATCGCTATTGTTTGTCGTCATATAAGTCATCTGACGCGCAAGCCAGTAACAGTCAAAATACAAGTTGCAATCCATAAAAGCCAGCAGCTTGCAGGATGCGTTTCTAATCCCGACATTCATGGATGATCCGGGGACATTTGTACCTTCATCGATATTGCGAACTGTCGGCTTATGGATTGCCAGATTTCTGTCAATCCATTTCTGTATAACCAAAAAGCTGTCATCGGTTGAACTGGAGTTTACAAACAGAATTTCTTTCGGAGGGAAGGTCTGAGCCGCCAGAAGATCGAGTGTCTTCTCCAAGGTCGCCGACTCGTTATGATAGGAAATAATGACCGAAACTCCTTCCATGGAATTACAATCTGTCCTTGAAGTAGTTGCCGTACCATGCGATGGTTTGTCTCAAACCCGTATCAAAATCTACAGAAGGCTTCCAATCGAAGAATCTATTCAGTTTCTCGTATCCCATATACTGAAAGTCAATTTCCCCCGTGGTCTGCCGATTTTCCCACATGCCTTCCATCTGTTTGTATTCGTTTTCAAGATTCATTATTTCAAATATCTTCCGGACAATGTCTTTTACCTGTTTCGGCTGATGTGTCCCTGCATTGAATATTTCTCCCCGTAGTTTGTTGTTTTGCGATATCTGTTCCGCAAACAGCATGTAAAGGTTAACAACATCATCTACGAAAATATAATCCCGGACATTGAGGCCGTTTCCTCTTGGAATAAATTCGCCGAAACCCAGGGCAGCTCTTACAACATCGGGGATCAGAGCAGAAAAGTTGAGCTGTCCGGGACCGTATATATTGCAGAAACGTGTTATGATAATCGGAAGAGAATAAAGGTCCGACGCATAAGTGCGGGCAATCATATCGGCGCATGCTTTTGACACGTCGTAAGGATAAACAGGTATGAGCGGATATTCTTCCAGATATGGAAGCTTGTCTTGTTCGTAACTGCCGTATGCCTTATCCGTTGAGGCAATGACAACGGCCTGAATCGCTTCACCGCTTTCACGAATGGCTTCCAATATGGCATATGTTCCCTTGATGTTGGTCTCCCACGTCAGATAAGGATAAGCTCGTGCAACGCCGACCTCAACCTGCGCAGCCAGGTGGAAAACGCAGTCGATCCGCTCTTCAGCGATGATGCTTCTAATCAATTCCCTATCGGTCACATCCCCGTGGATGAGATTAATTTTATCCGCCACTCCTTCATGAAACAAAAAAGTTTGTTTCTTCAGGTTCCGAATAATCCCGACAACATTTGCACCATTATCGTAACACGCCTTAGCGAGATTGCCGCCTATGAATCCATTAATTCCGGTAATTAAAACGTTCCTGTTGTTCCAACAGTTATTTTTAGTCATGTTATACTACCTGTTCAATACACTGTTGAAGCTGGCAATATTATTTTCAGCATCTCGAAGTTCCGTTATGGTGTTCACGGTAATGTGAAGCCCCCGGTGTTTAAAACTGTACATTTCTCCCCTCGCAATTCGCTCATTAAGAAAATCCACAAAGGACAAGCTGTCGTTGATATGGCGCACACATTCCTTGCTGAAATAGAAGTAGCCTATATTGATCCATTTATCAAGAACGGGTTTTTCCATAAAGGACATCACTTTTCCTGTTTCACCGATGTCGAGAATGCCGAAGGAACTCTGAAGCGGATAGGACGTCACAGTGAGGATACCGTCGTGGCTGTGGTGATAATCAATCATTTTGTTGAGATCTACATCGGCAAGGGTATCGCCATAGCACATAATAAAATCACCCGGTATGAATTCGGAGACAGCTTGTATCCTGGTTAAAATATCCACATCTCCCGAATCGATGATCTGAATTTCCAGATTCTTATGATTATTTTTAAAATATTCATAGATTTTATCGGATTTATATCCCGCAGCGATTATGAATTTTCTTAAACCATGCTTTTCAAAATACGTAACAAGATAGTTCAAAATGGGCGTTCCGTTTATCGGGACCAGAGGCTTGGGTATTCTACTTGTGAGAGGGCTTAGCCGTTCCCCTTTACCGCCACACAGGAGCAGCACTTTTATATGATTACTATCGTTATTCAAAGACATTAGACACCCCTCTAATTATTCCTTCTTTTTTATTATGAGTTCGCTTTTAAGAAGATCCGGATTCGCATCGGGGTGGAGGACTTCCCTGATTGTCGTTGGTGTCAGACCGCTATTGAAAAGATAAATAACTTCCGGCTTCTGGAGCAAAACATGGAATGCGCTGTCAAAAGGGCTATGTCTGTCAATATTAATCCGTAACGTCAGTACCGTGTCCGAGGAATGCTCACCATTGAATCGGTCTATGAAATTTTTTATTTTTGCTTCAGCGCTCCTTCTGTAATCAGGCCTGATTTTATCAATGTAACCATTAGGCAAATGGTAAATCCCATTTTTTGCGGAATTCACAATAGTTTGATACGCATTGGAATGATTTGAATTTGAAAGACCATTTATTCCGCTTTTCAGTTCTTCATATCTCCCGGAGAGAAAAGGTAAATAAAGAAGATATGAAAATAACATGAATCCAACGGAGCCCGCAAAGATCATTATCGGAATTTTTGCTGTCGCGTGGAAGTTGCCGAAATATTCGAGGTAGGCTATGACGGCGCATACAATGATCAACGTCGACACCAGTCGATATCGACTGGTATAGAGGAAAATGTCTATCCCGTAACCGTTTCGAGATATGGTGATTGCTATGGATGAAATAATTAAAAAAATAGTGAAAAAATAAATTACGGGATTGACCCTGTAATACTTTTTATAATGTAAGTAGCAGAACCATGACGCGATAATGATGCCTGCAATGATGGAAGGATACTCCAGACCGAAGCCTGCCGATGATCCGATCAGCCCAAAAAAATATTTTATCAAACTCAGGGACAAAATCCTGTCTGATGCTACGTGATTTATAGGCACCTGAGCGGTTTCAAAATTAAGAAAATAGGAAAAAATCATTAAGGCCGAAGAGAGAAGCCAGACGAACGCGAATTTATAGTTATGCTGGATTACCAGAAAAATAAATCCGATTGCATATACAAAGAGTCCGTTTGTAGATGTAAATGGTGTAATGACCGATACCAACAAGGCCAGTAGAAATGTAATTTTTGTCTGCATATTTAACAAGTAAATACATAAAAGTGAGAAACAGAAAACGTAAAAGTGATTTAACGCGACAATCGACCATGTGCTGGATTCCCAATACTGTATCTGGAAATATAAATACGGAATGGGCAGTAAGGCCATTAACTTGTATTTCTTTTCTATGACAGACGATTTATATAGCAAGTAGAAGGTCAATAATAAAGCGGCATTGCCTACAATAGTAAGCCTAACGAAATTCAAGTTATTATTTATCAGATAATCGCCTAAGGCAATCATTTTCGCGAACGCTATTTTATACTCGGCCGTCTGCGAAAATAGCAAACTAAGGAATTCATTAATTGAATGAACATCATGATAATTGTTCATAAATCCGAGAAGCAAAGGATAATCATCATAATGAGGGATATTTATGGAAAAGCGAAGGATGGTAACAGAATAAATTATGATCGGAAGGAAAAAAATAACGCCCATAGCCCCGCGGGCAAGGTATCCGCTTGCTCCCCATATATTATTTTTGAATGTTTCGTAATTTAATTGCATCTTAGATCGCTTATTAATATCTTATGATTGTTACTTATCTTCATATTGAATCATTCTTTTTGATTAGACACATGGTAAGCATTTGCCATCCGATAACGCCGGATATTCTCAGTGGGTAAATATACTCCTTTTCCAAAAGAAAAAACGGCGCCAGCAATTTCGAATATTCTTCATATGTCCTGAAATAATCCCCTCTGTCAAGCCGCTCCAGCATGTGACGGATAATTTTACTGCGAGGCGCTGTCAGTGGCTCTGATATGACAATACGTCCCTCAGTTTTCATATTATGCGAAGATAGGCTGGCAAACAGAGATTCAATATCCTTGTCCTGCATATGATGCAGCAAGGAATTGATTAGTACCAAATCGAATGAATTCGGTGGCAAATCGGATTTGGTGATATCCTGGACGAAAAAATCCCGCTGAGGATAGGTCGCTTTGGCATGTGCAATATATCGTTCATTAATGTCAACACCCGTATACCTGCAGTCTTTGAACAATCGTGTGTTTGTCCCGGGACCGCAGCCGATATCAAGAACGGATAAATTTAAATGAACCGGCATCACCTTTCTTATTGCGCGAATCTTTTGGCCATTGAGCAAGCTGGACCATAATGAATAGCAGATTGGGGCTTCAAGTATTCTGTCTTTCCATGAAAATAACGAATCCATTAATTATATTAATCTTTTTTCAACAACACTGCCAAGGTGGCAACCTTGCAGTTCCTGTTTTTTTGTTACTAATGCAATCAAGGTACTTCCGAACGGAATGCGAAAATATGGTTCCATGATCATTTCTATTCTATTCAATTCGAGCAATACCCTATTCAGTAACGGGTGTACGGGTGGAAACTCGCAATTATCTTTGTCGAAACGCTTCTTCAGGAAGATTCTCGTAAAGAAAATTGGTAACGAAAGATAGCTTAAAAAGTAATTCATATATACTATTTTCCCGCCTGTGCTGTCGATAAGATCAAAGAGCCCCTTCCTTGAATATCTTCTGTGATGATTGAGCGCAGTATCCCAACTGGAAAAAAGGAATGGATGGGCCGGAACAGAAATCACTAAGTAGGCATTTGTTTCCAATGACAATAAAAGATTCCCTAAAAATGAGACATCATCTTCAATATGCTCCAAGACATCCATAAGGAAAACCAGATCCCTGGTTCGGACAACCGAAAAATCGCCCGGATCCATATGCATATAAAATCCGCCATGTAATCCTGCATAATGAATCGCCTGCTTCGAGGCATCGACTCCGAGACAGCTCTTGAATTTAAGCCGTTTGTTCAGTTCGAATAAAAAGCCGCCCGTGCCGCATCCGTAATCTAGAACACTTAAATTGGACGTAACCGGAAAATGCCTGCGTATAACCTTCTCGGCAAAGTTGATCCTTGTCACGTGCCACCAGTAAGATCCTTCAAGATCAGAGAGGCTTTTATAGTGAACATCAGGAAGGTAGTCTTTCATGGCCATTCAAAAGGAGAGACGCTTACTTTTATGATAGTCCAGTGCATGTTGAAGGCGCGCATGTCTTCCGAAATCTAACTACTTTCGCCGAGTTTTATGTTCTTGCTCAAAAATATCCTGCTTCTCCTGTAAACAACGTCTGTGATAAATTTCGCGTAACGTGTTTCTTCCTTTTTGAAAAAGAGGGCATTCAGAATGTTCTTGATGGTTTTTATCGGGAAAAAGAGGAAAGAGGTGAAATAGAAATTTACTAATAATCTTAGTTGCCATCGGTAAATCTCTTCTGGAGACAAATCTCGCGCGAAAGAATAGTTTCCCTTCAGGTAAAAGTTCATTGTACTCAGTAGATAGTCGTTGTTTAATTCAATTATTCCAGAGTTCATCAGTTCATCAAAGAGTTCACTGCCCGGATACGGCACAAACTGGGAGACTCCAATGTCCGTAACTCCGAGACGGGCCAAATTTCTTACATACTTCAAAGTCAATTTAAGCGTTTCTGCTGATTCAGAAGGAAAACCGACGACAATAAAGCATGAGAGGTTGATTTTGTTTGCCACTGCAATTTTAATGGCTCTTTCCATATGATCGAGATTGACCTGTTTTTTGACCGATTTCAGTATTTCCGGCGAGGCGGATTCCGGGGCAAACGCGATGTTTCTACAGCCGGACTTGTGCGTTGCCTTAGCTACTTCATCATCGAAGCTTTCGATACGTGTTCCGCTTGGGAGTTGCCAAGTGATCTTCAATCCCTGCCTGACGATTTCCTGCGCCAGGATCATCACCTTTTTCTTGTCGACAAAGGCCGTCAGATCCTGGAAATTGAAGTTTTCTATCCTGTATTTATCGATATAATTTTTCATTTCAGAGACGACATCATATGGATTTCTTGCACTGAACTTAGCATCCCACATCCTGCGGTTACTGCAAAAGGTACACTTGAAAGGACATCCACGACTCGAAATGATTGGCATAGAGCGACCGCGGTTAACCCCATTTTGGAGATCCGCATCGATATAGTTTTCTATGGGGATGCTCGACCAGTCTGGCCACGGTATCGAATCGAGGTCTTTGATACGATCTTCCCTCGGATTAACCGTAATGCTGTTTGTGATCCCGTCCTGAAAAGCGACACCTCTGATTCCCGATAATGATTCACCCTGCCGGACGGCATTGATCAAAGCAGGAAAGATTCTCTCGCCTTCTCCCATAACAACGGCATTCAGAGCGCTGTCCAGCAGGGAAAACTCCGGCAGGGCTGTCACCTGTTCGCCGCCGGCAACCATGAAGACTAAGGGAAAGTTCATTCGGATGCGTTTTGTCAGTTCCGAGATAATTGGCCACTGGACTCCGAACATGCAACTAATGCCGATAACATCCGTGTCCATTGGGATTCTGCTTAAAGCCTCTTCAATAGTCAAACCTTGTACAAAAAGGTCGGTTCTTTTTTCGTAGGGATAAACTTGATTAAGGGCCTCCCCCGCCATGTCAATGACCTTGTACCTATATCCACTTTTATTTAGGACGGCAGCGATATAAGCAAGACCTATGGGAGGATTGGGGGAATTCAGTCCAAGGCTCTTGATTGCCTTTATGCCCGGCGGATTGATTAGAGTGATTGTTTTAATGGACATTGCTGTTAAGAATACTATTTCCTTGATGTTTAATTCAGGATTCGTTGATCGTCTTATCGATTTGTCCAGGGTTTCTCAAAACCTTTTCTACGATATAATAGGGACGATTGCGAACTTCATCGAAGATGCGGGCAATATACTCACCGAGGATGCCCATGAAGGTGATTTGAATTCCAAGCAGGAATAAAAATGCCAAGATCACGGATGTCCATCCTGGCAAATCATGGTAGAAAGGAATATATGATTTGAATAGCTTCATGGTAACCAGGATGATCGACATGATTACTATCGTTGCAAGAATGAACATTCCTGAATAAGTTAACAGCCTAATTGGAAGAAAAGAGAAAGAAAAAAAAGCGTTAAATGCGTAATTCATTAATTTGCGAAAGGATTGCCTCGGTTTGCCGGCAAATCTTTTTTCACGGTTATAGGATACGGATACCTGCTTGAAACCCAACATATATCTTAATCCGACATAATACTTGTTTCTTTCTTTGAGCTGTATCAATTCGCGGATTACCTTTTCATCCATGAGAGAGAACATCCCCGCCTGCTTTTCAACCGAAATATCCGAGATAGTCTGTAAAATACTGTAGAAAATGGAAAAGAGAAATTTCTTAAATATACTCTCCTGTCTCGTTTCTTTTAATGCATAAACAACATCAAACCCCTCTTCCCATTTCTGCAAAAACACGCTTATCATTTCAGGTGGATCTTCGAGGTCCCCGTCCATGAGGATAACAGCGTTTCCTGTTACATGATCCAACCCGGCATTATAGGCATTTTGATGACCCCAATTTCGTGAAAGCTTGAGAATGATCAGCCGTGAATCTGATCTCTGAATCTGGAGAAGATTGCAAAGTGTGCTGTCTGTGCTCCCATCGTCGACCAGAATAAATTCAAATTGATACGGAAGAGCGGACGTCGCTTTTTGAAGTCGACCTATCAACTCAGATACAATCGCTTCCTCATTATACACTGGTATGACGATGCTGACCTTTTTCATTTGCAACCTCTTCAGGAGAACTTGCTTAGCTGCATCGCTGCATCGACAGGTATTGCCGCCAACGATACCAGTCCCAGTCTCCATGTAATTTTTGTCTGAAGATCCGGATGGAGTCTTCAGACAAAATGCACGTTCGAAACAGCATTAGTAAATCAGACGACGAATTATTGATATCACAATAACTCGATGCCCCAAGCCTGAAGCCGGCATTTTCCGCAGCATCTCTGACACGTTTGTTGCTGCATCCATGAGGGTAAGAGATCATCGTTATTTCTTTACCCGTTAAATCCTCGAGATAGTGTTTGCTCGATTCAAGCTCGTTCTGCAATTCTCTGTCATCGCATTCAGTAAGAGGTCGATGAGTAACACCGTGAGAACCGATTGACACCAAGGAATTCGCTGATAATGCACGGAGTTCAGTTTCGTTTAGAAAAGGGAAAGAACCCCCGCGTATATAAGATGTTGTGGCAAATACAGTGAAAGGTATTTTATATTTATCCAAGATCGGCGCCGCGACTGACAGATTATCTCTATAACCATCATCGAAAGTGATAACAACGCCTTCCATCTTCCTCATGGAAATAACATCATTTAAAGGGATGGTTACAGAGGTATCGCGACATGACAGTTCTGTCATATGTTTTTCAAACAGCCGGGAAGAGAGACAGAAGAGATTTTCATGAGCATCATTTGTCTGAGTTCCGATTGCATGATAAAGAAGAATTCGTAGTCCTTTGCGTGGCTTTGAATATCGACGCGCAATTGCAGAGATTTCGGATATCCCGCACGTGATCATTTGCCGCCAATTCATACCCTTCCTGCTTTGTAACGGATTGCACAATTTGCAGCAAAACGCATTGTTGCGGAAGTTGCCCACTCCCACTCACCGAGATATTCGACTTCTCTGGCTCCCGTGCCTTTCTTAAAATGATAGACACCTTCGTTCGTGTGCGGGTCAATACCACCCATATCATATAAGGCGACGCCAGCGTTGCTGCAATGCTCAATCAACTTCCAGAACAAGAGATACGAAGCGTAGAGATTGCGCCCCTTGACCGTGGTAGCGGCAAACAAGTCCCAAGCCTTTTTTCCGATGAGGGCACATCCCCTGAAAGCGATAAGATCTCCCACTTCATCAGTACAGCAATAAAGAACTATTTTATCACCGAAGATTTCAAAGATTTTATCAAGTTCACTTCGTGAATATTGCTCCGATATGACCTTATATTCCTGTAGTTCGTCGTAAATAGCTATCATTGCATCGATATTGGGAGGTAACCAGCGCGTGATGGATAAATTTAATTTCTGAGAACGCCGCAGATTATGCCGCCAATTACCGCTGCAAGATTTGAGGCGACTCTGTTCGTCTTCTTCGCACTGGTACAACATGCTCATGCCGCTGAGCATAGGTTGGCACGTTCTACTCCATCCCTGTGATTTAAGTGCCAGGGCATCTGCCGCACGATAGGAACGGGTTGGAGTGATTCGACAATATAGCCTTTTTATGCCTGTTGTTTTTGCAATCGTTTGTTGTAACTCCCGGTTCCACACAGAAATGTCACCGACCGGTCCACCGGGAACCCACAAGATGCCAAAACCTCCGGGATATTTGCGCAACAGACCCTGCATCATGGCCATTATCTCGCCAGTATCAGTAAAGGCAGCCCATCGACAAGGCCGCCAGCCGAAGCAACCCCGGTAATCGCCCCAAGAGAGAGTCTGTAAGTATGAAGAATCTTCAAAGCGGATCAGATTGGCATCCCAGTCTGCAAGATCCTTTTCGGAAGAAAGTAGCGTCCACTTTACCATAAAAAAGGGATCATCCACACCGATTTATATTCAGTAGGGGCTTCCGGCGCGACGGCATCCGGCAGTTCGGGCCAAGGAAAGCATTCCAGATGGAGCTTTTTCAGAACCTCTTTTGCTTTGTCTATCCGGTGTCCTGAGGCATAAAAGGGGTAAGTATAGGGAACGACTTGTGCCGATAGGGTGGCGAAGACTGGTTCAAAATCGTTCTGTCTCATAACAGAATCAAGCAAACGATACAATCCTCGACGACGCGATATTTCCTGTTCCACATCCAGATAATCGAGAGAATACCGGAGTTCTATACAGGGTGCGGCGTTTACCGGCAATCTAAATTCCGCATCGGGTGCTGACGGTGCGATCCAATGTCCGGTTGTGATCTTTCTTACTGTTCGGATGAATAAAGAAAGATACCTGATCATCCGGAGGTTGATGAACCATGATGATTTTTTCAAAAAAAGCTTCGTCGCAAACGAAATGGACATCCCTGCCTGCTTTATTTCGATTTGTGGTTTGATCGTATAGCTCTTATCACAGGCGTTGACAACCATGGCTGCACCATTCTGGAGCATTAACGTTTTCCTTAAACTGAAAATTCCGATATCCCCCCGGGTGCCGAGCGCTTGCCCTTCTTCATCATGGCTCAGGAAGCCGTGGGCGTTATCTTCGATCAGGACGGCGCCTGTTCTCTTGCAATATCGGTGGAAAGGTTCAAGTTTCTGTGGAAAACCGAAGTAATTGACCGCAAGTATGACCTTTGCCCACGGCAAGGAATCAGGATCGTCCGCAAGTTGCGTATGCTTATCTACATTGTAATAACTGGGAATTGCGCCGATTGTGTTGATGGCGGACAAGAGATCCCGGCAGATAAAGCCGGGAATAAGGACTTTATCGTCTTTCACAATACCCGCAGCCTGAAGGGCTTCAAAAAGAGCCCATCGACAGTAGCCAAAGTAGCGAACAGGATGTCGGCCGATGAAGTCATCAAAGCTCCAAGATACCTTTCGGGATGGGGGAAAATACAGTTTATGAATATATCCGGCGATATCCTTCGGGGATACTGTCATGCCGGTACATTCTTTGAACAGGACGTTAGCGGAGGCGATATTCGTGATTCAATACATATTTGCCCCTGCCTGGCGAACAAAGAAGCCACTCGAGACAAACTTATAGAAATAAACTGTTCCAGCTTTACAGGATACCGCTCAGGTATTACATGGAGATCCGGATGAAAAAAAAGTTCTGAATACCGAAAATCCATACTCGCCTGCCCCGACCGAAAGGTGTGCCACTTTCTGATCCACTCCGCCCTGGACAGGCGGTTCAATTCCCATTGTCCAGTATGACCCCGGCGGTGCAGGCGTTTACCTAAAAGCCGATAGATTAGGCGGTGCAATATGGCTGGCTGCAGGTTGTAGATTTCCATGATGAATGACTTAGATAGAATGCGGTTCATTTCCTTTTGAAAGCGTTCAAAGACACTATCGGGGAAATGCTGAATCGTCTGGACAGACCATACCCCCGATATGGATCCATCTCTAATCGGCAATTCAGAAGCATTGGCACAGACGAGCAGGACATTGCTGTCTTCACCCAAAATGCTTTTTGCAATGAGAAGATTCCCAAGAGACATGTCGATCCCGATGATTCTGACATTTTCGTCAATCATCTCTGACCAGTGCCAGCCATATCCGATACCCACATCGAGCATCCAGGAATCCGGCGATAAACGGGATCGAAAATTATCCGCATGTATCCTCATAACAGGGATACAATGATGTTCACCGGCGAACCTGAGGAGATCATACTTCTCACGGCTGACATATTTAGCGGCAATACTATCCCTAAATAATTTCTCATCATTTTGACTACGGCTATCATCATTTAAAAAGATAGGGATGCCATTATGAATGGGAAATAGCTTTTGACAACACAGGCATGTTAAATGATTCCCCATGTCCTGCAAATTTAGAGACCCTTTGCAGATGGGACATGCAAGGATACATTCAACTGCTTCGGACAATAACACAAATATTCCTTATTAATACGTCCTGCTCTATAAGTGGCCTTTATCCGTCAACTTAAAATCATAATTTTATTTTAACCGCATTCAAGAACATAAAGAGCCAAGATTTCAAGTTAAACAGATCACACGTCAAGGAAGTGAAAAAATATTGGCGAGCCGCCCTATGGTTACCTGATCGCATAAAGGCCCGACCTCCGCCACGAACAATGTCAGCACGACGTTTACGTATGAGATATTTATATAGAGGCGTCTTCGGCTGCCACTCTTGAAAATGGGCATTCACTACGTTAAGGTTATGTTGGCAATGTTCAGCTATTTTGGCGGTAATTCCCTGACCGAATACACGATAAACACCAAGAACAACATTTATATATGCAAAGCTGCAATTGATTTTTGCCAGACGTAGCCAAAAATCATAGTCTTCAACGCCGTTAAAGGACAAATCTTCAGAAAACCCCCCTACTATCAAAGCTTTGTCTTTTTTTACTACGGTAGCTGAAGTCGAAATTGAGTTCCCTTTATATAAAAGATCTCGATATGATTTATAAGGGCCACAATAATTACGTCTTATTTTCCGACCATTTTCTTCTATCCATTCATCATGGCATATAAGATCCAGGTTAGGTGATTTTTTTAAATGCTGCAAAACATTTTCAAGTTTCGGCTCCAACCACACATCATCGGCATCCAGGAAGGCAATGTAACTGCCTGAAGACGAATTGATACCCGTATTTCTCGCTCCTCCTATGCCTTTATTTTCCTGACGAACGATTTTCACATGAATGGCCGGATGTGCATTTGCCCAACCCTTGACCCTGTCATATGTACCATCCGTTGATCCATCATCTACAACAACGATCTCATAATCCGATACGGATTGCTGATCAATTGAATTCAATGCATCTTCAATAAATAACTCGGCATTATATGCGGGAACCACAACGCTGATAAAGGGTACAGGTGGCAACAATCTATATCCTAATCTGTTGTTATCACTTTGACATAATAAGATTTTGAATTTGTGCCGCAATCCTTGTACTTGATTGTCCATCGGTTCTGTAAAAACACATTCTTTCAACCATGGTTTTGGCTTCGAGACTAGGGCTGAATACCTGCGGATTCCTGGTAAAGGTCTTCAGAGATATCGCCAAATCGCTTACTGAAGTAAATGAAGGTATTGCAATCTCGATATCACGGAAGCTTGATCCGTTAAAGGCTGCCGATCGCCACTGCCACACGGGGATTCCTTTCAAGAAGGCCTCTTCGGCTACAGTGGAGAACGTAAACAAAATCAAGGCCGCATCTTCCAGGTCCTCTTCGAGCGTTCCTGTCGTACTTTGAATCTGCTTCCTGAATTTATGGAAATCCGGATGTTCTTCCATTTTTGCCAAGGGATGGCTTCTGAGATGGAGTTCTACATCGGGAATTCTCTTTGCTGCGATGGTAACGGCTTCAACCATATCCATTTCCAAATCCCGGTCTGTGGTTGCAACCATTAATAGTTTTGATTTCCGGGTTCTTGCTTTTTTACCATGAGATTTTTCATCTTGGAGGTGCTCATATCTCGAAGAGCCTGTTAGTAAAACCTTCTCAGCGGGAAAACCACATTCCTCGAATATAGTTCTGCCTAATTCCCCCATGGCAAAGACATAATCAGGTTTTGGCAAAGGGCAATCATCGGGACGTCCCCGGAACTCCAATTCCGGATCCAGTCGAAGATAGGTCTTCTCACGGCTGTAACTTGCATGTTGCATGGAAACCAATACCGTGTCCGGGGAACCTTGCCGGGCGCCAATGTAAAAAGCCCTTGAATACGGAAACAGCTCTAAAAATGTAAGGGCTATTTTGGGCTTGTAACGGGCAAAAGCACGTCCGCAGGCCATAGCCACAAGACAGCAATTAGGCAGTGAAGAGTTCAAGAAGTTGCAAGCAAGGTTTCTTTTGAATAACGGGAACAGATCAAAACGATTCTCGAAAAATATTTTCCTAAATTCAGATTTCCGAGAAAAAGTTAGATATGTGACTGCTGGATGAAAATTCCAGAATGTGCCGAAATCACGGATCGTCAGATACTTCTGGAGGAAAAGGAGTTCATTATACGGACGTGCCGTCAGCAGGACATCCTTTACTCGGCGGTTTTTCATTCCCGGCTCATAGTCTGGTGAGAACCAGAGAAACCACGCCTTCTTCAACCCCCTTTCTTCAAGGATCCCGGGGAGTGATTTAAAATACCTGTCGTCTAAGGTTCCATTTCCATCTCTTATGCTCCAATCCCAGAAACCTTCGAGAACGAGTTCCACGTCACATTCCGTATCGGCTATCAAGGATTTGACCATGTACCAGTAGTAGAGCTGGGTGATGAAGGTTCTCGTCCTGGAAAGGATTGCTCTGAGAGAGGCATAGAAAAGAGAAACCCTTGCCGTATGGTGATGTTCTGTAGGGTATTTGCTGCTTATAACTTCAACAATCATAGAGTCTGCATGCCACAAGATCAATTTGTCAGCAGACATTTCTGACGCGACTTTGTCAATGGAAAGAATTTTTATCAGGTGATTAAAGGTCGGGTCAGCTTCACAATCCTTTACAGAATCAAGGTGATACCACCACTTGCTAAAGCCGTTTTTGTATTTAAGTGATTCGCGTAGACTTTTTCCTTTGCGAACTCTTTCAGCCCCGATACGGGCCACCACCCGCGTGTATATTTTCAGGGCATCGTTCTTTACATCTTGGGCAATCCTTCTCCCGGAAATAACATGATCGGTTCCGTATTCTTGGATACATTCTTCTTCCCGTGATGGAGAGAGAAAGCTGAGAATCTTAATCTTTTCCGGCAACTTAGATGGCATCGCCCAACATACACAGAGTGCATTTTTCATCTGAATAAAGATGTATTTACCTGGGATTAAAAGACCGGTGGAAGAAATTCATTGGCAGCACAAAGAGATAATACATACTCATGAACCGAAGGTGACCACACTGTCTGCCCCCCGGCTGCTTTTACAATCGCTATACCAGCCGCCACATCCCAGAGCCTGATATCTTTTTCGTAATAGCAATCGGCCCTGCCTGCCGCCACATAAGCCAGCGACAGCGCTGCAGAACCGATAAGACGGATCTTCCTGTATCGTTGTATCTGTTCCACAAGCCGTTGCAAGGCATAGGAAGAAAAGTCGGTACTGACGGGAAATCCGGTACAGAGAACAGCCGCAGAAATATCAAGAGCGGCACTGGTCCGGATGGGATGGCTATTTAATGAAGCCCCTATTCCGACAATACCGCTGAAAAGCTCTTCCCGATTAAAATCATAGATTGCCCCGAGCAGCGGGGTCTCGCCACACCACAAGCCGATGGAAGTACAGCATATCGGGATATCCCTCAGATAATTTAGGCTACCATCGAGCGGATCCACAATCCAACAAAGATCCGTATCCTTTTGCCTCCCTTCAACCCAGCCCCGCTCCTCGGACAAAATCGGGAATGAAGATCTCTCCATCAGAAACCGAATGAAGATCTCCTCCGATTTTTTATCGGCAATCAACTTCACATCTTTTCCTTCATCAAACTCAACTACGACACCCGATGCGCGAAAATCTTTCAGGAAGACGCCAGCCTTTATGGCTGCTTCACAGGCGATAGATAACAGATCATTCAGGTCATTTTCATTCAGCATTATATGTTATTCCCGTGTTTTAAGATCAGCCAGGGCAAAAAGGAGATTTTCCGCAGCCTGCATCTCCATTAGGCTGCGGCACTGGGCGGCATACGAACCGATGTGCGGCGTCAGGATGACTTGGGGAAAGCTTTTGAGAGGTCCGTCATAGGGCTCCCGTGAAAAGGTATCGAGCCAGGCCCCGGAAACTGTCCCATTTATAAGGGCATTGAGCAACTCATTCTCATCAATTAATGCACCGCGCGAAGCATTCAACAAGATGACGCCCGGCTTCATCAGAGAAAAGGCCTCCCTGCCGAGGAGTTCCCGGTCACCGCTTGCATGAAGAGTGATCACATCGGCCTGGTGCAAGGCATCCTGTAGTGAAAGTGATTCGCAACCGTCTTGAATGGAAGTATCTGCAAAAGGATCGACTATGATGAGTCTCGGTCTGAAGGGGCGCAATAATTGCGCCACCGCCTGCCCAATTCTGCCATACCCGACAATCACCACCGCTTTGTCTCTGAGCTGAAACCCCGTCATCTTTTTCCAGGCGCCTTCGCTGAGAGCCCGGCTCATCTCCGGAACCTGGCGACACAGCAGAATCATCATGGCGACGGCTAATTCCGCCACTGCCTCCGTTGGGGCATCCGGAGTATTGAATACCATTATTCCCAAATTTTTTGCAGTTACAAGATCGACATTATCGAGGCCTGCTCCGCATCGGGAAATGGCACGAAGCTGTGATTTTTCAAGAACATCCTTATCCAGGGATTCAAGGCCTGCCAGAACTCCCACCACGCCGGGTAGCAAAGCAGTCAACTCTCTTCTGTTCAGTTTTCTACCATAAGGATTGACAATGATATCAAGACCAGCCCGTTGAAGCAGCTCCAGGGGGGCACTGTCTATGACAGCGAATGTTGAAGGGGCTATCAGGATTTTTGTCTTCTCTTTCATCTCATCTCACTTTTCTTGGAAGCGATCATTACTCGCCCTTTTCGTTATCAGACCGTTTTTGCAGGTAGTACTGGAGCCAATGGGAAATCATATGATCGATGACCAGGTGGATATCCTCGACAGGACCGTATTCCCCTTTCGGTGTTTCAACAAGAATGGATATATCGCATATTTTTTTCAGACTACCCCCATCGAAACCGAGGAGACCGATAACCCGCCCGCCATGCTCTTTAACCCATTCCGCGGCCATAACAACATTAGGGGAATTTCCGCTTGCCGATATGGCGATCAGCATATCTCCGGGGCGATAATGCATTTGAAGCTGGTTGACAAACAGGTTTTGATAACCAGAATCATTGGCTATCGCCGTCGAAACGGAGATGTTCTCACACAGCGACATAACGCGATAGGGAAGATCCGTTCCGGATTTTTTAAATACATCAATGCCAATATCGTTTACCATATGCATGGCAGTAGCCGCAGAACCGCCATTGCCGATAATGTAAATCGTATGATGATTCTTACGGGTCCGCTCCAGTTCATCAACAAAGGCTCCAATCGCTTTTGTGTCAAGCCTGTTCATTAGACTGGAAAGATAATGGATGTACTTCCTTACAAATTCTTCCACATCACTACATTCAGTGTAGATCCGTTTGATATTATTCATAGCTGTTCATCCACCCTTGTTTGAATTCCTGCAAACTCATGAACCATGCCGGTGATTATTATCTCAAAGCTAAACATTTTTTTGGGGACAGAGAGACATAATGAATTGGACAATCCGTTCACATGCCCTGCCGTCTGTACGGGGATAGATAAGATCTCTCATCATCTCACGCCGGGATTTATAATCATCTCTGCCGAAGACAAATATTTCTCTTATATAATCGAGCAGTTCCGGCCAGCTTTCGGCTTTCGGCCCCGGCAGATGATCATAGTCAGCATAAAGAGGGTTGGCTCTGATGTAGCTATCGTGGTCAAATTTGGCAAAAATAATCGGCTTATTATAGATCAAATAATCGGCAAACAAGGCAGAGTAATCAGTGATCAGCATATCTGCCTTCCCGAGGAGGTAATTCATCTCATCGCCGCTATCATGAAAGCACATCAACCTTTCAAATCCACTCAGATCTGGGATTTTTTGATACATTGCCGTAAACGGGTGAAAACTGAAAGCAATCGCAGCATCGATCTCTTTCAGCAGGGTGTCAAGACCCACGGGATCGAATCCGAAATTGAAAATACTGAAGCCATGATCCTTTCTCCACGTCGGGAGAAAGAGGATCTTCTTCGTCCTGGACCCGTAAAATTTTGCGTATTCTGCTGCATGAAAAAGGATGGGGTCGGAATCGGGTGCAAGCAGGAAATCCGTCTTAGGCGTGCCCAATGGCAATACCCGGTTGCTGGAGATGTTATAATGGTGCACGGTTGCTGGAGCCGTAAACTCGGATGCCGTAATAGCATAATCTGGTTTTATGAAATAGCGCAAGGGCTCGCGCATATGAAAATAGATTTTCCTCAAGAAAGTGACTGTACCAGCGAAGCTCATATCCTTTATCGGATAAATGGAGTGGGACAGATTGATCATGATACCCCCTCTGGACACGAACTCGTTGATATCTCCTATCCCATGTGTCACTATAAAATATTTACCCCTCAATGTCTTCCATATCCCACCTAAGCTATAGACGTAATATGCCGGAAATCCTCCTTTAATAAGCTGATCGGCCAATTTCCGGTTCTTGGTTATCCAAACCGCACTGATATCAGGACAGTGATTCCTGACAAACAGAAACAGTTGTTTACTGTTACCACGGAAATGCTTTCCGTTCCAACCGCCGAAAAGCCAAAGTACTGGATCTCGCAAAAAAAATCCGGAAATATAATAAATGATCAGCAAAGGAACTTGCATGATCATGACTATTAGAGAGAAAAAATGGAATTTAATTCTGGCTGACACTTGTCATATTATCCGTGAAACTTTCGGTTTCATGCGGGAGACTACCATTGTGATCATTTGATATTAGTGTTGGGAAAAGGGGATTTCCCGAGATTACCTCTTATTTTATAAATGAATGAACTGCCTTGGCATATTTCTCCCGATATGTTTCATATCCAAGACAATGTTTACAGCACTCAAATGGGGCTCCTCGTGTTCTCATGGTATTAACAAGGGAAACAAACCGTTGAAATATATCCTTCATCGATGTACCAATTATATTCGCAAATACCGTCATATTTTTATAGTCAGTACAACAAGCTTTTATATCACCGTTCATCATAAATACCGTGGTTTCTGAAAAACATACAGGAGAATCATTGGTTAGCTTCCGGTTATAAAAGTTTACCAAATCAACGAATCGCTTACCTCCAAAAATTATTCTATCGTCTGAAGAATGGGCTAATATGAGTTGATTGATGTTTCTCCGACAAGCACTTTCCCCCTCGTAGAGTTCAATGCCTGTCTTTTGTGATATCAATCTAATTAAGCTTCTAATGTTAGATCGCTGTTCTTTTAAGGATGCAATTTCTTTGTTGTATGAACGACCAATCACTTTATTGAGAATTATTGAAGCATTGTAAGAGACTTCAATAGAAATTAAAGTGTCTTTACAATGATTATAAAAATATCTAACGAGTTTGGAAACTCTTTCAATATAATTATCAAAAGATAAGCATTTTATGCGCAAAGTATCATGATACTGCTTTTCAGTAATAGTTTGTAGTCCTACGATTAAACACTTAGGATTATGAGTTGCGTAATATGATATATTATCTGGATAGATTGAACCATTTGTTGCTATCATATAATCTACGTTTCTTTCTTTAAGCGCAGGCAAATAAAATGTGGCGAGCTCAGGAGTTAAAAAAAATTCGTTGAATTCTGTTAAATCTACATATTCAAGGCCTGAAAGATTAGGAAGATAATCAAGAATCTTTAAATAAAGATCATGGGGGAAATGGGCTTCGCGGATTCTTTTTGGAAAGGCATCAGGCAGAGAGTGGGGACAATAGCTACATCTCATATTGCATGTGTCTGTTAATGCAATAGCAACACAGCGAATATCATTAATTGTAAATAGTTTTTTCGCTCTTTCCATGACTATGCTTTTCCCACTCCAACAGCATAAAGTACTCTGAAATATTGCATTTTACTTTCCAGAGATGTCACATAACTTCCAAAGATTGTTGATAGATATGCGGCAAATCTTAACTACACAATCCAAACGGTAAGAAGATGGTATCGCTACCGAAAAACCATTTATGTGCGATAGAAAAAATGATTATACGCATCTTGGAAATCCGAATTGTCAGCGTCCGGTCCATGACTTATTTTTTCCAATTTCAACCCTGTCGATTCGATACGGCCTATTACTTCCTTATAGGTCTCCTTTGATGTTTCGAGTTCCACAACAATAGATTTGACTTCTTTGTTTTGAAAGGTTTGCATAGCGCCATCAATAATCTGTTCTTCGATGCCATCAACATCAATTTTGATATAATTGGGAATCACCAGTTTAAATTCTGAACATATCGAATCCACTGTTAATCCAAATGAACCCTGTGTAAAGTTTACATGTTTGGAATGATTTCCGAATTTAATAACATCCACCGCCTTTCCACCAAAAGTCTTAACGGCACTTCCAAAGGATGTATCCTCCATATTCAATAATCCAAAGCCATTCTCATTATTCAACCCAATGCAATACGCTGAAATCGACTTATGGAGTTTATTGATTTCAATATTCTTGTTTAAGATACAATAGTTCGATGCATCCGGTTCAAAGGCATATACTTTATTCTGATGTCGGACGGCCGAGTAGATGGAGAAAACACCGATATTGGCGCCAATATCCATAAAAACGGCATCATTCTGAAAAGAATCGATCCATTTTATGGTATCTGGATCCTTTGTCAACATTGTTTCTGCTCGCCACAACGGAACATTTCCGGGACAGTAATAAAGAACCTCCTTACTGGCAACGTTCATTTTTTTAATTGGGGTCAGAGTTTCATAAATGTGAGCTAAAGCATAATGCCTGTTGCGTTCCCCAATTATTGACAGTGATCTGTCAAAACATTTTAAGAGGAACGTCATAAAATTCTTTTTTATAGACATTATTTGTCTCCCCATAAAGAGTTTTTTTTCATTGATCCTGGCGTCAGCTCTTTTGCTGAGCAGATGACCCCGTGTCCATCAGCACATAACGCACATTCGCGTGGAAGACTGCGCTGTCTCAACTTATTTCTAAATTCCACATAGTCCCGGCTATTCCAGACTTTCAAGGGATCATCCTTCAGGACATTCCCGAATATAAGCTTCCGGGTTCGTCCCACTTTACCGAAGAGTTCCAAAGGGGTCTCATGGGCGAGAAATATGCAGGGAGCGACATTTCCTTTTTCATCGATGCACAGGAGGGAAGATAGATCACAACCTCTGGGTTTAGCAGCCAATGAAGGAAACCGGACAATGACCCCATGCTTTTCAGCTTGTGCATAAGTATTTTTAAAGATATCGGAAACATCGTTATTTCCTTGCGGGGTGTATAGATACAAGTGTGAATGGTCGGGAAGAAAGCTTAGAAAACCATTCACAAGCACTTCATTAATCCCCAGATCGGCACAGAGGGTAATATAATCCGGGAGTTCATGAATGTTATTCCTGGTGGCAACAAAGACGGTAGCAATGTTGATTCTTTCAGGGGCCATTTTCTTCAGCAATCTGATATTTGAAATAACCCTGTCAAAGCTTACACCCGTTTTAAAGGCTTCGACCGTTTCCTTTTGACAACCGTCAAGGGAAATGGAGATCGATGGAACATTTCTCTGGAAGAGTTCCCGCAGATTATCCTTATTGAAGAGCATGGCATTGGTCAAAATGGGAAACAGCATGTTTCGGTTTTTTGTGGACACATAAGCCATCATTCTAAAGATATCTTTATGAAAGAGAGGTTCAATGGAAGAAAACTGAAAGACATTTGCATGTTTGATAAATGGAGTTATCCTGTCCACCATTTCACAGAACAACTCGAATTTCATAAAAGCAGGTTTTACGTCCTTTATGAGAGAACCATGATAGGTTACACGGCAATGCCTGCATTTCAGGTTGCAGATTGTCATTATTTCAATATTTATCGCTTGTGGGTATTTCCCCGGGAAAAACTTCCGGTAGAGTATCTGCCCCGCCTTAAGCAGTCCATACTGGCGGACTTTCAGAATAGCATGCCTATACTTCATAAATAATACTGCCATACTTCTGCCCCAAATTCGTTTACAGGCATACTATTTTCTGTACAACTTCCATAAAGGATCATCCTGCATATGCGCTTCAACCTTCTCTGCATCCGATGGACAGTCAATCGAAAAGGATGCGACAGAGGGATAGGGGGCAATTCTCTGACGATAACCGTTATCGAGTATTCGGTTGCTGTCGCAGGATTCTACAACCTCGAGCGGAGATTCCGGAAGACCGGTAAAAATTTTCAGGAAATACGACCGGAACGCAAAGATCCCACCGATCCGGCGAGCCCCCGTTGCAGGTGGAAACTGTTTGCAGTAAGGAATCGGTGCGCGCGATGTATAAAGCACATCGCCTTTCCGGTCATGAATGATCTTTAGGATATTGGGATCATGATACTGTTCCTCATCCCCGATGGTGATGGCCAAAACGGTGCAGGGTACGGCGGGATATTCCTGCAGGGGTTTTAAAACAGCGGCAATCATATCGGGATGCAGCATCGGTTCATCTCCCTGTACGCAAACGATAATATCGTTTGCATCAAGATCGATTCCGCATTTTTCGGCGGCTTCAGCTACCCGGTCTAAAGCGCGTGTATGTTGATCTGATGTCATCATAGTCGGCCATGCACGTGCCTCTCCCAATTCGGCAATCTCACGATCACATGTTGCCAGAAACAGTCCATCCCATCCCGGGAAAAGTGCCGCTCGACGATACACATGCTCAACCATGGGCATGCCCCAGATCTTATGCAAGGGTTTACCCGGAAAGCGGCTTGCCGCCATGCGGGCGGGAATGATTCCTATGATCTTCATTAGAATACTTACCTCCTTATTGTTCTCTAAACCACTGACGCCGACAAAATAATATGCCGGGTAAATTCACATCCCGTTCCTGCTTCTACAGATAATCTTAATAGGGATTCCCCAATTCGCCATCCTGCTGAAAATACTTGGTAAGCGACAGCCCGGAGCGTACGGCTATCGGCAGTTGAAACCATCTCTCGACAAGGAAAAGGAGGCGGTGAATACGCAGGAACCAGCGTCTGCGGGATGATTCCTTTTTGATAATGCCATCCAACCTTCGGGCTTCTTCGGCGCCAATCAGCCCAGCTTCTGACAGCACGTCAATAAACATGAGCGCCTCGGCAGGATAACCATAAAGACAAAGAAGGGCCAGATAGGAGATCCGGGAGTCGTGCTCTGCAAAAATAATATGATTCTCTTCAAGGAAAGGATCGAGGGCAAAAAGGGCGTCCCCGAAGATCAGCATCCCTTTGGTACCGTAATTTCGGAGATCATGCATCCGAAGCGGGCTCCAAAAGTTACGCCGTAGATCAAGCAGAAAAAAGCCCCGCGTGCGCATGTGCCCCATAATCTCATCGAAGAGGGGAATGTTCCTGCGAAAAGGGTAAAAATTTACCTCTATCTCCGCAAATAACAGCGATCCCGTATAACCCTGCAGAACAGCCAATTCAAGGCCTTCCACATCGATTTTGAGATAATCAATGCGGTCGATTTTTTCCGATGAGCAGATACTGTCAAGACTGCGGGTCATAAAAGGGGCTTCACCTTCCTTTGAATACCTTTCAGCGTCGAAAAAATGGCTTACCTTTGTCAGATCGGTTTCAAAACAGGATGAGGTCCGCCGCTTCTTATGCAATTCCAGAACGACATTTTCATTTTCCCGGCCCACTGCCGCATTGATATGACGTTCACCATCTCTTGCCGAGGCATTCATGCGCACACATTCTTCAGGATCCGCTTCAATACTGATTACCCGTATCTGCGATCGGATGGCGTTCAGACGATGGGTTACGCCTCCCGCACTGCCCACATCAACACAGACGGGTCGGGTATTATCCTCCTTGAGTAGTGTCAAGGCCGTTTCGGCATACATAGTCTATCCTCTCACTTGGGGATTGACCAGTGGATGCAAATCCTCTGGTATGGAATCATCAAGACCGTAACGTGTCCGCCATTCCTCATCGGCGCAATAAATCCGATAAACGAGCGACATGGTCCTCAGTGCTTCTGCCGATGATCCGTTAATTATCGGCTTGTCGTTAAGAACGGCATCGGCAAATTCGAATATCTCATCGCGCCATGAATTATCTCTGTTATAGCGGATAGTAATTTCACGAGGATCCCCACCGTCGTCTTCATGCGCATAAGCAACTAGAATCGTTTCCGCCCCATAGCTCTTCGAATTCGTGAGAATACCTGAAAGAATGATCATGCCTCGCTCCAGAGTGATTTCCAGTTGGAACCGATGCCGCCACTGTGTAGCGGAAGAGTGGAGAATAGCCACTACACCGTCGGCAGTCCGCATGAGAGCATAGGCATTATCTTCGACATCATGGTTCCAGTGAGCATTCGAGACAAAACTATGGATGTCGGCATATTCACCGCCAAAGAGTCGCATGAGATCGACCATATGAATCCCCTGATCGATCAGTATGCCGCCACCTGCGAGGTCCCTTTTGGTGCGCCAGTCGGAATCGAAACTGATGATCTTGGATTTACCGTATACACCGCGGAGGTTAATAACTTGCCCGAGTTCCCTGCTTTTCACCAAATTCAGGGCATATTGGACCGAATCGTGGTAGCGGTGGTTGAATCCGTATTTCAATTTTAATCCGGGATGCTGTTGTTCGCAACGGATGACCCGGACAATGTCGCCGAGGTCACGGCCGGGAGGTTTCTCACAAAAGACGTGAAGTCCTTTTTCCAAACCGGCAATGGTGACTTCGGGCGCAATATCGTTTGTCATACAGACAAAAATAAGATCGAGGTCTTCGTTGAGGAGTCCGTCGTAGTTTCGGTAATAGCGCACCCCGTCGGGAAAAGTGCCTGTTTCCGGCAGAACCCGGTCACAGACAGCGACAACTTCAAGGTTCGGGTGTTCGTCTATAGCTTCCCGTCTCCGCTTTCCGACAACGCCGTAACCGGAGATGCCAACCTTCAACGGATTATTCATGTCGATCTCCTTTATTCCGGAGTCCGGTAGAGGTTTGCCAAGGTTTCATCGGGGCGCCCAAGGCGGGCCGACTCAATTGCGTTGTCAACCTCGATCCTGCTGCCGGTCTCGTCTGAGCAATAGAAAGCATGAAGAAATCTTATGGTGTTTAGGCAATCATTCCGCTCCACTGGATAAGGCATAGAATCTCTAAAAAATGCAGCGATATCCTTATACATTTCCTGATGACCATTTCCATAAACGCTCCCGGAAAAATCCTCGCTCCAGTCCCCGCATGCGGACTGATCAGGTGTGAAGATCTGCAATTCGTTAGCGGCAATTCCGCCGATCTGGGCCAAGCCCTTTTCGCATACCAAGGAAACCGAAGCCTCGAAGTCGAGCGGTCGGGCCGCCGTCGTAACCTCGAGAACACCGATAGTCTGCCTGTCAAATTCCATCGTTGCTACAACACTGTCTTCCACCTCTATGTTGGCCCCCAGCGTTTTCATGGTTGCGTTTACACGCTTCACGTCTCCCACCAGATAGCGAAGGAGGTCGATATGGTGGATACCTTGGTTAGTCAATGCCCCTCCATCCTGGGCGTAAGTTCCGCGCCACGGGGACAGTTCGTAGTACCGCTGTTGGCGGCACCATCTTACCCTGACGGAGGCAATCCTTATTTCTCCCAGTTCACCCTCCTGCAGAGCTTTCCGCACGCGCTGAACGGCCCGGTTGTATCGATTCTGAAAAACGGGGAATATGTTAAGCCTCAATTTCTCAGCCAGCCGATATGCTGAATCGGCCTGGGACGGCCTCATGAATGTTGGTTTCTCGACAATGATATTTTTCCCGTAACGTTCTAGAATTTCCGTTGCATGTTCGTAATGCATTCCAGAGGGTGTCACAATGGCAACAGCATTGATCTCTGGCAAGGCACGAAACATCTCACGGTAATTATCAAAGAAGGGGACATTGAATTCTTTACTGTAAGCAGAGGCTTTGTCTTGAACCAGATCACAAACGGCCAAAAGCTCGACACCTTCTGTTGCCACGATGGACCGGCAATGGTGCCCGGCGATGCGACCACAGCCGATCACGGCAACTTTAACAACATAAGTTTTCATATATTCTCCTTTTTACAAGTGCCATAATTCTCTAATTTAAGCATCCCCTCTGACAACACGGGTAATGCAGTCAATGATCGGTTGAAAACGCCCGGCTGTTGTCGCGGAAAAACGGGTAAAACCCTTAAGACATGGCTCATTGAAATCAAGGCGATAGAGGACCATATCCCTGAGGACTTGGTGGATGGCAGGGGCATGGGAACCAAAAGCCACATGCAGAAAATTTCCGCGTCCTCTAAGTGTGCGTAAATTCAACTTTTCCATTGCGGTAAGAAAGGTGTCGCGCCCCTCATTGAGGCGTTTCACCGAGGCTGTCACCTCGTGGCTCAGATCAAGCATTCGCTCCATGACGGCGACGGCAATAGTATTAACTTCATACATGGGGCGCACCTTGTGAAGGTACTTGATAACCTCCGGGCATGCCGCGCCGTAGCCGATCCGGAGCCCTGAGAGTCCCCAGGCCTTGGCAAAAGTGCGGGCAATGACCAGATTCGGGTACTCGTCTATCCACGGCAGGGCCGTCTCCTCGTAAAATGGGAAATAGGCCTCGTCAACAAGCATGAGCGCACCCGCTTCACATGCCGCTTCAATGATTCTACGTAGAGCCTCCGGCGCAAAAACCGTTCCTGTAGGACTATCCGGATTCGGAAGGCAGACTAGTTTAGGGTGGGCTGCCGCGATGGTTTCCATAATCTCCTCCATCAACAGGCTCGGCCCCCTCTCCGAAGGTTGATAGATGAGGGGAACGACACGGGCGCCGTACATCTGGGAATAAACGGCGTACATGGCAAAAGTCGGGACCGTATGGATAACTGTATCGCCAGGGTTGATAAAGGCTTCGAAAACGGAGCGAATGATGCCATCGGAACCGTGAGAAAGGAGGAGGTGATCGGGGGATACACCGATGTGCTTGCCGAGTTTGTGATAGAGGGGTGCACATTCCGGATAGGTACACAATGCGGTCAAATCGATTTCACCCAGAACCCGGGCCGCCAGTGCAGCCATTTCCGGGTCGGTGTTTTCATTTTTATCCAGCCACATGAGTGACGGATCGCGGGGGACACCCATAGTCCAATCGGGTCGCCACAACTTCGGATCAGCCACAGGACTCCGTGCCGTCGGAGTGGTAAAACCTTTGAGATTCATAGTCATTCAACTCCTTTCGATTTAGACATTATTTTCATTCCGGACTTGATCCGGACTCCATGCCTATCACAGTTCCAAATTCCCGCAACAGCAGACCGGGGGAATGACGGACAGCTTATTTTCATGCTTCATTGAGTTCCACGTGTGATGGGGGGGCCGGATAAAAAAGATCTACCGGCAGATGCAGTTCTCCACCCGTGTCAATCCTGTAGTCCTTCTCTGTGCCTTTTCTGACGGCAAGCGCTGCAAAAACAAGACGGTCATCTCTCGTTCTCGCCGTGGGAGAAGGAGGCCCCCAATATCCGTAAGCTTTGATATGTGCCGGTCTGGGTTTGAGGTCCATCAGCAATGAGAAAGCTTCCTGATAATTGATGACTACGTATGGAGCCTTTTCGATCCCTTCTTTATTTTCCGGCAAATCATTTCCATAATAAATGTATTGATAACTCTCAGGCAAATTGAACAGCGAGTCATTTTTCGTCAGCCGCAGGGTAAGGATAAAATGTCCCCCCTTACGAACATACCGCCAACACTTCTTTATAATATCGTGTGTTTCAACGTTCCAGTCCGCACAACTAAGAGAGACAACATGATCAAATCCCTCCTGCGGTAGATTATCAATATCCAGGATATCTCCACAGGTGAATTCGCAATAGGCAGCCGCTGCTTTCAATTTTCTCGCCCTGGCAATTTCGATCACCTCGGCATTGATATCGACACCTGTATATTGATCCACGGAAAAGCGCTCCATCAAAGCCAATCCGAGACCGCCGGCTGCACATCCGACATCTAGCACCTTTCCCATGCTAAGTTCCGGTCCGGCCACCTGCTCGAAGATCCATTTCTCCGAAGGATAAAAATCATCCCATTTTTGACGGTTATTGCCGAAATATTCTGAAAGCTGAACCGTCTGGTAATGGATGTTCTTAGCGCTCATTATGCTTTCCGACTCTCTCCTCTTCCTTCCGGTGGATGAATTCTATCAATCTTCCCACACATGATTCTATGCCTGCGCCTTCCGTGTCGAGCACCAGATCGGCGTCTTTAGGAGGCTGAAAGGGAACCTCTTTATGAATGCCTATAAAATTATCGATTTCTCCCGACAGAGCTTTCCTATATAGCCCCTTGGGGTCTCTCCGTATAACCTCCTCAAGGGATATCTTGCAGTAAACAAGATAAAAATGATCTCCAAGCAGTCTTCTGGCCTCGTCCCTCGATTCCCGGAAGGGGGCAATCACAGGGACAAAGATATAATCATAAAGATGACTCTCTTTCAGGCAAAGATCTGCTATAATCCGGTTATTCTCGCTAATGTCCTTCGGCCTGAAGGTCAGGTGAGAGTTGATTTCTTTTCTGACGACATCGCCATCGAATATCTTGATTTTGATATCCCGATTTGAGAGACGCTGAATGGTTCCATCTACAATGGTGGTTTTACCCGAACCGGAGAGACCAGTGAACCAGAAGATTAAGGCGTTTTTCATAACCGGTTTAAATAAAAATTTCCTCTCCCCGTCCGATTGCGTTCAGGATGAGTTGGGAGATATCCTTTCTCATAAACCACTCCGGCGGAAGAATTCCGGATTCTATCATGGCCCGTCCTTCCGTACCGCTGATGCTGAGAAGATCCAAATCGCCGTGCTTGCATGTCTCCACGTATTGTCCGCACTTCCGGCAGTAATTCACATTGTTAAAAAATACGGGCGTGATACCGATATCCCCAAGTTCCCTGAAAAGCCTGTGAGCATCATCGGGACCATAATATTGGCCGACGCCCGTATGGTCACGCCCGACAATAAAATGACTGCATCCGAAATTTTTTCGGCACAAAGCCGTAAATACGGCCTCTCTCGGACCTGCATACCGTGAATAATTCTGGAAGGACGATAAAAGGACCTTGTCCGAAGGGTAATGCTTTTTTAACATCAATTCATAACTCTTCAGGATGATGCCCGGGTTATAATCCCCTTTCTTTTTGGGGCCAATAACGGGATGGATAAATATACCGTCGCAATAATGTTTTTCCATTGCCGCCATCTGGATATGCTCATGCACCCTGTGGATCACGTTTCTTGTGTGGAAGGCGACCACCCGGCTCCAACCTTTGTTTTCAAAGATCAGTCGCACCTGCTTGGGAGTCATCTCATAATTCTTGTATTCGGAAGGGAGTCGTCTGATCACTTCGATCTTTCCGCCAACAAAATATTCGCCGCCACTCATTAACATCCGGGCGCCGGGATGGCCATCGTCCGCCGTCCCGTAAGTCTCACGTGACATTTGATACAGATCATAGGGATAGATCTCTTCCACGTGTAAAACAGCGTAAGGCTCAGAGGTTTCTTCAAGAACCAGGCATACCAGGTCCCCAGTCTTGATTCCGGAAACCGCATCCCGGCCAACCTGTAGCAGGATGGGGATAGGCCACACGATGCCATTCGGAAGCCGGTAATCCTTCAAGACCGATTCCAGTTCTTCCTTGTTCATAAAACCTTCCAGAGGTGAAAATGTTCCGATGCCAATCTGCTCGGCATTTAATAGTACCGTCGCATCAACTCTGAGGATTTTTAAGCCTTTTATCTCCCTTAAATCATAATGATCCTGCATCCTGCTTACAAGGGTGCCACCATGGGGCTGTGAAAGCAAAAACGATTCCTTCTCACCTGTTTCGTGCTGACCGTGAAGAAAGCTAGTATACTGATTGATCATCTTGGAAACCATGACAACGCAGTTGACCGGATAAGCGCCTATTGCCGTTTCCGCCGCAAGCACCAGCCCATCGGCGCCGTCGATAAGAGTATTTATCACATCGCTCGCCTCCGCCCTAGTCGGAATTTTAACTTTGACCATCGACTCCAACAGATTTGTCGCTACATATACAGGCACCTTCTTACTGTTCGCGCTTCGAATGATATATTTCTGCAAAAAAGGGATTTTCTCCGCCGGAACCTCTCTGGAGAGATCGCCCCGGTCAATGAGAATGGCATCGGAGACATCGAGAATCGCACCAAGATGATCGATCCCTCTTCTGCTCTCGATTTTTGAGATGATATGCGCACCTTCGCCCGCAAGTTTCCGAAACGCCTTTACATCTTCGCGGCTGCCGGCGAAGGACAGAGCAAAATTTGTGAGCCCTTGTTTACGGCCGACAGAAAGTGCCGAAATGTCTTTGTCGGTCATGACCGGCAAATCGAGCAATCTGTCAATGGTCACGGCCTTGTTGCTGCCAACGAACCCTCCGGAAACAACCTTCGCCGTCACCGAACTCCGATCGGAGACCATAACCTGAAGGAGTACTGACTCGAAATCGAGGCTGATCAAGTCCCCGGGTCTTATCTGCGGGAAAACGGATTCTGGTTTCAGGGGGATTATATGGGCATTACCCGTTAACTGTTCAGTTACCAATTTTACTGTGCTGTTGTTCTCCATGAAGGTCTTGCCGTTTTCCATCAGGCCCGTCCGAACCTGAGCGCCTTCTGTATCCAGACAGATCGGTTTGGAGGTATATTGCCTGATATACATTATGATCCCCTCAAGTTCGTCCAAATCCGTATGGGAAAGATTGATGCGGAAAAGGTCAACCCCCAACTCGTCCATCATAACAATCGCCTTTTCATTCAAGGACGAAGGCCCGAGTGTGCATAGTATCTTTATTTTTTTATCCATTTACTTCACACCTATCTTCTTGACTGACCTCAAGGGCGTTATTTCCTTCCAGCATGAGGATGTGATCAAAGTACTTTATATTTTGCTGCCGGTGGGTTACCATGACGATACTGATCTTTCCCTTGAATTCCAGCAGGGCTGATATAAAATGGTGCTCAGTCTCTTGGTCCAAGGAGGATGTTGGCTCGTCCATCAAGATGAAGTCGAGATCATTCAGCAGAACTCTGGCTATTGCTATCCGTTGCTGTTGGCCGCCGGACAAGTTCTGGCCGCTTTCTGCAATTTTGAAATCTGCTCCTTTTTCACGCAATAATTCTTCCAATTGTGACAGTTTTATGACGCCATTAAGTCTTGACATATCCGGATTTTCATTTCCCCAACAGATGTTTTCCAGGATTGTGCCTGTAAATATGAAATGGTCCTGAGTAATATACCCGATGCGCCGATGCAGGGTCTCGACATCGATTTCGTCATCGGATATATCGTTATAGAAGATACTACCCTTTGATGGCCTGATGATCCCTGACAACAAATCAAGAAATGAGGTTTTCCCTCCGCCAGTCGGTCCGCAAACGACCCAGAAATCCCCCTTTTTCAGAGTAATAGTCAGGTCCCGAAACAAATCCCCATTAACACCATATGCAAAACTGACAGACTGCAAACGAATGGAACGCAGTTCACTATCAAGAGGGATTCCCTTGATAGATTGATTGATAGAACTATTTTTGATGGCCTCAATCTTGTCTACAGATGGTAGCCCGCTGTAAGCCTTGTGAAAGCTATCGATAACCCCTTTTGTTTTTGGTACAATCCTTGTGAAAATCACGAGAATCAGAATGATGTTCGCAAATTTCATTTCCATAATCTTTACACCGGCATAGATAATAATGGCCAAGATAAAATACCCGGTCAACTCAGACATCTTGCTTTGGACAGCCGAGAGAATCTGCTGTTTGTAGTACTCATGACATACCCTGAAAACGCGGTCGTTCAGATAATTCATCAAATACCGCTCCATGGAGGAGGTCTTCATGCTTTTAAACGATCGGACAGCGTTTACAAGGCCGTCAGTCAATCGGCTGTACGCATTGATCCATGCATGGCCAAGACTTCTGCCCTTCTTCATAAAGGGGTAAAAAATGACGACACTGGAAGAAAACAGGATCAGGCTCAGTATTACGATTTTGGAGTCGATGATAAATGCAAAGTAAATGAAAAAGGCAATCTGTACTAATTCACTGATAACGATGAAACAATACTTTACAAGTCCCTTATATGATTCTGCTTCATGCGTTACTGCGTTGATAAAATCACCATGATTCAAATTTCTTAAGGATTCCCATCGCGACCAGATAACCTGATGTAATAATGATTGACGTTCTTTATATTCAAGATTCCTTAGAAAAAAAGCTTGATAGGTTTCCAAAACAACATAGAAACAAGCAGAAATAAAGCTAATTGCAAGAAACAAGACCAGATAATTCAGCAGATCAGGCGTTTGGCCGCATATGATCAATATACGATCGAACTGTTTTATGATGGCATTCGGCTGACTATGAGGATCCATCAGATACTGGGCGATGGGATAGAGACTCCCAATAGATACAACCTGGGTGAGGCCTACAAAGGTGACGCCGAGAATGAAAAATAGAGAATGAAGGGGATGCCCAGTAATTACCCTGGCAACTATTTTGAGAAGCTTTATCAATTTTCAGTGTTTGTTTTGAAGTAATGGAAAAACGAGAACATTAGCTATTTTTGAACAAAAATAATCTATAGCTAAAGTATTGTTTCAAGCTACTTTTTGTAATGAGAAAGGACTTTCCTGATGGCAGTGACCACATCCATCAAATCCTGCTCAGTCATTCTCGTTTGCAAGGGAATGGAAAAAACCCGCTTTGAGATAAAATCGGCGTTCGGGTAATCTTCCGGATTAAACGCATATTTATCGATGTAGTACGGTTGGTCGAAGATTGCCCGGTAATGAGTGGCAACCCCAACATTTTCTTCGATAATGGCTCGCATGATTTCCTCCCTGGAAGCCTTCAGAGTTTCCGGTTTTATCATGACGGGAAAGAGATGCCAGGAATTCCTATTGCCGTCGCCTTCGGGAAATCGAGCTGGAAGAATCAATGACTCCTCATTGCCGAGTAAATCATAATACATTCCCGCAAGTTGTCGCTTTTTCACGATAAAACTTTCCAGTCTTTTCAATTGATGAATGCCAATGGCGGCATTTAAATCCTGCATGTTATATTTATATCCGGGGTAGACAATTCCATAATGGATGGTGTCTGTTTTTGTATACCGCTGCCAGGCACCGTGGTCCATCCCATGCAACCCGTAAACTCTAATCTTTGATGCCAAGTCGTTCTGATTGGTAGTGATCATTCCTCCTTCACCCGTCGCAACGTTCTTGGTGACATAAAAACTGAAGCAGGTCAGATTTTCCCCGTCGCCGATTATGCGGTTTTTGTATTTCGTACCCAAGGCATGCGCCGCATCCTCAATCACGGTAAGGCCGTGCTTTTCGGCAATCCTGTTGATTGCATCCATGTCGCAAGAATTACCGGCGAAATGGACAGGAATGATGGCTTTTGTACGCGGCGTTATTCTGGCTTCGATGTCATCGGGATCGATGGTAAACGCGCCAGCCGTGATATCAGCCAGGACCGGAACCGCCCCGACGTGTTCGATTACGTTGACGGTTGCACCGAAGGTCATGGGCGTTGTGATTACTTCATCACCTTTTCCGATGCCGGACAGGATGAGAGAGAGATGAAGCGCCGCCGTACAGGAACTCGTCGCCACGGCATGAGCTGCCCCGGTATAGGTCTTGATGTCGTTTTCGAAGCGGACAACTTTTGGCCCAGTGCTTAACCATCCCGTCCTGAGGCAATCAACCACTTCCTTGATTTCATCCTCGCCGATATCCGGTGAACCATAAATAATAAACTCATTACGAACAGGAGTTCCACCATTTATTGCAAGCTTATCCATTTTGTTTATCCTTTTCAGTGCAATATCGAGATCTTTGCACAACTTGTCAAGTTTTTCATCTCTGATTCACCAATGTCGTGCTGAAAAGCTGGCTATTCAAAGCTAACACATTGCACTTACTTATTTTTTGATTTATTAAGACCTTTGCAATCAGAGGTGGTCGGGGTTGTTTGGACAGGTGACAAATTTTTATAAGTGGGAAATAGCCCTTGTTTCATGATCATGCCGTAACCTGTCTCTGCGATATTGTCCCGAAGTGAATCATAACCGGGGTCAGTTCGTAAATGCCTCTGATGTGAACTGACTGCCTTGATACGTGTTGAATATATCCGGACAACCATATTTTGTGATGGCATCTTCAACCGGATTAATCCTATTTTTATTCACTTTTCACCCAGATTGGCCAGAAATCTTTTATATGCCCATCACGATAATAATTCTGGAGCGCTAATTCATGATTTTGATGACTACTTTGAAAATCCACAAGGCGGTCTAACACATAGTCGTTTAATCTAACAGAATATTTGAATGATCCGCGATAGCTTTCCAATGGCTCATTACTTTTATCCAATCTTAACCACGTGGGGATATTCCAACTGAGTATTACTTTTTGTTCTGTCTTTTTGGTATTATATTTTTTAAATATATCGGTGACTGTTCTGCTTTTCAAATAAGTCTCTAAGTCCTTTATCAAAGAGTCTGGTAATTCAATTAAGTATTCACTTTGTCTACGAAGTTCATCAAATGCTATGTGTAAACATTCATTATAATATCGTGAGAGAACAATCGTCCTGTATTTACGAAGCAGATTATCTCCATACTGTCCTTTACAAAGTAATTCATAGTTTTCTTTCCTACAAAAGAAATCCACTAATTCTTTATAGGTTGAAAACAATTCTTGTTTTGTTTCATTTATAAAATTATTGTAAACATCTGATAGCTCTGAAAAACAAATATTATCATGGATATTGAATATCCATTTCGCAATATCTAATCCTCGCTCCTTGATTAATTTGCGAAGGGGATATAGCTCGGTTGTACTCGCAAATATTGCAATTACAAGTGATAGCCCTCGAAGGTATAGATAGTCATCGAATGGCATCGATTTAGTACTAACGATTACTTCTTCCGTATCGAATATTTTTATCCCATTGATTTCAGAAAATGATCTCGGAACAATTCTATGCATAATTAAATGACCATACTTTGATGTCATTTGTGGTGAATTTATTGGAGTACCTTTTAAATTCATAAGAGTATATATTGTAATATTTTGAACGCCGGAATTTAATATTTTTGCTACTGTTTCAGTAAAACTATCTTTTGTTTCATCAGGCAATGATAGAATCAATTCCGTAATTGATCTTTCATCATACTCTTTTACTACTTTTTCTTGAAAAGCTATAAATTCACCATAAGATGGGTTTTTTCTTTTAATATTTTTTAACACCTTAGGCGTAAGTGTTTGAATAGATATTCCAGGTATTGTTATGTATTTCAAAATTGAAATTAATTGCAAATGCTTCTTGGGATTCTTTGTTAGATTTACTTCAATAACTTTTGGCCAATCATAATTGTCCTGAGTATCTCTGATTGCGCATGCAATTTCAAAGTCATTTTTGAATAATCCAAAGTTAGGATCAGCTATATATAGTTGCACATTATGCTGTCCTGAAAAACGCTTACCTAAATATTCAATATCTTTCCTAAAATTATCAATGGATTGGAATACAACCTTAGAGTAATAATCATTACTATTATGACAGTAAGCACACTCGAATGGGCAGCCTCTTTGCGTCTGCACAAAAGGCGAAAAACCTTCAGCAAGAAATTCATCAAAAAAACCTTCAGCATACATTGAACCAAAAAGCTCTAAAGAATCAAATCTTGGCGGTGCTACATTTGGTTCCATAAGTTTTTCCCCTGTGCAATCAAGACAATATGTTCCCGGCACAGGATAATTTCTAATATCCTTTATATTTTCACCATTAATCAGACGCTCAACGACTATCGAAAATGGTATCTCACCATCATAACTTACACAAATATCAACAATATCAAATTGTTTCAAATACGTAAATTTTTCAGGAGGTGTAAGATAGAGATCGGGACCTCCCGCAACAACAACGCAATTCGCATTCTTATTTTTAGCAATACCGGCCATATGAAGATTCAATCTGCTATTCCACGAATATTGTGATATTCCAATCACATCCGGAACCCAGTATTTCATTGCATCAAGAAACATATTTGGATTTTTGAAAAGCTTTACATCAATGTTATTGTTTTTTAGTTTATTCCTCAGATAATAACCAATAAATCCTATTCCTAATGGAACAGAATTATTATGAACCCCTACGGTCATGTGTGTGAGGTCTATCAATGCAATTTTTAATGACATATTCACATTATTCATTACAATTATTCCTCCAGATATAATCGGGACTGTCGTCACCATAATTGAAGAGAAGATCGATGACGGACACCATCGGATCGAAAGGCTCATATAGTTGTTTATAGGGAAGGTAATTATACTCTTGATATACTAAACGGATACCACTCTGGTCGAATAGCTCATCTTCGATATAATTTGCTGCTCTAGGTCCGCTTATATAAGTTGTTATTCCCAGTTTATTGCATATACTCACCAGCCGTTCTGTTTTTCTGCCCTCGACATCCAGGGTGGAAGAACGGACGAAACGCGTATGACCGATTGATAGTAGCCCACAAAGAGTAGTGATTATCTCAATGTCCAGATCACATAAATTCTCCCAGGATCGACTATAAATATCCTCAAACACAGATCTATAATAATCAAAATATTTCGCCCTTGAGTAGCAATGCTTAAGCATGGCCCAATGTTTATCCCGCCATGGGACGCTGTTATCAATTTGTGTATCTTTGATAAGCTGCCCACGTAATCCCTTTGTGATGACCGGCACCGTGATCCACTGCGATCCCGTCTCATGCCTTACGATATTTCTGTTCCTCCAATCTCTTACCGTATATTGAACATCATCGAAAAATACAAATATATCAGCAATATTAATCAGATCGAAATACCCACGCCACGGAAGATAATTGGGTTGAAGAATGACCCCTTTCATTTTTCCAAGTGCCCCCTTATTATATTGACGACTCGTTTTAAACCATCACCATCCACAAGCCTCCGACCACGTTCATAAAAATCGTAGCGGAGTTTCAAATCGGTCATTAAAGTACTTAGAACTGTCGTAACAGCTTTCGGATCTAAGACGTTACCCATCCCGAGAAGGAAAAACGCATTATGACGGCCAAGGCTTCCGACCTGCTCCATTTGATGTTCATACTGGCAGATCACGATAGACGCCATCCCGAGAGACAGGGTCTGAAAGAAGACGAGTCCGCCTGCGACAAAAGCAATATCTGCACCGGCCATTACCTCCAGAAAATGTGCCGACTGCCTGTGAATACGAATTCTTCCGTACGATGAGTCTGCATATTGTGAAAGAACGGCAGTATTGGAATAGCCACTTCCAATCGCAACATCGACAGGCGTAGCGATCTCCGCTTGCGAAAGGATAGCGACCAATTTCATGGTTATATCCAGGTAGTCAAACCCGCCGAAGCAGATAAAGATTCTTTCTGGGGTTGTCCGAAAGTTTCTTATTGGGGTTGGTGGAATCACCGCGAAGCCCGGTCCGGAATATGGATTCCCTGTCTCTTCGACAAAAGCATTGATCGGATAATCGGAAAATTTTCTGTGGTCATCGAAATGATCGTATGTCATGAGAGGAGCACCGTATTGCTTGAGTATCCGGAGATCATTCTCATCATACTGATAGATATCACAGATTATGAAGTCCGGCTTGCAATCCTGAACAAGCCTTGCCAGATCGTTATTGTAACGGTCAGGAGCAATGAGGTGCAAAGGATATCCCGCTTCCTTTATCATAGCATGGCCGTGCTCGTAATCCGGCTTATCTACACTTGAGAAAATGACCCGGCTTGCATCCCTAAGTTGATCGGCGACAAGAAGGCTTCGGTAGATGTGCCCTGTACCAACTTCCGCAACCACACCTCCGTCGGTTCTGAAGAGAATAACTTTCAAGCAGTGCTTCCGTAATCAAAAGGACATCTTGCAGCGTCGATCTTCATGACCTTTCCTGCATGCGCATACTTTTCCTGTACGAGATTTCCTCTTCCTCACAGGGCATGGCTTCAAGCCTGCCATGCCCCAGAATTTTTTCAGCTTCCCGAATCCTCCGGATCAGATCTTTTAATTCAGCCGGCTCAGCCGATATTTCCCAGTCAATGCCACGCAATCCCCTGTCGATGGTAAAATGCTTTTCAATCACCATGGCCCCTGCATAGACGGCGAACAAAGGCACCTTAATACCCTGCGTATGATCGGAATAGCCGACGGGAATATCATATATTGATAGGAGAGAATGGATAGCCCCTAGATTTGCCGATCCTTCTTCCAGAGGATAACTGGAAACGCAGTGCAGAAGGATATGGGGCGTACGGTGCTTCCGGAAAAATTTCAAGGCGAATTCGATTTCCTCAGCATCGGCTGTACCGCGGGAAATGATCACCGGCAGGTCGGAAGACGCCACCTTCCTTAACAGTCTTTCATTGCAAATATCGCAGGACGCGATCTTAACTGCCGGCACATCCAGCATCTTCAGCATATCCACGCTTTCCTCATCGAATGCCGTAGCGAAAAATTCGATTCCTGAACTTTTCGCCGCACGAGCCAAGACAGCAAACTGCTCATGGTTCAGTTCGGTAGGTTTGACAAGATCGTGAATATCCGGGTTTTCGCCGAATCTCTCTTTAGTCCGGAATGCCTGAAATTTGATGGCATCCGCACCGGATTCGGCGGCAGTCTCAATCATCCTTATGGCCAGCGCCATATTTCCTCCGTGATTCAGGCCCGCCTCCGCAATAACAAAAATCGGCTGATTCTGCCCGATGCGTTTCCCTCCGAATTGTACGGTCTTATCTTTCATATCTGCTCTCCATCATAAACGAAACACCACGGAGAGAAACCTAAAAGACTCCTCAGAAAGTTTCCAGCCTGCCGCTCCGACATTTTCAATCAATTGCTCCGGTCGCCTTGCCCCGCAAATAACCACATCGATGCCGTTCGAATCCAGAAGCCAACGGATGGCCACCTGGGACGGTGATTTCCCGAGATTCCGGGAGAGTACTTTCAGCTTTTCGATTCTTTCGAGATTCCGGAGAAATCTTTCACCCTGGAATTCTTCGTCATGAAAACGATTGTCATCTTCCGAAAAAACAGAGGTTGTTACAAATTTTCCAGTGAGCAACCCATGCTCCAGAGGGCTGTATGCGAGGACAGGTAACCCGTTTTCCAGACAATGGAGAAGCATATCGGCTTCGCTCTCTCTCTTCAGAAGATTGTATTCGGACTGTACGGTCAAGACAGGGACAATAGCTCTGAGTCTCTCCAATGAAGGGCAATCAAAATCTGATACACCTATATAGCGAACTAGTCCTTCCTCAATCAATTTGAGCAACACCACACCAGTTTCCTCGATTGGAGTGTTTGGATCCATCTCATGCAACTGGTACAGATCAATATAATCGGTTTTCAGCCTTTGCAGACTTTTGTGGACGGCTTCATGGATGTGAGAAGCAGAAAGATCGATATAACGCGTCCCATCGTTTCTCCAGACCACACCAGCCTTGGTTGCGAGGACGACGTTTTTACGTTCGGCCGCAAGAACCCTGCCGAGAAGGTTTTCGGCGATGCCCTCTCCGTAAGCATCAGCCGTGTCATAAAAATTGATTCCCGAATCGAGGGCATATCGGATAGTTGCCAGGCTCTCATCGGTGTCTACTTTGCCCCAGCGTCTTCCTCCGAAAAGCCATGTCCCCAGGCAGATTCTTGATACGCGAAGATCGGAATTTTTCAGCGTAGTGTATTCCATATCCGTTTTCCCGGGATCAGTCCCCGATGGTAAATCCTCCATCCACGAGCAGGTTCTGCCCTGTTACATATTCGGACATGGACGATGTTAAGAAAAAAATGCCGCCAATGAGATCTTCCGGTGTTCCCATCCGGTTAAGCGGAGTCTTGTATACATAATTCCTGACAAATGCAGGTGCCTGATTGGCGAAGATTCCACCGGGGCTCAAACAGTTGACCCGAATTCCGTGGGGAGAAAGATATCTTGCCATATACCGAGTGAAATGAATTACACTGGCCTTTGACATGGCATACACCTCCGGGGAGTTTCTGCCTGAGTCTCCGTAGATCCTCTGATCGGCAGCGGAAACGCCATATATAGAGCCGAAGTTCAAAATGACGCCTTTTATCCCATCCCGAACCATATGTCCGCTTACTGCCTGAGTAACGAGAAAGGTGCCCTTTACATTGACATCCATAACAGACTGAAATTCGTCATCCGTCCGTTTTTCAAAAGGGGTGAAGACGGAGATTCCGGCACAGTTGATAAGGATATCGATTCTGCCCATAATCCGCAGGATCTTTTCGATGGCGGCCTCGACATCGGTCCTTTTTGTCACGTCCGCCATCAGGAAGTAGGATTCTGGCTTCCCGGCACAATAACTCTCTGGAAGTTCTAAGAAACTAATTGGTTGCGTAATATCCATATTCAGAACGACCGCCCCCGCCTCAACGTAATGGTTCATGATGACACAACCGATCTGACCGCTTCCCCCAGTCAACAGGACAATCTTATCTTTAAATTCCTCTGAAAATAATTTAGGTTTCATGTCCCTCCCCCGATTTCTTCAGGCGCTCATACTCTTTTCGGGCATAGGCCTTTTCCCGAAGGTGCCAGGGCAGGAAATGATAATCGTCAAAGTTATGCCAGTCTCCGCCCGACCGGGCAGCCAGCACCCTGGCGCATGTCTTGGCAACTTCAGTCAATCCCTTCAGCCGGGGCATTGTGTTATCTTTGCGCGTTTCCTGCATTAACCCGTCTATCTCCTTGGCAACAATCCAGCACGAGGGACATTTCTGCGGCCACCCGTAATAATCCCACAAAAGTTTTTGAAGCGGTTCAGACTCCTTATATGAGGTCTTCAACGGAAGGTTGCCTTTTGTCGCCTTTTGTGCCAATTCCACAACCTCGTGGATACTGCCCGGCTGATAGGTATAGCGATAGATCTCTCCCCGAACATCGGGCAGTTCAACGCTGGGCATGTGGTATTCTAACCTATCACCAAGGACCTCCTGCAGGGTGATGTAGGGAACGCCGCTGATGATGGACTCGATAATAGAACTGGAATAACAGAAAACAGAGGCACTCCTTTGTAGCAGCCATCCCGGGAAGGGGCTTTTTGTATCAATCGTAAAAAGCTCGCCGTACTTCTTGGAAAAGTGGATATAATCATCGAGGCATTCCAATGTATAAGGGCGAAAGGCAACGGGATTTTTCAGTTCCAGACACCAGATATCCAGGAATTCGAGAAACAGTCTGACATAGGCTGCGGCAGCCCAGAGGAAATCTTCGTATCCGCCGTCCCTTCCATAGTAGATGCCATGAGCCCCTCGTCCGAGGTCCAAGTGTTCGAACATGTTTGGATTATGAAACATGCTGATCCCGGTAAAAGATGGCATGCCGCCGAGAGTTCTTTTTTGTGTGGTAAATCTCTTCGCGTCCCGGTAGAAATCGTAACGCGTACAGCCAACCATTTTTACATTCTCTTCCGGATAAAGTCCAGCTTCCACAATCCAATTTTTAAGTACGGGTCCCCATGTTAATACTTGGGAATAATGTTGCGCATAAGCAAGACCAATTTCCTCCTTGCCACCGCGCATGTGCTCGAGCATTCCCTCACGGATCATCCCGCTTGATTCCGGATGCATGAGAATAAAACTGCAGTTCTTGGAACCTTCCTTCAATTCGTCCGGTGTGAGGAAGGCATCGGGGTGAGTCATGAGGACTGCTTCGGGCTTGAAGAGATGATACAACGCACGTGAAGAAATCCGGCTGCCGATGACTGTATTGTAACCCATGGATTGAAGGTAATAACCAAGCAGGAGGGACGCAGCCGCATCACGGCGCTTGTGATCCGCATGGATCAGAACAGTTTTGGAACTTGTGCCATGGAAAATGATATTTCCACAAGTATTTAACAGGCTGGCTACCATACTATAGTGTAAGCTGAATTATCCTTTGTAAGGTTTGTGGATTACGCCTGCATTCCGAAGGAGGTGTTCATTTTGCCGGATGATATCCATGAGTTCCGAATAGGTAAATGTATCATCTTTCATATGTGCATATATAGCGGTAATCGTCTCATAATCCTCTTCCTTATCAATTGTTAGCCGATAAGTGGAGTCGTCACTTCGGTTCGGATATTCGAAAAAAGCAAATTTTTCCGGATACTCTTCCACAAAAGGGACAACATGTTCCCGGTAGTATGGTTCACAGCATTCTTCATAAAGTCTTTTCAGTAAGGATTTTGAAAAAATCTCGATATCAAGCCCGCGTGCGAACGTCCTCCGGTTACAGTTGGTTAGAAACTCGATATTCGGCCAGTTGAACTGGAACAGATTCACCATGTCGTCAATTAGCTCCGGATCCATGAAGGGACAGTCTGCGGTCAACCGGACGATGACATCTGTCCCATAGTGGAGGGCAGCCCGGTAATAACGATCCAGAAGGTCTGTCTCGCTGCCGCGAAAGGCCTCTACGTCGTGACGCTCCGCCAATCCTACTATGGCATCGTCTGCTGGAAGTTCGGTTGTAAGCACGACAACATGCCTTACCCTGTCTGCTCGTTTAACCCGATCAATCATGGTTCCTAGTATTGTATTGCCGCCGAGGGGAAACATGATCTTGCCAGGTAATCGCGTAGACCCCATACGGGCCTGGATCATAATATCTGTATGAAGAGACTTATGCTCAGAGGTCATCAGTGCCTTCCTCCATCAGCCCATACCTGCAGAGAATCCTGAAATATTTATCAATCTTTCCTTCATAATCCTCTCCCCCGTAATGCATCCGGAGCAGTCTGGAAATTTCCGCTGTCCCTCTCGATCCACAATAATTAAGAGCTGCATCAATTTTATGAAAGAACAGAGGGTCCTGTTGCAATTCTCCGGTAATTTCTTCCTTTTCCGTTGCAGTTATTATTTCAAAGAGGCGGTTGCGGCAAAGCGGTGCCTTGAAACGCCTGTTAAAACGGCGTCCTGTTTCCCATCCCGATTGACGTGGTTCACATCCGGACATGAAATGGAATCTCTCACTGGCCGACTGATAAACATCACGCAATGAAGTCTGCCAGAATCCGCTATCCATTGATGAAGCAAGGCTCCAGATGTTTTTCAATCTCAAAGTCGAGACAGTGAAGACATGGTGGAGACGGAAAGAATAATCATCAGGAGCTATCGTACTGTTTTTCGTTAACCCCATCAAAATTTGATTGGCCTGCTCGTCAAAATGGTTCAGGGTCAATTGCGAAAATCGGTTCAATGCAGTGGGATCATCATCGCAGACATCATTCAATGCATGCACCACCGTTGTGAAAAATATTTTTAAGGTCTCCGGGGAAATCTTGTCCGCTGTGTCATTTCGCGTATGATAGAAGGGATCTGGATAGGTGTTGAGACAGCTTGCGGGTATCCCGATGGTTGCATCATTTAGTATATAATGATCGCTACCGCCCGTATAGTATTGGAAATCGCAACGGTAAACCGGGAGAGAATTCCCGATTTCGCGGTAGTTTCCCCCACGTGCGACTTCCTTCAATCGGTGCCTCAGAAGCAGATCGAGGGAAGAGACATGATGGTGCGGGATTTCATCCACAATCAGGGTGCTGCCACTTATATTCTGATCTGCCCCAACCATGTCAAGAGAGATGCCGGCCATTATGCCGCCCAATTCTTTCTCATACCGGTGGCAGTATGCGACGGTTCCGAAATATTCAACTGTGAAGAGAAAGCGAAGAGAAATTTTCGGACGACACTTCACATAGTAATTGATGAGTTCCATCATCATGGCCGCACCGGAGGCATTGTCATTGGCCGATGGCTTCGGGTGATCCAGATGTGCCACGATTATAATTTCACGATCCCCTTTTCCTGGCACATGGACATCAAGGCTCTTCATCGACCGGTGGTTGGGAATTTCAATGATAGAAGGCCGGTCTGTATCCCTCCAGAAATTCATCGACGAAGGAACTTTCCAGCCCCAGTGTTCTGCCCCCGGCTCGTATTCCTCGATACGGATCCATTCTGCAGGACAGGTTATGTTTTGGGTGATGTAATTCAAAGCATCATCATAGCCTGTACTGCACATAACCCGGTCAAAATCGCTTAGTTTATCAATATGCCGGATAATACTATTGATATGAAATGGAATAGTCGAGAACTCCTTTTTTAGCCCCTGATAATCATCACAAACCTTGGACGTTGAACCACACACCTTATGTTTAAAAAGGTTTTTGCTCATATACTTTTGAAAACGTAGGACAGATATCCCTGACTCCTCAGAAAATAGTCTGTTTCATAGGTGCATAACAAATTATACTGACTGCCAAGCGACTCTGTATAATAATTATCAGAGATCGGAATCTTCGTTCCATCTTTTCCCTTTGGTAGGGCGTTAATGTAAATCCACCGAGGGTTTATCGTCTTGACCAATCGGAGATAATTGACAACGACATTGGGCTCCATCTCCTGAAAAGATGCGCTGTTCCAAAAGATATCCATTTTCACATCGGACCAGACCGGCATAAACCAGGACGGCAGAAGAACGATCTTCCCCTTTACACAATCAGGCATACTTCTGCCGGACGTCGGCTTCAGGAGAACGGCCTCATTGTATTTGATTAGACGATTGCCGAAAACCTCAGACAGATACTGATGAGCCACATAGAGCTGCGGCGGAATATCAAACACAAAAAAAGTTGCTTCGGGGAAAAGCTGAGCCAAAACCTCTACATTTCTTCCCAGACCAGATCCCAGTTCACAAAAGACCATGTCCGACCCAAATGTAATGTGTCGTGCGGCATCTATAAACATCGAACAGTATTGAAGATGGGCTAAAGACCAGAAGGTTCCCCCTAATTCTATCAAGTCCTCCGGGTTACCCCATAGACTCACCGGGCACTTTTGAATATCCAATCCTAAATTTTCATATTTATATTTTACCATTCTGTAGAAGTATTTTGTTATCTCTTCAGGATCATGAACAATATTCGGATTAAAGGTGAAATAACATTCCTCGAAAATCTGTGTGACCCGGAGCAATCCTCTATTTATTCTCCACAAACCGCGAAATTGGACAGGAGGTTCAAAGCGAATATTTCCTTTGATTGCCAAGTCAACAGCCCCAAAGGATGATAGAATGCTTCCTTTTCTCCTGCGAAAATCTTTCAACCCAACATGCTGGAGTTCCCTCACAAAAGTTCTTTCCCCAACAGTCCAATAAAGCGTGGGCTGGTATAATGGATCGCACTTGAACCTTGCATCCATCATTTCAGCCAACAACGGGAGATTATCCCGAACTTGATAATTTGCTGCAGTCATAATCAATTCATATCGGATTTGGTTGCCCACAAGTTTTGCTCTGTTTTATTCATTTGGAAAAAAGGCACAACATTCGATCCCGGCCGGCCAACGGTTCCACAAAAACATTGTATTGGAAGAAGGGCGATTTGCCGCTTATCCTTTTCATATCGTCAAAGGTAATCGGGCAGTAGAGGTAACTCACGTTTTCAACATAAATACACTTGCTATCATCGGGCTCTTGCTGAAAAGGACATTCGATCAAAGCGCTTCCGCCTTTTTTCAAGATGCGGTGCATCTCCTGCAAAAATGTTACTTGCTCAGACTCTGTAATAAGAAAATTGAAGCTTGCCCAGACACAGAAGCAGAAATCGAACACCGCTTCTTGGAAGGGAAGTTCTTTCATGTTGGCAACGAACAGTGAGCGTTGAGGAATGCCATATTCTTGAAAAAGGCTGATCCCTTTAAATATCAGTACATCGGAGATATCTATTCCTGTTACGTCATATCCGTCCTTCACCAGAGGGATGGTCAGGCGGCCGTAGCCGCAACAGATATCCAAGACCTTATCGCAGGGTTTGAGGTAGTCGCGGAGGACATTTAGCAGGGCATCCGTGTAAGCCGGGTCGGCCCTGTCCATGAGCCAGTCAGGACCAACCGTCTCGTAGAGCTTGCGGGTCTTTAGGTCATTGTTATCAATAACATTTGTCATCAATTACTTTTTCGAAGAATCAAAAAATCGTCGAATATGAGACCGTCAAGATCCGAGTTTTCGAAGGTGTGGAGGGCATCTTCAGGGGAGCAGACCACAGGCTCGCCATGAAGATTGAAAGACGTGTTCAGAAGGGCTCCTATTCCCGTCAGGCGCTCGAATTCCTCGATCAGGTCAAAGTATGGCGGATTGGCCTCCCGCTCCAGAACCTGGGGCCGGACCGTAAAGTCTGCAGGATGTATTGCCGCGGCAAGGTCCTTGCGCGCCAGTTCCGTGGAGTCAAAGGCCATGGTCATGAAAGGTGATTTCAGGGGAGACACAAGGTAATCTCCCGCACGATGCTCCAGGATCGTTGGCGTGAAGGGCATCCAAAAATCCCGACGCTTAATCTGCCGGTTGATCTTCTGCACATTACCGAAATACGAGGGATTGGCAAGAATCGACCGGTTGCCGAGCGCCCGCTGTCCGAACTCCATACGTCCTGTGCATCTGGCCAATATCAAATTATCCTTGAGGGCAACGGCGATATCATGAACAGCAGGCGTTTCGATAACTTTGTATTTTCTTGCGACATCGAAACCGGCCATGGCCATTTCCACATCCCCCTTTCCGAATGATAGGCCAAGATAGATGTTGTTTATCGGATGGGGAGTAACGTCAGGATGAAATTTTCTTAAGAGGCGATAGCCCGCCCCGATCGCTAGCGAACCGTCACCGCTAATGGGATTGACATGGACGGATTCCACTTCGGCCATGTCTTTGATGGCCTTCATGGCCTTGATATTTTGAGCAACGCCACCACTGAAAACAATATTACGAATGTTTGTCTTCTTAATATGGAACAGAACCCACTCTTTGAGACAACTTTCAAGATACTCCTGGAGGGCTGCGGCTATTCCGTCAAAGCGGTGGCCTTGGAAGGCCTGAATAAAGTGGAAATAGGAGTCCGGTATCTTGCGATTGACAACCAAGTTCCCTTCTTTGACCTGCAGCAGATCTTGAAAAACAGAAAGACTCCTGTTTTTTTCATAGGCGCTTGAATAGGGGGCGAGCCCCATGACCTTATACTCGTGCTGATTGGGCTTCATGCCAAGAAGCAGAGTGATATATCTATAAAAATGGGCGAGATGATTCTCCTTCGTGTTGCAAATTTCTCTTATGCCGTCAGCATCAGCAATACTGACCGTTGCATTCGAATAATCACCCTCTCCCTCGCAAGTAAAAACCAGTGCCTTGTCCCGGATGGGAGCGCCATAATAACCGTAATGGGAATGGCATTCCTCATGGGGAATAAAATGAATCCTATCAAGTGAAATGTTCAGGTGCTGAGCTATTGCTTCGGCCCGGACCTTCCGGAATTCATCGTGGTCGACGTTTCCTTTTTCATCAAATACACGTGAAAAATCATAGTGTTGATCGTGGATGTACCGGGGATTATTGGAAAAGATTTCATGGTAAGAAACGGATTCACCCGCCAGCCTCCTCTTCCAGTACAGGTTCTGTTCATCGACCCAGTCCTGTATGGAAAAGCTCGCCTCCCTTTTGATCCGGATATGCGCTGCCGGTGAATACAGGGTGGCAAAAGCCACGGCATCGACTTCCGTTCCTTTCAGGCCGGCAAAAGCCAGACAAAATTCAACAGCCCGACGGGGATATCCCATATCACATTTAAACCGCGTCAGGCGTTCTTCAGCGCAGGCTGCTACCAATGTGCCGTCGACAAAAAGACAGGCTGCCGCCTCATGAGGGTCACTGATTCCAAGAATGATCATAATCTTCTTCTGCCATTCATCTTCAAAACGTTCACCTTGCTATTCTTCCGTATATTGCTTGTATTCCATTTTCAACAGCTTTTCCTTAACCTTGGCGAGGGTATCATTATCCATAACGTTGTGGTAACTTCCCTTATCAGATGCAGCGGAAGTTCCCTTAAGCCCACTTTCCAAAAGCTTGATACCCTTAACCAGCACACCAGCACCGTGGCTGAACATTCTGGCACGCACGGATTCGTAAGAATCACCCCGTTTGATCGGTAATACTTCACTGTATAGAATAGGCCCGCCATCGATCTCAGGCGTTACGAAATGACATGTAGTTCCCACAAAGTCGTCATGATAAAGCGCCCACTCCACTGCCGAACAACCCCTGTATTGAGGCAGCAGACCGGGATGGATGTTAAGGGTGCCAATAACCGGTATTGATAGGATTTGCGGCATTATGATGTCTGCCCCCCCTAAAACCAACAGATCAGGTTTCAGACGCAGTATAATCGCTTCTGAAGTTAAAGAGTTATGGCTGGACACGAAATAAAAAGGCAGCAAATGAGGTACCGTTACTTCAGTGATAGGAGGTATACGGTAGTGTCCGATGGTCCGCTCCCGAAATATTTCCTGCTCCTTTCGGTAAATCTCCGGATCATGGGAACAGATGACCGCTTTTAGATCCATTCCCTGAGAAAGAAGGGCGCGAATCATCTCAAGGCCCCAAGGGTTTTCAAATGTTGTCATGATAACAATTTTCATGGATTTCACTTTATTTCAGGTTGATAGTACTCAATATGAAATCGGATATATTATAAGCGGATAGCATCCGACGTTTTGTTGGCAGGTGAGGCGAATCGTTTTTTTTCATTTTTAAAGAGTCTTCAATATCGGCTTGATTCCGCAGATGTTTCACCCAGCCTAGCCTCACCCCGATAAACGACTGCTCGTCATCTCCAGGGATGACTGAATATACAGGGAGACCGAGGACGGCAGCCTCGAGAAGCAACAGAGAACTTATACCCAAGACGAGTTTCGCGCTGAGCATCAGGTCAAACCGGTCAATTTCATCTTTAACGGAGACAATCTTTAATGCCCTGTATGCCCTCAACATCGGGGCATACTTGGACGAATCTTCCCGGGGATGCAACTTGATGACCAGCGGCGGGCGTATTTCCTTTCCCAGTTGCAGCAGAGTACTGCAGATCCGCTCAAGGATCGAAAACTCGGAGTAACCCAGGTCCTTGCTACCATGATCGGACTCCACAGGCTCGGATACGAAGAGCACATAATCTCGGTCATCCTTCAGTGCCAACTGCTGTAGGATTTGGCTGCGTTTCTTTTCCGAAAAATATTGCGCCGCCTTGCCTGCAACATCTAAGGCTGGATGCCCGGAAACAACAATTTGCCGCCCGGGGATACCCATATCCAACAGGTCCCGCTGGGCAATTTCATCAGGGACAAAGATAGTATCGGGCACCGCGTTCAGATACCCAGAGGAGTCCTGGAACCGGACGCGGTATTCGCACCAGTGATCCAGCACAGAGAAGGAGGGAACGCCCTGTTCTCTGGCCTTTCTTACGAAGGACCTTTCCAGGTTCCCGCTGATGCTGGTCCCTGCAAGCACAAAGGCATATTGGCGCAGATCGAGCTTATCGTAATCCTCCGGCGAGACCTCTTCGTCGACAATTGTTTTCCGGGCTGACCGCGCCGCTAGGTTAAAAAACGGAAAGGAATTGTGGGTAAGAACAAGATCGAAGAATATTTCCGGGGTTTTTTCAATAAATGTTTTAGTAACGGGCAGCACTACGCGAGCTCCGCCAGGATGGTTGCAAACGGCCAAAGCCTTGAGTTTCTTTCCTTCTCTGCGTAAACTATGCATTCACGCCCTTTTTCCGGAGGGCATATTCCTCGATTTTACGAAACATGACCCCGATCCGGTCCATGTGCTGTTCCTCCAGTTCATAGGAACAGATTTCAAAGGTCAGGCACCTGGATTCATAAAAAGCTTCCGCTTGCGGGCAGCTCCCTCTCCGGTAATTTTCGCTGTTCTGATTCGAAAGGGACTGGGTAAAGGGAAATCCCTGCTCTCCGTAAACGATCTTTTTCCGGTAGATGTCCTGCCAGTACAGCGGACGATAGCTCTCGGTGATCGGCAGGTTTTCCGCCTGCGTCATGCGAAGCATATCTCCTTTTGTTATGCCTATCCATCCTAAATCCATCTGCATGGGGAAATCGTAATAAGAATGTTCACAACCCTCTTCAACGAGAGGAGCCCTGACCCAGTCAAAGGCTTCCAGTATATGGGAAAGGCGGTTTGCAAGTCTTCTCCTCTTTTCTACAAGCCCCGGAAGTTTCTTTGTCTGTTCAAGAGCAATAGCCGCTTGGAGTTCCGTGAGCCGAAAGTTCCATCCCACGATATTGGATAGATTCCCTCTTGTCCCCTTCACCTCACCATGATTGCGGATCAGAGCCAGTCTCTCACGTAACTCCGCATCACGTGTGACGGCCACACCTCCCTCACCACAATTGGCATGTTTGTGGAAGTTGAAGCTGAAGACACCGATATCACCGAATGATCCTGTAAAAGATCCGCGATACATGGCGAAAGGACTCTGGGCGCAATCCTCGATGACACGGAGGCGGCGTTCCCTGGCGATAGCCATCAGTTCATCCATGCGGGCCGGGTGGCCGTAAAGATGGACAATCATGAGAGCCTTCGTTTTTGCCGATATCCGGGAGCGGACGGACTCGGGATCCAGCCCGTAGGTCCGTTCTTCAACGTCGGCAAAAACGGGAACAGCGTTATAAGCCAGTACCGCAGCAGCGCTGGCGGACATGGTTTGCGCAGGTACAATCACTTCGTCCCCCAGACCGAGATTCAGGGCGCCCACCGCTGCAACGAGACCCGACGTTGCCGAATTAAAAGAAACGGCACACGGCATCCCGAGCGATCCGGCGAAGAGAGATTCGAATCCCCGGACAACTGGTCCTCCGTAAAAGCGGTCATCTCCGCAGGCGACGAAACCGGATAGGCTCCCCGATTCCATCACCCGGAGCGCAGCATCCTTTTCCTCCTGCCCAATGGAAACGTAGGGCCTGAGCGGCTGTGGCTGAACCGGTCTTCCTCCGAACAGTGCTAACGGTTCCGGCATTCCAGTTCCCTTATTAATTTAAGATAATTAAGAGTCCGGCAGGCATCTTCGGCTGTGCAACGGAAAAGACCGGGATAGTTTCCCAAGATGCCCTTAATGATATCATTGATGACCAAAGCCATATTTTCATACTGGTGGCTGGGGATGGCTTCCGGCTCGGGAGAAAGATACCGATACCCGTCCAGAAATGGATGACTCACGGCCTTTGAAAGCAAGATGCGATTGGTCAGGTCCGTAATGATGATTTTACCTCCCTCCAAGAACATTGTGTATTCGAAGATGCTGTAACAGCATTCACGCAATCCTTGAAATACAACCTGAAATCCGGGATAGAGGAATACAAAATTGCACGTGGGATCATCGGGAACCTCGGTAAATTCAGATAGTTTAAGGATATCCATTGGCTCTCCGAACAACTGTAGAGTCAGGTCAACAATGTGAATGCCATTATGCAGGAGCCCTTTGGCATAAACGGCGCTCACGGTCTGAACCGGCCCGAGGGTTCCCTGTTCGAGTTTATTCCAGATTTTCTGAATTCCAGGTTCCCAGCGAAGCACATGATTTATGAGGAGCGTTTTCCCGGAACGCCTGTAAAGATCGGAGATCTCAACCGCTCTACCCAGGTCCTCGACGAACGGTTTTTCGCAGAGCACGTATGGAATGTTCGTGTCGAGAGCACGGAGCAGATCCTTTTCATGAACCGGCGTGGGCGTACAAATGGAGAAGATGTCCGGGCGGTGACGAGCCAGGAGATCATCGCTACTTTCGAAACATTCGATCCCTGATCCCCATTTGAGGGTAAATTGCTCAAGCTTGGATGGATCCTTGTCACATACGGCAATAAGGTCGATGTGCGGGTTTAGCAGATACGCCTTCGCATGTGAATAAATATATCGGTCTTCGAGGCTGTTATCGTAGCTGCTTCCGATCTTCCCACAGCCGATGATAGCAGCTTTAAGTCGTTTCACGGCCTCTTGCTCTTGCGTTTAATTTGTTCGTTAATGCTGGCGATATCGGGGGATTCAAGAAGATAATGGATCACATCACCTGTAGAAAAATCAGGATTTCTCGGATAGAGATGTTCGAAGACATTCCTGATTACTGCGTAATCCTCCGGTGTGTCCAGGGTGACTTGCATCTCCGGATAGCTGAGGTCAGGTGGCGCGCTGACATTGTACAGCCGAAACCTTTCTGGGCGCTCCACAAGATAGGTCGTCACGTGCTCCCGGTCCACTTCATCGAGGTCCGGCTCATCAAGGGTCGATGCCAGCAGGTTAACGGACATGACGGCAACATCGAATCCGATTGGGTAGGTCCTGACCAGGTCGTTGGCGATGTAGTCCCACTTATCTTCGAGATATTTCTGTACACATGCGTCGATGAGCCGATGGTCCATGAGGGGACAATCCCCCGTCAACTGCACAAGGATGTCTGCCCTGCGGGAACGCGCCGTATCAACGACGCGAGAGAGGACATCGTCTTCACTGCCCCGATAATGGGGCACTCCGATTTTCTCAGCCAAATCAATTATGGGGTCATCCCCAGAACCATCAGGAAGAGCGATTACGACTTCATCGAGATATCTGGATCTCTGTACCCGCTCGATCATATGCTGAAGCAGCGGCTTATCGAGAACCGGTAGGAGAACTTTTCCCGGAAGCCTACTGCTGGCCATGCGCGCCTCAATGGTGGCGATAATTTTCCTGCGGTTCATAATCCACCAGATTCAGATCATCTTTTTTAACAATATAATTTTCCAGAACAAGGACATCAAGATTGGTCCCCAGGAAACAGCGGATGGCATCTTCTGCTGAGCATACAATCGGCTCGCCCTTGATATTGAAGGACGTATTGAGGATGACCGGCACGGACGTCAATTTGTCGAACTCTTTGATGATCTCGTAAAGCATCGGGTTAACATCCCGAAGGACGGTCTGGACACGTCCCGTCTGATCCTCATGGACAATCGACGGTATCACCTTCTTCTTGTCTGGCTTAACCTTATAGACGAGAAGCATGTAGGGAGAGGGATAGTCGTTTTCGAAATATTCCTTACAGCGCTCAGCATGTACAGACGGAGCAAAGGGCCGGAAAGGCTCCCTGAACTTTACCCGGTTATTGACAATGTCCTTCATATCCGGATAACGGGGATCCGCCAGGATGCTTCGATTTCCCAGTGCTCGCGGTCCGAATTCCATTCTCCCCTGGAAAAGGCCAATGACTTTCTTCTGGGTTAGCAATGAGGCAATATCGGCTGAGGCATTTGCGGATTTCTTTACCGGAAGTTTGTATTTTTCCAATGCGGCGGTGATTTCATCTTCAGAAGCGGCAGGACCGAGATAAGTATCAGAGGCCACATAACGGCGGGGTTTCCCCATTATGACGTTGTAGTAATAAAAGGCGCTTCCAATAGGCAGGCCGTTATCTCCACTGGCGGGCTGAATGAATATGTCCTTGAAATACCCCTGATCGAGAATCATTCCGTTGGTCACGCAATTGAGGGCCACCCCACCGGCAACACAGATGGCGGTCTGTTTCGTTTTTTTATGAAGGTGCTCCGTAATGTGCAGGATAGTTTCTTCCAGAACGCGCTGGGCTGCCGCCGTCACTGCACGATGTCGATCGTTGATTTCCTCCCCTGGTTGGCGTTTCGGACCGAAAATTCTATAGAATTTATCGCTTAGCCAAGCATCCCGTTTTAGGTGATACATAAAGTAACTAAGATCAAGATCGTAAGTCCCGTCACGTTTCAGAGTGACGATTTTTTTAAATTCCTTGTAATAGGCGTCGGGATCACCGTATGCGGATAATCCCATTGTTTTCCCTTCGTCCATCTCGGGAATGTAACCCAAAAAATACGTGATGCAGGCATACATGGTGCCCAGTGAGTGGGGAAAGTTGACGTGCTGTAGCCTCTTAACCTTATTGCCATATCCATCGGAGAGGCTGCACGATTCATATTCACCGAGGCCGTCCACAGTCAGGATGGCAGCCCTATCAAAGGGGGAAACAAGATAAGTGCTACCAATATGGGCATCGTGATGTTTGATGAATGCGACAGGTATATCACAATTTATGGCTTTTCTAATATTACGTTTCAAGGGAATGAATTTTCTGAATTGCCTTCCGGCATATCTGAGTTCACCAAGTGCAAAGGGGAAATACCTCAGTTGGTGATAAAGAAAACGGTGCGTAAGCCAAAGGTGCGGCTTATAAGCGTAAGTAAGGCAATCGATATCTTCCAAAGAAATACCACCCTGGTCCAGACAAAACTTTATGGATTGGTACGGAAAAACCCGTGTATGCTTCTCACGGTTGAGCCTCTCTTCTTCGACGGCAGCGACGAGTTGACCATCAATAAGGAGTGCGGCTGAGGTATCATGTCCAAATGCGTTGATCCCTAATATTTTCATTTTGTTCTAAACCCCGGATGGATTCTTAATATTAAACTCGGTAATATGAGTGATGCCTTTACTAAATCTTCCACAATGTTTTTATCCATGAATACCACCAGAACCTTTCGGATCTCGCGTATTCATGGCACCATGCCGCTCTTGCCTCCTGGATATCGCGGCCTTTCCACCAGTCCTCCACATGGTCCCATATCTGGTTGACTTTCAGCGCCGCCGTTTCTGCATCCGGCAGGATGACGCCGGCCTGCTCCAGGGCTTCAAAATAGGGACGTGCACCGTCGGCTATCGCCCAATCATTTTTGTTCCAGTAGCAAATTGTTGGGATGTTGGATGCGAGACTGATATGGAGCGTGGTCTGAGGGTTGTCCAGCACCAGCAACTTGCATTTTATCATCTCAGGGTGAGGCGCAGGCATGCCCTCAAGAAATTTCAATGTAGAAAAAAAACTGCGTAAATATGTCTTTTCTTCAAGGTAGATCGGATAATTCGAGGGCATCGTACGATAATAAGTTTTCGCGAAGATATCAGGAGATAACAGTTGTAAAAATTTTCTCTTTTCTTTTCTGTAAAGTAACAATCTTTTACCCTTGGGCAATATATCGAATCGAAGCTCGAAAGGGCTCAGTGATACGCCTACAAAAATCAGTTTGCCCGTTTTTCTGTATGAATTCCTTTTCTTTTCAAGTCTGGATAAAAAAGGGGAAGGCAAGGCATAAGCATTGACAGGGAAAGAACCGTGTTGCTGCCAACCCCAAGAGAAAAAATATTCATGGGCATAATCTATGTCAGGAATAATATTTGGTATTTTCGCTATTCCATATATTCCACCATGTTGGGTGCAAACTATTTTTTCACCCATCTCCTTTGCGTTTGCAAACAAAAATTTCGCTCTTTCGTTATACCAATTTACAGGCCCGATCAGCCGTAAACGATTTTTCACATATTTGTGTTTTTTCGCATGCAAGTAATGCGAATCAAAACCATCGCAGAACATTTTTGGAAGAACATTTTCTATTTGATTATCAATGACCTTCAAATAGAGAGCCGGGAAATAACTGGCATAATTCTTCTTTTCCAATGATACCAATACCGCCGTTGGCGGTCTTTCATTTTTTTCTCTTATGGGTTTAAGTTCGAGATAAAGAGAAAAAAGGAGCTGCTGGATACGTGATAGTCCGTAAACATCCACACATCTTCTTGAATAAGAAAAGTTGGATATCTTGTGCTTCAAGTATTCAAAACTGGCAAGTGTTTCCCCCCCTGACGGCATCGAATGGCCGTTTGAATCATTAGTATACATGGGTATCATTAGCCAGTTTTTTGGATTTATCTCCTGAAGAAAAAGGGATAGAAGCCAGTGGTGAAAACGAATATCACGATAACCACGAGCTAAGAAATCCATAGTGTCTTCAAAATCCCAGGGATTTTTATTAATTAGGATATCCACTTCAAATGCTTCTGATGGATGCTGTTCAATAAATTTTGTCAACTGCAGATACAGAAACCAAGACATGTTGATGAACAGGAGCATCCATGGTTTTATGAGAATTCCCCAAAATTCGACACTGAGATTTGTTGCATGATAGTTGTTCAGTTTCCGGGCAAACTGGGTGAGATAATGATCACAAGCAAGGTCTCTGATCATGGTATAGCCTTTCATCTGCTCGCCGATATCCTTGAATACGTCGACGAAATCCAGATCTTCCCAGCCCGGATAAAGGGATTCACGACCAATGAAAGAGCTTATAGAAAGGACCGCATCACGGTCCGGGGAGAAATCAGGAGGAACCTGATTAAAAATAAGTCTCCTCATTGAAGTTTAAGATGACTTGAGCGAGGCTCTTTTTTTGTAATAAGCTTCCCGTCAAGAAGCAGCGCATCAATATCAGTAATGTTGAAAACTCGGTAGGCATCAGTCGCAGTGCTAACGATGGGTTCGCCATGAAGGTTAAAGGAAGTATTGAGCACACCTCCAGCACCTGTTTTCTCGTGAAAGGCTTGGATAAGGCTGTGGTATTCTGGATTTGCATCCCTGGAAAGGATTTGCGGTCTTAGCGTTTTATCCGCAGGATGAAGTGCCGCAGCAAGCATTTCCTGTCCCGCTTCAGTCGATTCGAAACCAACAGTCATGAAAGGAGAAGGAATAGCCTTCGGGTTGATTAGATATTTTGAGGCATGTTCGCTCATGATCGTCGGTGCAAAGGGCATCCAAAAATCACGCTTTTTGATTTTATGATTAATGATTTCGACAATTGAACGATTTCGTGGATCGGCAATAATGGAACGATTACCAAGGGACCTGGCTCCAAATTCCATGCGGCCACTACAACGGCCGATTACCCATCCATCTGACAGAAGATCCGCCAGAAAGTCGTCATGCGCTTCATAAACAAAGTAGCCATTCCTGCGAGCCGCCAGCAATGCTCCATCGACATCTGCCTGTTTTAAGGCTGGTCCCAAATAAGCGTGATCCAAAGGTTTCATGTCCCGCCTGCCAAGCACTTCGTCCATATAGGCGTAACACACACCCATGGCCAGCGATTCATCACCACCGGAAGGCGGCACAAACATATCATTCATATCGGCAAGATCTTTCAACATCATATTGACCTTGATATTCATGGCAATACCACCGGACAGGGCAAGTCTGCGGGAGCCGAACCTGTTCATTGCATTCAATGTATACTCCGTCATAATATCTTCGGTATATTTCTGCAGTCCTCCGGCAATCCCATCAAAACGAAACCCTTCCAATCGATCCTTGAACCAGAAATAATGGTCTTTCGGCCTTTCATAGAATTTGAAATCAATCCCGTCTACATACATATGCCGCTTGAAAACATTTAATGGGCCTGAATAAATCGGCTCCTTTGCATAGGGCGCAAGACCCATGACCTTGTATTCGTGAGAATTGGGCTCCATACCCAGTAGCAAAGTCATATAACGGTATAATCTTCCCAAGGTAAAATCATTTGCAGAAACTGCATGGACACGCTTCAATCCCCCCTGATTTACGGGCAAGGATAGAGTGCCGCTCAAATCGTCACCAAAGGCATCCACAGACATGACAAGCACATCCTCCCCCCGTAGCGGGCCTGCCCAGTATGCATAAGCAGCATGACATATGTGATGATCCAAGTGCTTGATTCGTTTATCGGAAATACATAGATGATCGCAAATGATCTTGTGAACGAACTTAGTGTATTCACCCTGACTTTCTCCGCTATAATAGTCCTGGCTCGATGCTTTCAAAAAGGATCCCCAGGCTTCTGCTCCTGGATATTGTGAAACATCGATTTTATCCTTGAATAATTCATGTAAGCGGCAATCTCGATTTTCGTATAACTTGGGATACCAGAATTCTCTCATTAGACGGATGTGATCAGGAACGTGCCAACTACTATGAGTTCGCAGGAGATGCGTTGATACATTCAATTTGCTTCCAGCAATTAGAATTACATCCAGTTCCTGCCCATCGACATGCCCTTCCTTCAGCACATATTCAATTGCGTTAAGAGGATAGGCTTCATCGTGCTTCACTCTGCTGAATCGTTCTTCACTGACACAGGCCACTATCCGGTCATCGATGAATAATGCTGCGGTTGCCAATTGGCCCAATGATAATCCCAATAGTTTCATAAGTATCCTTGAGATATTGCTTTGATTTCATATTTAATTAAATGGCGCAAATTCGATCTAATCATCAGGTCTCTCCCTGTACAGAAAACTCCATTCCAAAAGAGCATCCTTCTCTATTTTAATCAAAACCTTCTGTCCAATGACCTGCTCCATATATAACGGGCTGATACCCGTGCCTGGTCTCTTCCAAGTGAGATCATCCGGTTCTAAAACTTTGTTTTGCGGGATTGACCTTCTAGCGACCAGACTACGCCGAGCATTTCTTCTGGCCGGTTCTTCGCTTTCAAGGGAGGAAACCGTGAATGATCCAAGCATATTAAATACATCTTCCAGGTTCTTTCTAAATTTCTGAAGATCATCTTTGTCCATAGCATGATAATGATCATTGCCGGGCAGATTTTTATCCAGAGTGAAATGCTTTTCCAGTATAATGGCCCCGAGAAGAACTGCTATTTCTAATATCTTCATGTCTCCAGGCAGGGTATGATCAGAGTAACCGATGATCTTATCGGGGAATTTGTTCCTCAGATCAAGGATCATGCCGAGATTGGCATCTTTGTACGCCGTCGGATAGTTAAGAACACAATGAAGAAGTGCCAGAGGGGTGCCTGACCGTTCGATCCATTCCACGGCTTCTTTAATCTCAGACAAATGGGATGCCCCCGTCGACAGGATAACGGGCTTACCAAACCCGCAGATATATTCGATGAATGGCTTGTTGGTGATATCGGATGATGAGATCTTGAAAACACTCACAAGATCATTTAAAAAACCGGCAGATTCCAGATCAAAGGGAGTACACATGAATTCAATACTGGCGGCATCACAGTGGGACTTCAATTCTTCAAACTCCTTTTTCCAAAAACGGTCATGTCTTTTGAACAGTTCATACTGACTCTCCGTCTTCTCTTTAGTGAGATCCCAGTATGCGGGAGAATTGATTGAGGCCAGGGTATCGGCCTTGTATGCCTGAAATTTAACGGCATCGGCACCTCCAGCGCAGGCTTCGTCAATCAGGCGTTTAGCCATGTCCATGCTTCCTTCATGATTCACCCCTACTTCCGCAATTATATAGGGCTGCACCAGGCTGCTGCTAAGAGACCCGAATGTTTTAAAGAGATCAAGGATCTTCATGGATTCTTTTTGAAGAGTTTAACAACTTCATGAGGAGCCGTTTCAATGGTGAAGTCCATAGTGGAGAGACGGCAGTAATCATCAAAAGTGTCTATATCCAAGCGCAAATCGGGTTCAGAAATCTCCTCCGGCGGGTTGAAGGTTCTTATATCAAATCGCCCGTGGTTATCCACAATAAATGAAAGGCAATGTTCCCGATGGCATTTTTCTATGGCAGTACGGTAAATATGATCGAGCAATTCATATGACACTATCTCTGCACCGAAACCATCAGGGTAGGTATTTCCTCTTGGCATATGGTTATAGGCATAATCACAGGGATGCTTATCGTAAAACTCGATCAGGCGATCTATCTCCTCTCCAGAAACCAGAGGGTTGTCCGCACAAATCCGCACCACGTGCGTTGCTCCATGAAAAGTAGCTGTCTTGTAGATCCGATCCAGTACGTCATCCTCACTTCCCCGATAGACGGCAGTTCCGAGGGAAAGAATATACTTTTCCAGAAGATCATTTTCTTTTGACTCAGGAATGGCTGCGACCACGAAATCTAACCTTCGTGATGACCTGACCCTCCTCACAACCCACTCGATAATAGGGTGGCCGTGGAGGCAGAGCATCATTTTGTATGGAAGCCTCGACGAGCCGAGACGGGCCTGAATGATACCAACTATTTTCAATAGATTCCTTTAAAAATGCTGCATATCTCAATGCGATCTTCAGAAGAATAAAACGAGTGTCATGACGAGAGACTATTTGGTAAAGGGTATATTTTATTTAGATCTTCAAGATAGGATTCTTTCATTCCATCATCCACGTACCAGCCGTCATTAGCCCAAACGGTATAATCAAATATCCGCAGAAGTGCCTTCCTAAGCTGAATTCCTATGTCATCAGACATTTCGGAACGCTTGATGAAAGGCTCATAACATTCCGGAAGTTTTACATATAGAACAAAAACATTGCGCATCGCGACTAATTCTTCATCACTGAATTCGCGAAACTTAAGAGCCGGCATATCACGCTGGTAAACAATCATGACGTTATCGTCAAGAGAGAAGAACCCGTTATCCATTGCGATTTGCCTCAATTCGGTTCCTTCGAAAGGATAGAAAAAGCCAACATTAGGATATTGCACCTCTGCCTTTCTCGTCAATTCGACTGTTTTCCAATATGTTTTCCTGGTCTCAAAGGGGATGCCAAGCATGATGAATGCCGAGGTCCTTATGCCTGCACTCTTGAGAAGAGAAAATGCTTTAATGACGTCCTTTTCGGTATTCACACGATTAAGGACCTTCTTGTTGAGATAAGGATCCCCTGTTTCAATTGCGACAGATGCGCTGACACAATTCATGTTTTTCAGCAATGCAACCTTTTCTTCCGTCACCGACTTCGGGTTTGTTTCGATAACAAAAGGAATATTCACTTTTTCCCTGTAAGCTTCACTTAGTTCACGCAGATTCTCAAGGGGTCTCATTAAGAAGTCTTCATCGTGAAATTTAATGAATTCCAAATGATATTTATTTTTTAAATGCAACAGTTCTTCAATGATTCGTTCTGTGCTGTATCGTCTCAGATAATATCGGTTTTCGTATAAATCGTGATAAAAGTGATTGATACAGTATGTGCAGTGATAAGGACATCCCCAATTCAACATATGGTCGCCACTGATATATACCTTCCCGTCAAAGGGCTTGTAGAATTGCCTTTTGTCAAAAAGTTCCCAATCAACGTAGGGCAGATCATCCAAGAAGTTCTCTAAAGGACGAAGTTTATTCCTGATGATTTTCCCATTCTGTTTAGCCCATATATTAGGAATAGTAAATAAGCTGGCATTTCCTGAAAGGGCATTCAGGAAATCTCTGAAAGCACCAAATCCCTCACCCAGGCATACAAAATCTGCATGACATTGATCGAGAGCCTTCAGTGGCTGCAATGTCGGGAATTTGCCCCCCCAGATAATGGGAAGGCCAGGCCTGATTTCTTTAGCGATGCCCGAGATTTCTGTAGCTATCAAATATTCATCACTCAATACACTCATCGCTAAGCAGTCTGGTTGATAATCCTGTATCATGCTGACGAATCTGGAGCGCAAGTCGATTCTCTTCTTTTCATGTCCATAGGGCACCATATCGACCTGTTTGAAAAGTTTGGCGCTTTCTCCGGAGCGGGTATTATCCGCGAAACCAAAATCGATCTCGGTCGTATCAAACAGAGCCGTATCCCATCCCATGCTTCGAGCTATCGCTGATAGCAGGGATATACCAACGGGTTTAAATCCGAAGCTGTCCTTATTCGGCCAAACAAAGAGAATCTTCACGAATCTACATAACCACAACGATATAAAGACGTTGTTACCGATAGTGGTTCCTTCTCAGCCTGTTTCTCTTGCCTGTCATTTATTGACAGGATATCCAATATTTTTCCGACGACTTCTTTTTTGCCTTGAGTCAGGTCGTACTTGTTCAAGGAATCCTTGATCCTCTTTCTTTTCGAAGAATCTGTAATCAAAGATAAAACCTCATTTTTTATGGATGCATCAGAAATGTCATCGTGCATACCTAGAAAACACATGCCTGCTTTTATGGCAAAGGTATGCATTTGTTCTCTAACGTTTGCGGCAATTACGATAGTAGGGACCTTCAGTGCCGCTAATTCATGAACGGTTCTTCCGGCAGAAGTAACGGCAAAATCAGACTCAATCATGTACTCGGAAATCTGTCGGGTTCCATCTTCGGACCAAGAGACTCTTCTTCTATCCCTTTCGCTTAATGCAAAGAGAAATTTTTTCAGAGAGTCTCTGTGAGCAAAACCTGGCCCATTGACGATACAGATCTTAAAATCGTAATCCAGCGACAACGGAAGAAGAATCTTTAGAATCCTCCATGTAAGATTATTATTGTCCGTTCCCCCAAATGTTATGAGGACATTATCCACTTTTCCCTTTAAATGCTTTGGAGATACCGTTAAAAATTCTGAGCGCAAGCAGAAGTATTCGTAACCGGACAGCATATTTGGAGAAACCGCATCTTCATAAAGGGCATTGATCACCAAGTCGGAATATGCGGACCCTTCCCCCTGGTCTTCGAAATTGATAGTTCTAATTCCTTCTTGTTTTAGAGAGAGAATGTAATCTTTTGAGGTATCCAGGATATCGTTAATCACAATATCCGGGGACAATCGAAGAACCACTTCTTCGAGGTATTCGTTCTGTTTTTGCATGATGACAGGGTACAAATGTTCTGAAATATAATTATAAGCCAACTGACTCTGATATGTGCAGAGAAACAGTACTTCATGGTCATGAAATTCTTGCGCGAGCATAAGAGCTCTATAAACATGACCCATTCCAATTTCTGAATAGCCAGCAACTACAAATAGTATTAAACGGCGCTGGAGAAGCTTTTCAGCAACCCAAAAATCATTAAATGAATGTATTTCTACCGCTCGCGTTTCATGCAATATGAATGGTGTGGCTTTTTGTCCTATGTATCCACTCTCATCAATCGCTGAACGTTTCATGATAAAGAAAGCACCTGTTTCTTTGTGCATTACCCCCGCCATCATTGTATTTGGTATTTCGACAAAGCCAGGTTGATATGTTTTATCATACATCCATCCTCTTTGAGTTTCTCCTGATGCGCTAAATACAGAATCGTTTGAGCTATTTTCAAGCAATTGAGTTGCCTCAATCACGTCTCTCGTTTTGATCATAGGCGATGATGCACCCATCCAAATAACATAGTCAAATCTCTTGAAGATAATGGTTTCGGTTTTCAATAAAGTCTCTATTAAATGTTTACCACTAAATCTATTTGGAAATTGTTTAGCGTCTTTAATCATGACTGTTCTTAATGAAGCTCTCTTTGCAATAAGATCAATCTCCTCATCGTCAGTAATGATGGCTATTGACTCATTACCTGTTAACTTCTTAGCCAATTCTATGGAGTAAAGAATAAGAGGCTTTCCATTTATATATCTCAAGTATTTTCTCTGGATGTTATAGCAATTCCCTTTGGCGGGGATGAAAATAAAAAAAGTGTATTTCATTATTATGGTTAATTGTTATTTCTGGTGTAATATTTGGTCTTGAAAAAGCAAACCAATCATTACAATTTGTATCCATGCTATTACGTCAGTTTATAATCTTTTGATCCTTTTGAACAACAAAAAACAATGAGGTTTATCCGCAAAGGTCTCCTTTTACAAGTTGGTCGAACTCACCGCATTCTTCTTCATGTCCGGAATGATACTGCAGCGTTCTTTTTATTTGCTTCATGAAAGCTGCTCAAGTACTTCTTGCGTGGATTGCAGCATATATTCAAAATCATGGTTGCTCATCCAGTGGTGAAACGGAAACGAAATCATATTATCAAAAAATAAGTCTGTATATGGGCAATCCGCCTCACCAAAACCCAGTTTCTGGTAAAAGGGATATCTGTTCAACGGATAGTACTGGACTACGCATTGAATCCCTTTTTCATAGGCCAGCGACTTAATGATCTCGTCGCGTCTTCCATTTATCACACGGGCAACCAGAAGATGATAGTTATGGCGATCAGAATCAACGCGATGAAATTCCAGGGCACCATATTGGCGCAACGTGTCCATGAAATACAAGGCCCTATTGCGTTTTTCCCGGTTCATCTGATCAAGCCGCTCCAAAAGCTTGGCTCCCAGCGCACACTCGACTTCACCCAGGCAATAATTGTTGGGCCATAATATCTGCTCGTTCAGTTCCGGGAAATCCACGTTGCCCATAGCCGGAAGCCAATAATTCTCCCTCTCAAAGGGAAAAGGACAATGGCCATTGTGTCTAAGCAATGGGATAATGCTGGCCACCCCGGGAGCCTTGACAACGAGGACACCGCCTTCACCCAGAGTGGTTATGTTCTTGTGCGAATGCAAAGAAAATATGCTGATGTCCCCAAAGGTACCAGTTTTTTTGCCATCTACAGATGTTCCCATTGATTGTGCGGCATCTTCAATGAGAAGGATATTGTGCTGTTTGGCCAAGTTAACAATGGCAGGCATGTCCGCAGCATAACCGTAAAGATGGACAACCACGATGGCCCTGGTTTTCGGAGTGATTTTTTTGGCTAAGGTATCGACCGTCACCACGCGGGTTTGAAGGTCGATATCCGCCCAGATGATTTTCGCGCCTTTCTTGGCAAAAGGATACGCGCTGGAAGTAAAGGTATGGGAAGGGATAATGACCTCGTCCCCAAGTTGAAATTGACAAAGCTGGGCAGCCAGTTCCAGAGCAGCTGTCGCGTTATTGACAGCAAAGGCATGATTGGCCCCAACATAGTCACAAAACTTCTGCTCAAAGGCCTTCTGATAGGCCCCCTGGGTATAAGGCTCCGCCGTCTTCATAGCATATACAACGGTGTCGATTTCTTCCTGGGTATAATCGTGTGCCTTGCCGCTGAATTTTATTCTAAAATCCATATGTTTCTTCAAATTTATTTATGCTGACTGGTCGAGGGAGCTGCCGGGAAGCATGTATAAAGGTCAAATACGTAGAGGTGATATTCAACTATTTTACCCCTCAGTCAACATATTCAATATGTTAGCGATTTCTTTTTCATAAAAGGGCGTTGGATTTTGATCGAGCGCTCCTTTAAGCTGCATCGTCTCATCGGTGATAAAACCGATATCTGCCTGTTTGACACCAAGCTTGCTCAAATTATGGGTAATCTGGAATTTTTCCCAGCATTCACGCAGCTCTGTTAATAATAATTCCTGGGCGAGATTCGTCTCAAGTTTGTTCGGGTTGTACAGGTCCGCATAGCCTGTATAGCCAGCCCTGATATTATGATCTATCACATAGGGCAAAAATATTCCGCCGCCGAGACCGTGCGGCACATGGTAATGTACGCTCATGGGATAGGACATGGCGGCTGCGGGACCTGTTCCGGAATGCATTAAGGCGATACCGGATAAGAAGGCACCGAACATAACTTCTTCCCGCAAAAGGACATTATCCAGATCATCGACCAAGAGAGGAAGTGTCTCAAAAACCCGGAGGAAGCCTTCCTTCGCAAAAAATCTTGCCATGCGGTTTGATTTTTTTGCGGCAAAGGCTTCCACAGCATGCACCAGGCTGTCGACACCGGCGGAAATGGTCGGCCCTTTGGGACAAGACAGAGTAAGTTCTGGATCTAAAAACGCATATGTGGGCCGCACTGCTTCGCCGTTAATCCCCAGCTTTTTCTTTGCCTGGCTGTCGATAAAAGAAGCGTTGGGCGTCACTTCACTACCCGTGCCCGCCGTTGTTGGCACGGCAATAATCGGTAGCACCAGCTCGGTCATTTTGTCAAAGCCCCGATAGTCAATGGCCGGTTTTTTGTTGTGCACCAATACAGCCATTGCCTTCGCCATGTCCAATGCGCTTCCGCCCCCAATGCCGATGATCACCTGAAGATCAGGATCATTGAATTGCCCTCTGACATTATCCAATGAATCATATGTTGGTTCAGATATGGTGCATTCTGCTTTGATTAAGCGGTCTGACTTACCAAGTGAATGAATTAGTGAGTCGACATCCTGGTTTTGAATCAAATTATGATCATAAACTAGCCCGACATGATTCCAACTTTCGGCTTTTAAAATATTGAGGATGTATTTACTCACCCCGCATCCGAACTTCACTTTTGTCTTTAATGAAAAATCAAATATGTTCATGTGAAAATTCTTCGTTTTTTAATTGTTAGGTACACTGGGACTTTAAATGATCGTATTTCGTTGGTTACCGATCATAAAGGGCTGTTTTAGAAAAATGTTGCTGAGCAACATTACACAAGCAGCGGCTTTTATTGCATTACTACAACAATGTATGAAAATTTGTGCATTCAGAATAATGACCGGGGGCCATGCGGAGTCTGAGAACACTATTCCAAGTTGCTTTCCTCTTTGGGGATGGTGAAGTTATCAAGGGCTTCCCTGAGCCTGTTTATGGATTCATTAACTGCCAGGAGGTCGTTGTCGGACCAGTCAGTGACGTCGGTCTTCTCCTTTTTCTCCCGGAACTTCTCAAGGAACGGACAAAAAACAGCGATGATGGGTAGATCGTACAACTTTCCTTTTTCATACGCTTGCTCCTTCGTGTTCGCCTCCTTTGCTCTTTTGAGGGGTAAACTCAGGAACGATCTTTTGTAGCTCTCGTTTAATGGCTTCTGCATCGAAGGTGTCAGCTACGGCAATCAATTCATCGATCTCGGCGCTTAGGATCTGAAAATCGCCATGGTTTCCCTGGATGACCTTAATCTTTTGGTGAGAGGTCGGCATGATGCCCTCGCCGACGGTAATCAGCTCCTCATAAAGCTTCTCACCGGGGCGCAAGCCAATGAATTCAATGGGGATGTCCCGGTCCGGCTCAAAGCCGTGGAGGCGAATCACGTCTCTCGCCATATCAACAATTTTGACTGGTTTGCCCATATCCAGGATGAATACTTCGCCGCCCTGGCCCATGGCCCCTGCCTGCAAAATCAACTGAGCCGCTTCGGGAATACTCATAAAATAGCGGGTCACTTCCGGATGGGTCACAGTTACCGGTTTGCCCTGGCTGATCTGCTGCTGAAAAATCGGTATTACGGACCCTGAACTCCCGATGACATTCCCAAAACGCACCGAAACAAAACGGGTTGCTGCCTGGTCATTCAAAGCGGCAAGAATCAATTCGGCAACTCTTTTTGCCGCCCCCATGACGTTAGTCGGTCGCACCGCCTTGTCTGTCGATACCAGCACAAAACGCTCCACCCCTGATTCCGTTGCCGTCAGGGCCAAGTTGCGGGTTCCGACAACATTGTTGTATACCGTTTCCCGTGGATGGATTTCCTGGAGGGGCACATGCTTGTAAGCGGCGGCATGAAAAATTACCTCGGGCTTGAAATCGCCAATAGTCTGCCGGACCGCCCGCAGGTCACGAATATCCGTCAGGTAAGTTTGTATTTGGAGGTCCGGGAAATACTGTCTGCACATCATATCAATCTGGAATAGGTTGAATTCGCTGAAATCCAGCAGCCCCAACACCCCCGGACGGTACTGGCAGACCTGCCGGACCAGTTCACTGCCAATCGACCCGCCCGCCCCGGTAATCAGGATACGTTTGTTATTGTATAATCTACGTAGCAATTCCTTTTCCAGATGGACCTCTTCCCGGCCCAGAATATCCTCGATACGGACTTCCCGCAGGGCTTTTACCGACACTTTACCATCAATGAGTTCCCCGATACTGGGCATGGTCCGGAAGCGTTTGCCTGCTTCTTCACAAAATTTCACGATCCGGCGCATCTGCTCCCCATTCGCGGAGGGAATCGCAATGAGGATTTCATCAAAATCCTCGCGAAGCTGTCCGATTTCATCCACTGCTCCCAGAATCAGCACCCCATGAATGGCCTTTCCCTGTTTCTGGGGATCGTCGTCCAGGAAGCCAACGGGTTTCAATTTTAACACGGGATTTTCAATGATTTCTCGAATTGCCTTTTCCCCGGCGGCGCCGGCGCCGATGATCAACATTCGCTTATCCATAGGCCCCTTCTTCGCCAGCATCCAGAAAGAGGCAATATTGTTGGTCAGTAGCAGGCGTACGCCAACCCGGACACCGCCAATGAAAAGAATGGTTAATAACCAGTCAATGATGAAAGCGGCGCGGGAATATCCCTTGAAGTAATAGATGTAAAGGACCGCCAGCAGCAGGATCAGAGAAGAGACGACTGTCGCTTTGACAACTCTTTTCAGATCTTCCAGGCTTGTATATCGCCACATGCCTCGATAAAGACCAAACAGGAAAAAACAGGAGATTTTCAATACAAGAAGATATGGCAAGATACGAATGATCCGTTCCCATTCAAGAGCAGGCAACTGCATCTCATAACGGAGCAGATAAGCGCCAATGTAGGCGGAAGCCACCAACACGGCGTCGATGATGAGCATGTAATAAAAATGCTTGTTACGGATAAGTTTCTTCATGGAATGATCATATTCGCAGCTTTTTCATCCTTTTACAGGCGTCCTCAAGAATATGGTCATCTTTGGCAAAACAGAAACGGACCAGAGATTCTCCCCCCGCATCATGATAAAAAGCGCTACCGGGTACTGAGGCCACACCTGTATTGCGTAGCAAATACATGGACTTATCCTTGCTGTTATCTCCGGGCATCCGGGATACATCAGCCAGTACGTAATAGGCCCCCTGGGGAATGAAGGGGATCATGCCCGCATCGGAAAGAGCGCCGCAGATCATGTCCCGTTTAACCCGATATTGCCGGGCCAATCCTTCATAATAATCCTCACCCAACTCCCTGAGCCCTCTCGCTACGCCTATCTGTAGCGGCGCCGGGGCGCAGACATAGACCAGGTCATTGAAATGACCGATGGTCTGAGACCAACGGGCGTCGCATATGACATAGCCGACCCGCCAGCCGGTGATACTGAATGTTTTCGAAAGACCGGAAATGGTGATGGTTCGTTCCCGCATCCCCGGCAGTAGCGCCAGCGGTAGATGGCGGCATCCATCATAAAGGAAATGCTCGTAAATCTCGTCGGTAAACACAAACAGGTCATGGCTGATGGCAAAATCTGAGATGATTTGAAGATCTCCTTTGCTGAATACCTTACCCGAGGGATTGGCCGGCGTATTGATAATAATGGCCCGTGTTCTCGGCGTCAAAGCCTTTTCCAGAGAAGCCCTGGTAAATGACCAGTCCGGCAATTCAAGGGGGACATAAACAGGTACGGCCCCCGTAGCGACAAGGGTGCTGATGTGATAACCGTAGAAAGGTTCAAAGACGATGACCTCATCGCCGGGATTCAACAGAGCCAGACAGGTGCAATAAAGTGCCCCCGTAGCCCCGGCGCTGACAATTATTTCCCCTTCGGGATCTACTTCCATGCCGGTAAATCGTTTCTGTTTGTCCGCAATCGCCTTTCTCAGTTCTTCCAGCCCATCATAGCGGGTATAGGTGTTCACTCCCTGATCCATCGCTTCCTGCGCCCCCTGCCGGACAACAAGGGGAACCTCCGTATCGCAGACACCCTGGGAAAGATTGATCCCCCCCACGCGGTCACACTCGATGGACATGTTCCGGATCTCCGACTGAAGAACCCAGGCATGCCGCTCACTTAAACTTAAAGTCATTAAACCTCTTTTTCGTCATCATTTACTGTTTGAAAGATCTGACCGCAGATATCACATAATCAATATCATCATCGGCAATTTCAACATTCATTGGCAGAGAACAGACCTCCCGACTGAGGGCCTCCGTTTCTGGAAAGCCCCTATTCTCCAATTTGAGTGCCTCATGACGGTAATATGGTTTGCGGAACTGGGTCAGCACTTCGATGCCCTTGGCCTTGAGATACTCCGAAAAATCGTTCCCCTGCTTCGATCTCACCGTATAGTTCTGATAAACGTGATCCCGCCGAGGATCATCGTAGTGGGGTAAAAGCAGCTCCGGCAGATCAGACAAAGCAGTCCGGTACCTATCTGCGATGGCCTTTCGCCGCTCTATCCACTGGGGGAGATAGCGAAGCTTTACATCCAGGAAGGCCGCCTGCAAATTGTCTAGAAGACAGGTGAAACCGTGGCCGTGGTATTCTCCGCTATGGCGATCCTCGCCGTTGTAACGCATTCTGGTCGCGAAAAGGGCCACATCCGGGTCATTGGTCGTAATGGCGCCGCCGTCGCCATATCCTCCCAGCATTTTAAAAGGATAAAAACTCCAGCAGCCCGTAAGGCCCCATGAACCTGCCATCCGCCTGGTGTTCCTGGTATTTGGCGCCTGTGGCTTGCTATCTGTTGCCTGTTGTCTACCTGTTGTCTCGCTCTCCATGCTCGTTCCCAGGCTTTGACAGGCGTCCTCGACAACCACCAGTCTGTATTTATCGGCAATCTCCATGACCCGGACCATATCGGCCATGTAGCCGCTCAGATGGACAGGAATAATGGCCTTAGTTCTGGAAGTGATAGCCCCCTCGATCTTGTCGCAATCGACATTAAAATCTTTACCCACGTCAACCAGCACCGGCTTGGCGCCGACATTAATCACCGCCGAGGCGGTCGCCACAAAGGTATGGGCCGGCACGATCACCTCGTCACCACTACCGATCCCGGCCGCCCGGAGTGACATGTGCAAGGCGTCATAGCCGCTGTTGAGGCCGACGGCGTATTTAGTTCCCACAAAGGCTGCCAGATTCTCTTCAAAGCTGCGCAACTGTCCCCGGTCGATGAGTTCACCCTTGCTCATGACCTCAGAATAGGCCGCATCCAGTTCCTCCTTAATCATAAGGTAGAGCTTTGCCGGTTCAACAAATTTAACTTTTCTGGACACTGAATATCCTCAATGTTTTCTACTCTGTTTCCAAAAAGCATTTCCGAGTTTCTGGAAAACTAAACATCAAATTATACCCTTCACCGCCCGAATAATATCCGCGCTGGTCCGGTAATAGGACTTTTCCAGGATCGCACTGGCCGGAGCGGGACAATCAGGAAGGGTAATCCGAACCACGGGTGCCTTGAGAGCGCCAAAGGCCCGCTCCGATACGAGGGCAGACACTTCCGCCGCCAGGCCGCATGTCCGCCAGCCTCCATCGACGACAACCAGCCGCCCTGTTTTCTGCACCGAAGCAAGAATCAGATTTTCGTCCAGGGGCTTTATTGTTCTCAAGTCGACAACTTCAATATTGATTCCTTCTTTCACCAAGATTTCCGCAGCCTTGATGGATTCCTGAACCATAAACGATGAGGCTACTACCGTGACATCGTTCCCTGCTCTCACAACATTACCCCTGCCGATCTCCACTTCGTAGATTTCTTCCGGCACGGGTTCTTCCAATTTGTACAGCCAGCGGTCATCGATGAATACCACGGGGTTAGGTTCGCGGATAGCAGCAATCATCAAGCCTTTCGCATCGTAAGGCGTCGCCGGCATGACGACCTTCAAACCCGGAACGTGAGCAAACATGCCGTGCAGCGACTGGGAATGCTGGGCCGCCTGTTCGCCGCCCCGGTTGATGATCCCCCAGAAGACAACGGGCACGGGCAGCTTCCCTCCGTTCATGTAATGCCAGTTGGCCGCCTCGTTGATGATGGGATCGAAGGCATAAAACATGAAATCCACCCGGGGATGGACAACTACAGTCCTCATTCCTGCCAGGGCCGCCCCGACCGCGGCGCCGGTCATGGCGTTTTCGGAGACCGGCGTATCAATAACACGGTCCGTACCGAACCTTTCCAACAATCCTTGGGCCGTATCCCCCACATACCAGGGGCTCTTTACCCCCTGACCGATCAAAAATACGGAGGGGTCCGCCGCCATCATCTGGTGGAGAGCTTCGTTGATGGCCAAGCTGTAACTCAGTTTTCTATGCGAAGACATATCTTTCCAACTCCTCGACCCGGGGTGATGGGCTCCGCCGGGCAAAACCATGGGCATCCGTGACCTCTCGGGTTACCTCCTCCCTCGCCGTGTTCATCTCTTCTTGCGTCATGATCCGCTGGACAGTCAGGTAATTCTCAAATTGTTTGATCGGATCCTTTTCCCGCCAGAGATCGATCTCTTCCCGGGGGCGTATGTCCGTATGGCTCCCCTGGACATTGTCATCCGGTCCGACATGCCCTCGAAAACGGTAGGTCAGACATTCGAGAAACACGGGGCCATTGCCACTGCGGCATTTTTCGACAGCCTGAAGTCCTGCATCATAGACCTGTAGGACATCATTGCCATCGATCTGCCGGCTCTCAATGCCAAAAGGCCTCGCAATCTCATGAATCTCTCTCTCCACGCGGCACTCACGAATGGGCATGTGGGTTGCATAGTAGTTGTTTTCACAGACAAAAATGATGGGCAACTTCTTCAAAGCGGCGAAGTTCATACATTCATAGAGGACCCCCTCACCCGTCGCTCCATCGCCAAAAAACGTTACGGCTACCCTGCCGTCCTTTCTTATTGTCGAGGCCAAGGCCGCACCCAGAGTTAAGGAAATCGTTCCTGCGACAATCGGCGCCGCCCCCAACATTCCCACCTCCGGGGCGATGAGATGCATGGACCCCCCCCGGCCCCGGGAACACCCCATTTCCCGGCAGAAGATCTCCGCGACCATCCCCTGCATCGACCCTCCCTTGGCGAGATAATGTCCGTGGGACCGGTGATTGCCGAAGACATAGTCCTCTTCCGTCAGGGCAGCGCAGACGCCCACGGCCACCGCCTCCTCGCCGCTATAGAGATGACATGGGCAGTGAACCTCACCGGCGAGGATCGGTTCAACAAAGGCCTCTTCGCAGAGGCGAATGCGTAGCATCTGTCGATAAAAGCTAACTAAAAGATTTTTCGGATAATCCACGTTTCCCCCTAAACTCCTCATTACGATCCCCCTCTGACCTCCCGAACGGCTTGGCTCTCAGGCTGAATGACCGCGATAATTGTGAGGTAAATGATTTTGAGATCCACCCAAAATGACCGTTCCCTAACATACTTCATCTGTAATTTCAACTTCTTTGGTCGAATAAGCTCCATGTAAGCCTGCTCAGGATCTTCCACCCCGGCCAGAATGGCTCCTTCGTTGGCATTCCAGATGGAAGCCCAATCCGTAATCCCCGGCCTCACACTCAGAACAATCTTTTCTTCCTCAGTATACAGATCGGCATAATGTTTCACCTCGGGCCGCGGCCCAACGATGCTCATGTCCCCTTTGAGGACATTGATGAGTTGGGGCAGTTCATCTAATTTATGCTTGCGGAGAATTTCCCCTATACAGGTAATCCGTGGATCATCGTCCGCCGTGGAGCTTCCCCCTATCTTTTCCGCATCGACCACCATGGTCCTGAACTTGAATATTTTAAAGAATTTACCATGCAAACCAATTCGCTTCCCATGAAAAAAAATGGGACCACCGTCTTCTAACTTTATCATAAGTGAAATATAGAATAAGATCGGGCTTACTAAGATGAGGCCGATAAGTGAAAGAATAAAATCAAAGCCCCTCTTAATCATTTTTACGTTTCACGGCCGATAAATATATGATCTTAAAATCCGTTGTCGATTTTTCTAATGGGATAGAGGTGGGTGGCTCATAAGGCACCATTCCCTCAAATACTTGATTGGGAAGCGGTTTTAAAGGACCCATAAATATTCTTTTCATATAAGCACGCGCGGACAGGCTTCCAGGAATCAAGCTAAAACGAACAGCCGTCCTTTTGATCCTTGAAAAGAGATAAGACTTGAACCCTTTCATCTCCGCAGGGAATGCACCAAATGCATGTATTTCCCTAAAATCGAGATTCAAGAGATTATTCAATTCCGGCAAGGAAAAATAAGTATTACTATACTGGGAGGGATGAAAATCTATCCAATCTTTATTCACAGTACAAATGATTAAACGCCCATCAGAGCGGAGGACCCTTGCCGCTTCTTTTAAAAAATCTTGAGGGCTTTCTAAATAGTAAATAGCTTCGAATAATAAAACAAGATCAAAGGATTTATCCTCAAAAGGTAATTTATGCGCGTCCATTTCCTTTATCTGGATGGACGTGCCTTTATAAATGCCAGAAGCAATTTTTACGTTTGTTCTATCAATATCACCACCAACAATGGACCTCGCAATACCAGCTAAGAATCCCAACCCGATACCGCTGCCGCAGGCAATTTCCAAGACATCCTTTGCTTTCGCAAACTCTTTGGCAAACCGATAGCGATGATAGATACGCGCTATCTGTTCTTCACTTGCCTTCTGTCCTGGAATTTCCGTTATTGAATGATAATAATTCACTTATTTACTTAATGTTGATTTTTGAAGCCTTCAACTACCTCTAATAAGTAGCTATTAAAAGAATCGGTGATCCTCGCTATCGAAAACTCTTGATTCAATAAATTTCTGGCCCTATTGCCCATTTCCCGACAAAGGGTTGCAGAAGAATTAAGTTCAGTTAATATGGAAGCAAGCTCATCGGCAGATTCAGGATTGTATGTTCGGCCACACTGGTGTTTTTCAAGAAGCTGTTTTAATTCTCCCTGGATGCTTGAGACAACGGGCAAACCACCGGCAAAATATTCAAAAGGTTTGTTCGGTAATGACATCCGGGTTTTTGCTGCATATGGTGCAAGGCCCACATTTGAAAGTTCCATTAAAGCCATAATCCTTGGCTCATCAACCCATCCAGGGAAAAAAATAGATTTTTCATCAGCCGCCATTTTTTTATAATAATCTAACCTACTGCCATTTCCGCAAATTACGACTTGAATTTTTAATTTGTTGCTGAGTTTTTTCGCGGCATTAATAACTACTTCCAGATTAAAAAAATTGCCTACCGTCCCAAAAAAACAACAAACGAAGGCATGAGGACTTATGCCTTGTGAAACCCACCAACTTTTTGCCTCTTCAATCTTGCTTCGATCAACTGACCTTTCGCCGCTATAGCCAATAGGAAAAACCCCATCGTATTTCCCCGCTTTGCGCTCGGCAAAAGAAAGTCCATACATTTGAAAGCTTTTTGATACGCCAATGATACCTGTCGCGTTTTTACATATGTATGTCATCATTCTGAAATAGGGAAACAGCAATAATCGTGCGATGGGACGGAGCGCCTGGGGAGCTAAGTCAACAAACTCATCCGGCCATTCGTCTCGAATATCCACAATTACAGGTATCTGCTTCCGCTTACCAAATAAGACAGCCTTTTTAGCCACCTCTAAAGTCGGAACCGGCGTAACGATCACATCAGGAGTTTCATTGTTATACGCGAAAGAATAAAACCTCCTGGCAAAATGCCGTTGATGTATAACCCTTGCAAAAGAAACACTTCTTTTATATCCTGGTCCTTTAAGGATGCGGAGCATAACATCTTCATGCCTGACATCTTCATCTTTATCTGAAATTTGTGTTCTTGATGTGTGAGAAAAACCGGATGTCCACCAGGATACTTCATGACCGAACCGAGCCAGGGACCGCGTCAGCATACCATAACGATAAAGACGGACATCTCTCTCTAAGGGCAGTGGCTCACCGATTTCCGTAAACCAGATTTTCAATGAATAACCTGTTAATCTCGGTTCCTGAAGCTCAATAATTTTTCCATAGCCCGCAGTTTTTGCGGTGCTGCCGCTTTCAAATTTTGAAAGTACTCCAGAAGAAAGGCAAGGGTTATCGATACCAAAAGGGCTATAAACATGGCAATTACAGACAACAAGACCAGACTAACCGGCTTGGCACCCTGAATCGGATTTGTCCACTTGGCGCTTTGAGATTGAACCTGGGGAACTGGTGAGGATTTTATTGCCCCATAGTAATAATATTTCATATTCTTAATTGTAAAGATTTGGTCATCAACAACAACGAGTCGATCTAAAAACAACTTTTTTTGATATGAGTCCTTTGACATCTGATATTTGTTACGGAGGTAAGATCTTTTCGCTTCCAACGGTTCAATGTCGTCATCCTTCAAAACATCACTGAGTTGTGAAACGAAGCAACTCAGTATATTCTGAGATGATTGGGCATCTTTTGACGTCACCGTTACCGTCAAGATCTGTTTTGCACTGTCTGACTCAAACTTTAGAATTTCACTGAACGTCTCATATGTCATATTATCAAAATACTTTTTCCCCACCTGTTGGCATTTCAAGAAGGTACGCTTTCGAATCAGATCACTTTTAGCTATTTCGGCCATAAGGACCGCATTTAAATTTAATACACTATGATTGTTGCTGACATTTATTATAAGATCGCAATCAGAACGATACATCGAGGCTGGCGGGGGTAGCGGGTTGTTCTTTTTGAGGAACAGGCCATACAGGGCAGTAATCAAACCGGCGACGATAACAACAGTCAAAATTAATTTTTTATGCTTAAGTATGACAATAAAAAAATCAAACGCATCAATCCTGCCTTCCTTTTTCTGTAAGCCATTCTTATTTTCGTCTTTCTCCATTATCGCCCCCACTTACCAATGAACCACTATCGTTAGTTTCGATGCCATAAATCGCCGCCGTCATCCCCATGAATATCCAAAATAGTTCACTCGGAAGAACCGGCTTAAAGGCATCCTGAACAACTGCCGCAATACTTAATCCTACGAGGCAGCAAAGAGCCGTGCTGCTTATTACCTTCCCCATCTCATCCCTTGCCTGCCTGAACACTTTAATGCACATTGATCCTGCCGCCCCAAGCAGGAACACGAAAGATAGTAGACCAAAAACTCCTGATTCAAAAAAAACCTTTATATATTGGTTATGAGCTTCTTCAAACACATGATGGAAACCGCCCTTGCCCACACCTGTAAAAAAATGCTGAAACCCGACATAGATAAACGATCCCCATGCAACATTATTTATTCTGTCCCAAATACCGTCAATATAACCACGCACTTGAAATACACGATCAACATGAGCATAAGAAGTGCCCTCGATAAAAGGCCTTACTATCACCATTAAAATTATCAACATCGCGATGCTGACAATTAAACCCTTCATTTTTCTGAATTCCAGGCAAGATAAGACGGCAATACAAACTGCAAAAAATAGCAGGGCAATTTTTTCCCCGGACAAAATGGAACACACTGTAAATGATAATCCTGTCATCAAAAAGAAAAGCTTCGTTAAGGGGCGCCGGGAATAAAAAAGATAAAAGCTATATGCTAAAAAAGACATTAAGGAAAAATAAGCGGCAACTGTTAAAGGAGATACCTCACCCATGAGTCCAATTCCATAATGAGTCGTGAGTCTTTCATGGCGGTAATAACCTTCCAGCGCCTGAACATTGAATATCATCGATTCACTTCCTGACAATAACTGGTAAATTGCCCATGCAACACTTACCAGTCCTACATATATAATCAGCAGACCTGCTTTTTTCAGGTCCTGCCGATTCCGGATACAGTTAGCAACAAGAATAAACATTATAAAATACTGAAATTCCTTAAGGACATATACTAAAGCACGATCCCACACCGTGTATTGACAAAGCAACGCCCATAAAGTTGTTATTGTAATTATTAAGCTATAAAAAAATATTGGCAGCGATAATGGCGGAAGATAAATTCTGGGACGAAGACAAAGCAGCCAACACCAAATGGGAATAATGATCAAAAGAAAAATATCTTCAAAACGCAAATCAAATGACCGTTTTGGAATGTGAATGGGCAAAGGAATCCGCGGAGAAATGCTGATCAGCAGGATAAGCAATGCAACCATCAATGGTAAACCGTTGCGGTCGATGAAAGATTTTATCATCAGATCGTGGAATGAATTAAATCAGGGAAGTCTACCAATATTTTCGATCTCTGAAACGTATTACTGTTTCAAGTGCCGCAGTTTCTCCGGCTCTTTCTCTCTCAAATTATGGAGGTATTCCAAGAAAAAAGCGAATGTTATTGATAATATCAACGATAAAAAAATGATAAATCCGATCAACAATATGGGATTTGCGGATTTTGATCCTTGATAGTATTCTTTAGGCGCGGAAGGTTGGCTCCATACTTCAAATATATAGTAATTTTGGGCCTTGATATCATTAATTTGTTTGTCAATAAAAATAATCTGATCAGCATAATGCTGTTTTTTGTTAATATCACTCGATATTTCATAATTGTGGCGGAGGAAGGACTTTTTCGATTCCAACGATTCCACGGTATTATCTTTTAGATAATTGCTCAGCTCCGATATAAAGCAGATTAGTATATTTTGCGATAATTGAGGATCTGCTGTCTCCATAGATATTCTAAAGCCGCTTTTGTTAGCATCTATGTTTACCACATCACACCTAAACATCTTAGAGAAAGTCTCATATTGAATGTTTCTGAATTCACTGTTTTGCGTATGAAATTTCGAAAAGACACCTTTGAGTATTGCATCACTCTTTATCCTTAAGACCATACTTTCCAAATTAGTACCGTCAATATTATTTTGATTACTTGGCTTTATCAAAAGGACACTTTCTGAACGATACATAACCTTGTGAAAAGTGGAAAGAGAATGATCTTTGAGAATCAGATAATAAATTGCAGAGGTTGATCCCGCGATTAAAACTATCATCATAATTAATTTTTTATATTTCAAAAACACATTGAGGAAGTCAAAAACATTAATTTTCCCTTCCACCTTCTGTAAAATATCGTCATTTTTGTCCTGTTTCATTAAATCTCCTTTACGAATCCCATCATCTGCTGCCGCTATACCAATAAATACCCAGAACATAGAATTTAATAAAACCGGCTTGAATGCATCTTGAACAATCGCAGCTACACAAATACTAACTAAGCAACAAAGCGTTGCACTGCCAATAACCTTGTCTATGACATCATGTCCATGCCTGAATATCCTGATGCACAATAACCCTATGGATACAAGCAACCAGACAAAAGAAATCAATCCTAAGATTCCCGATTCAAATAATAATTTAATATAATTGTTGTGAGCTTCCTCAAAGATGTGATGTAAGCCGCCCTTACCCACACCGGTCAAAAAATACGGAAAGCCTGCATCAAACACAGATCGCCATCCATCAATTCTTGATACAAAACCACCAAAATAGCTCTGCCAATGAAAAACCCTCTCGATAGAACGGAAATATGTCCCAACGATTAAATACTCTTTTATCAAAAATATAATTACAATGAGTGAGATAATGCTCAATATAAATGGCTTCATTTTCCTGAAATCCAAGAAAGACATAACCGCAAAACATAGGGCAAAATAGATTATCGATAATTTCTCTCCGGAATAAATTGAACAAACTGTCAATAACAAACCCACAAAGAGGAAACTAATTTTTTTTATGGGATGGAGTGAACCCCTTTGGTTGCACAGATCAGGGCCAAACAATTAGAGTATCCTGACAGGGGTTTTGGGTTAAGGTCAGCATTTTTTCATACTCACAGGGAGGCTGATAGCCTATAGAGGAATGCAA